>CAIMSU010000257.1 GCA_903844155.1 uncultured Pseudomonadota bacterium | reverse complement strand
AGGCGTTGAAGAGCGGGATCGGGCCGTGATACGCTTCACCCATGGCACACCTTCCGGAACGAGTTGGATCGAGAGATCAACCCGGTTCTATGCCGTTTTCAGAGGGTGTACCACTCTTCTGGCACGAATATGGCGGGTTTACGCACGTGAAGCGAAAGTGGGCCCCCTGATCGTTGGTCGCAGTGAGGGTGCCTCGGAGCTGGCGGGCCAAGGAGGCGATGATCTGCAGTCCGAGGCTGGAGGATTGGCGTGGAATGAAGCTTTCTGTCAGGCCAGGCCCGTGGTCGCTTACTTCTACAAAGATCATGTCTGCTTGCTCGCCGATGGTGACCGCGATGTCCCAGTCGTCGCCGCCTGAGGCGCGGGGCGCGCTCTCCGGTGCGCTTTGGGGCCCTCCGTACTTGAAGGCATTGGTGACGAGCTCGTTTAGTATAAGTCCTAGCGGGACCGCGATATCCAGCGTGACGCGCACGTCGGATGCCACCACGCGGACGCGCGTGGCGGGGGCCAAAGCCGCACGCAGGTAGTCGACGAGACGGCTAGCATAGGCTCCGAGGTCGATACGATCCAGGCTGGTCACGCCGTACATCTGTTCGTGGATGAGCGCCATGGAGATGACCCGGTGGGCGCTCTCAAGCAGGACCGTGCGCGCCAGTGTGTCTGCTTGTTGATTGGCTTGCAGCGTCAGCAGACTGGAGACGATCTGTAGGTTGTTTTTTACCCGGTGGTGGATCTCTTTGAGTAGGGTCTCCTTCTCGGCGAGCGACCGTTCGATGGTCTGGTTGTGTGCGCGCTCGGCTTCGGCGAGGCGCTCTTCGGTGAGGTCAAAAACCGACAGGATCGCGCGCATGCGGCGGGCCTGCGCGTGCGAGTGTTGCGAGTGTTGCGAGTGTGTGGTCACTCGCCGCAGCTCGCAGCGGAACCAGCCGCGGCCACGCTCAGTGGACAGTTCAGTCTCCCACACCAGCACGCTTTGAGTTTGCAGGAGCGTTGGCCATTCGAGTAGATCGGCGCGGATGAGTGTGTTGAGGTCTGTCGTTGGATGCATCGCGGCGATCTTTAGGAAAGCAGGGTTTCCGCTCACGAATGTTCCATCCATCTCGTAGAGCCCGATGGTCAGGCTGTAGTTGGATGCAAAGGCGAGCATCTCTTCGACTGGAGGTTCAGGCTGGGCTTCAATCAGCAACACCCTGCGGCCGTCTTCCAACACAAAGATGTGGTGGGACTGCAAGAAGCGGCGGGTGGTTCCCGCCGGGTCGAGGGTCACCCACGTGGCGACAGTCTCACCGCCGTCTACGCGCTCCAAGTAGTCGTTCAACAGCGAGTACACGGCTTCGGACTGGGTGGATGCGATGTCGCGCTGCTGCAAATCGCCTACCGAGCTGGCCCGCCAGACGCGCAGCCCGGCCACATTGGCCCACAGGCACTGACAGCGTTGAGCGTCGAACACCCACACCGGGGTGTCGAGGTAGTTTAAACCGGCGAGCTTTCGATCCATCGCATCGAGCACCGCTGCCGACACAGGATCTTCCCGCCGGTATGGCGAGAAGTGGCGCCACGTCTCAGACCCTTGGGGGGGGCCGTGGGGCTCAGCCCCGGGCAATTTGTTCACGTCCGGATACGGGCGGCGCGCTCACGATGGGTGTGCTCCCGCCAGGCGCCGAGGGCCGGAAAGGGGACAAGAAGGTCGGTGGGGATGCCGGTCAAGCTGCCATTTGTCAGCTTGTCAAACCAGTGCACCCCCTTCAGGTCGGCGATGGTCAGGGTGCTGCCGACCAGCCAGCCTTGGCCGTCTACCGCGAGGCTGCGCTCTAAAAGGCGACACCAGTGAGGCAGCCACAGGCTCACCAGCTCCTCGCGCAGCGCCGTACGCAGCGTGGCATCGGGGGTGCGGATGCTGCTGCTGACCCGGCCACCGAAGTCCTCGGCGGAGTCGAGCAGGGCGTCCACGCGCAGCGCCTCCCCGGTAGCCGTGGGCGTCAGCCCGGTGATCCCCCCTACATACCGGAGGATGGTGTTGCTCTGGCCTACGACGGTGCCATCGGCCAGCTCCAGCACCGGGAGCGAGTCGAAGGGCAGGGCTCCGGAATCCCGGAGGGCGCGGAACTCCGCATGGCTCACCCGGTGGTCTATGAACGTGACTCCGCCGATCCGAAGGGCGTCTCGGATGGCCTCTGCGCGCCCAGGAAAGTCGAAGTAGGTGAGCTTCATCATGGGGCGGTAGTATAATCGGGCGCGGGTGTCAACATTCTCGGCTATCGGTCGGACGATAGGAAACTTGAACGGCCTGTCGGTGAGCACACTCCGACACGGTACACCCTCCTCGCCCGTGTCCGCAAGCCCTTCGAGCCCCCGAAAGCGGTGTTGCAGGACCGCGAACGGTGGAAATTCGGCGCGCAAGGCGCGGCT
>CAIMSU010000256.1 GCA_903844155.1 uncultured Pseudomonadota bacterium | reverse complement strand
CACTTCTGGTACATCTCCGATGTACCAGAAGTGCTCTCCGCAATTGTGGTAGATACCTGGAAAACCCGCGCTTTGGAATGCGGGGGCTCACGGCGAGAAAACCCGCGTTCTGCGCCGGCGGGCTCCTGGCGAGAAAACCCGCGTTCTGGAACGGTGTAGGATCAACGCGGCGTTCCACGGCATTCGTCTGGATCGGCGTGGGGCCGGGCGAGCCGCCCCAATCTGCCCAGCCAACTCGCGCGCTCCGGCAGCTCCAAAGGGCACGCGGAGGCGAACCCCCGCGTGCCCTCGAGACGGTACGGTTGGACTACAGGCTGATCGAGTACAAGCTCGACGTGGTGCTGTTTCCAGCGGCGTCCGCGCTCGTGATCGTGAACGTGTAGGTGGAGCCCGCGGAGCCGGTGAACGAGAGGCTGTGCGCGGTCTTCATCGTCGTGTTTCCGTAGGTGCCGTAGTCCGTGAAGTTCACGTAGGACGTGGCGGACTCGTTCGTCGTCCACTTGATGTAGAACTTGGAGCTGCGCGTGTACCCGCTCACGGACGAGATCGTCGGGGGCGTGGTGTCCGCGGTGGAGCCGGAGCTGGACGAGCCGGAGCTGGACGACCCCGAGCTGGACGAGCCGGAGCTGGACGAACCCGAGCTGGACGAGCCGGAGCTGGAGGACGTGCCACCGTGCGCCTTGACGACCGCGTTGTAGACGTTCAGGTAGCCGTAGCCGTAGGTGGTGTCGTAGCCGGAGCTGCCCTTGTCCGTGGCCGTGGACTCAAGGATCGCGGCAACGTCGTCTGGGTTGGTCACGCCCTGCGCGATGACCAGCGCGGCGGCGGCGGCGACATGCGGGGTCGCCATCGACGTGCCCTCCCAGAAGGTGTACGTCCAGGCGCCGGAATCGTAGGTCTCCTGGAGGATGCCGTCCGCGTAGCCGTCGTTGTTGGCGTCGAGCGACAGGTCACCACCCGGTGCCGTGATGTCGAGGTTGGTGCCGGTGTTGGAGTAGGCGCTGTGCGTGCCGCCGATGCCGGCCGCGCCGACCGCGATCACGCCCGGGTAGGCGGCCGGGTAGCCGACGGTGGAGCTGTAGTCGTTGCCCGACGCGGCGACGATGGTGACGCCCTTTCCGTACGCGTAGGCGACCGCGCTGGAGAGCGTGGAGCTGGACGACGAGGAGCCGAGGGACATGCTGATGACCTTGGCGCCCTGATCGGTCGCCCAGGTGATGCCGCTGGCGATGGTGGCGACGTCGCCCGAGCCGTCACTCCCCATGACCTTGACGGGGAGGATCTTCACGCCGGGGGCGATGCCGGCCACGCCGACGCCGTTGTTGGTGTTCTGCGCGATGGTGCCGGCGCAGAACGTGCCGTGGCCGTTGTCGTCCGTGGGGTTGGAGTCCCCGTTGTAGAAGTCGTAGCCGGACTGGACGTTCGCGACGCCGTCCGGGCCCCCGGTCTTCAGGCCGGAGTCGATAACGGCCACGAGGACGCCGTTGCCGGTGCCGTAGGCCCAGGCCTGCTGCGCCTGGATGTCCGTCATGTTCCACTGGTAGGACATGTAGGGGTCGTTCGCGGTCGTGCTGGTGCTGCCACCGGAGTCCGAGAAGGCGAGGATGTTGGGCTCGGCGAAGGAGACGCGCGTGTCGTCCGAGAGCTTCGCGATGACGGAGTCGACGGACTTGCCCGCGGGAATCGTGACGCGCTGGACGTTGATCGGGGCGTTGTAGTCGGTCTCGGCCAGGCCATTGTCGTCCTGGACGTTCATCTGGTCGACGTCGTCGCCGTTGACCTGGAGGAGGACTTCGCCGTCCAGATAGGGGATGTCCCCGCCGAAGACGGGGGCTTTGGGGGCGGTGTTGCAGGCGAGCAGGAGGAGGGTGAGCATGGAGACCTCGGGGGCGTTGGGAAGAGCGCGTGTGAGACGGTGGAGAGTCGGGAGGGGGCGGACCCCGGACGAGGCACGCGGCGAGGCCCAGTGCAAGCGCCGTGCCATGGGAGCCGCGGTGAATAGTCTTCACGCGGACGGGGGGAGCGGGGAAATTCAGATCCCATCGGGCGCGAAAGTGGGACATGGACGCCCCAGTGGGGTGGGGATGTCCCGGGGTACGGGACGTCCACGTCGACGCGAAAAGTACGTGTTCGTGCAGGTTGTCGCGGTTTGTCACGATCGCCGACTCCCGTCGGAGGTGCACGGACGGTCGAGGGGACTTGCCGTGTCTGCCCGGTCGGTTACGAGGCAGGTGCGCGGGCGTAGCTCAGTTGGTAGAGCACGAGCTTCCCAAGCTCGGGGTCACGGGTTCGACCCCCGCCGCCCGCTCCACCTCAGCCATCCCGCGCGCTTCGCTTCGCGGGGTGGCTTCGCGTGCTTTTGACCTGTGAATCCAAGCGCCCGCCGGCGAAAACCGTTATCCGGCGCGGGTGAACCGCCCCCTCGATCTCGGCCCGCTGGCCGCCTGCGTCCGCGTGAGCGAGCGCCCGGCTGAGCGGGTGGCGCACGCCCGGGACCTCTGGCCGCGTGGAACGCTGAAGCTGGCGTACGAGCGGGACCCCGGGGTTCCGCCGCTGGCCGTGGCATTCCCGGAGTCCGAGGAGCAGGTGGCGTCCTGCCTGCGTTTTGCGGCGGAGCGTGGGATGCCGGTGGTGCCATGGGGTGCGGGAAGCGGCGTGTGTGGCGCTGCGGCGGGCCGGGACGACGCGCTCGCGTTGGACCTCAAGTGCCTGCGCGGGGTCGGGAAGGTGGAGGAGCGTGGCAGCTACGGGGTTGTCGACGTTGGCGCCGGAGTGCTCGGGCAGCACCTCGAGGACGCGCTTGAGGTGCAGGGCTGGGCGACGCGGCACAGCCCGAGCTCGATCTGGTGCAGCACCGTCGGCGGGTGGGCGGTGGGTCGGTCGGCGGGCCAGTTCTCGTCGCGGTACGGCAAGTTTGAGGACATGGCGCTGGGGCTGCGCGTTGTCGGGCCGAAGGGCGCGTACGGCACGGGAGAGTGGGCAGAGGGCGAGGACCTGCACGAGTGGGTGCTCGGGAGCGAGGGCGCGCTTGGCGTGGTGACGAGCGTGCGGGCGCGCGTGGAGCGCGTGGCGACGGCCCGGTGGCTGCGCGGGTACCGCTTTGACAGCGTGGAGACGGCGTGGGGCGCGATGCGGACGCTGTTGCAGGCGGATCTGCGCCCGTGCGCCGTCCGGCTTTACGACTCCGTGGACACAAAGCTGGCGGGCAAGGGTACGGTCGGTAAGGCAAAGGGGGCCGCGAAGGCTGGGTCCGACTGGCTCGCGTCGCTGCGCGAGTTCGTGGACGCCACCCCGGCGCTTCGGCGGCACACGCTCTCCCTGCCGCTCGCGCTTCCCCGGCTCGTGAACGGAATCCTGCAGGGCCTTTCAACCGTCTGCGTGCTGATCGTCGGCTTTGAAGGGGCGGCTGACGAGGTCGCTGCGTCGTCGACGGCGGGGCACCGGATCGTGATGGACGGCGGTGGCGTGGACCTCGGCGCCGAGCCGGGGGAGCACTGGTACGACCATCGCCACGAGGTCTCGTACAAGCTCTCACCCGTCTACACCCACGGCGGGTTCGCGGACACGATGGAGGTCGCGGCGCTATGGTCGCGACTCCCAGCGTTGTACGCCGGGGTTCGTGCGGCGCTGGGGCGCCATGGGCTCGTCATGGCGCATTTCAGCCACGTGTACCGCGAGGGGTGCAGCATCTACTTCACCTTCGCGGCGCGAGGCTCGGTGGACGTCTACGATGCCGCCTGGGCCGACGCGCTTGCGGCCGCGGCGGCTGCTGGCGGTACGGTCGCGCACCATCACGGCGTCGGGCAGTTGAAGCAGGCGGCTGCGGCTCGGGAACTGGCAGGGATCGCCCCGATGTTCCACGCGTTGCGGTCCCGCATCGACCCGGACGGGATCCTGAACCCGGGCCGGATTTTCCCGGACGTCCCGCCTGGCCCGGAGCCCGCGGCTCCGGACCTCGTCGTCGACCCGATCAGCCGCATCGCGACGCTGCCCGCGCAGGAGCCGGGACCGCAGCGGGACGCTCGGCTCGCCGCGGAGGGCTGGCGGCTTCGTCACCCCACGCCCGGCGCCTTGTCCGCCGATCTTTCTCGCGTCGCCCCCGACGACACCCGGGTGATCGGTGCTTCCGCGGTCATCGACGGCCGTCGCCTCGTCCTCCTCCCTGTCCCGCGCAGCTCCGCTGGTCCGGACCCTCGCCGCGTGCTCCCGCCCGAGAGCTATGAGACCCTGACCGTGCCGATTGCGCCCGTCGGAGCAGCGTCATGAACGACTCGTTGCCGTACGCGATGTGCACCTTCTGCCCGAAGCTCTGCCGGCATGTCTGTCCGACCGCCGTCGCCACGGGCCTTGAGTCGGCGACCGCGACGGCCATGATGGCCGCAGCCTGGGTCGCGGCTGAGACAGGGATCAGCGCCGACCCGGAGGCGCTGGCGCTCTGCCTCGGCTGTGGCGCCTGTACGCGGCATTGCAAGCACCATGTTCCTGTTGCGGAGCGGTTGGACGTCGCCGCTGGCAGGCCCTCAGTGCCGCACCCGGACGCCACGCTCGCCCCCATCGGCGGCCCGACTGCCGATTCCGGGCGCTACACGACCTGTTTTGAGGGTTCGGTGGGCGCGCCCCACCAGCTCGCATGCTGTGGCCTCCGCGACGGATTCGTCGACCGGCAACCCCAGGCTGCACACGCGGTTGCGCGGGAGAACGTGCGGCTGCTGGCTGGGCGCGAGGTGGGGTGCAGCCGGGGCGATTGCGCCCAGTGGCTGAAGGATCATGGGGCCAACGTTATTTTTGCACCACCGGGCGGCGCGCCGTCAAGGGATTCGACATGAGCGAGGCGAGCGGCGGCGACCACGGGGCCAGGAACGAAGGCGAGCGCATTGCTGTGATCGCCAACCCCCGCGCGGGCGGCGGTCGCGCAGGCGCCGATCGTGCGGGCATCGAGGCTGCGGTGGCGCGCGCGTTTGCGCAGGGACGCGTCATCTGGACGGAGCGTCCCGGCCACGCCACCGACATCGCCCGGGACCTCGCGACGGCCGGCGACGCCGACATCATCGCCGCGCTCGGGGGCGACGGGACCTGTCATGAGGTCGTGAACGGGCTGTTCCGCGATGGCGTCGCCATCAACCGGCGCGTCAGCTTCACCGTCATCCCTTTCGGGACGGGCGGGGATCTCGTGCGCAGCCTGAAGATCAAGAAGAACGTGCAGGATGCGCTGTGGATCGCCAGCACGGGCATGACCCTGCCGCTCGATGTGATCCAGCTCAGCTTTCCGGAGGTTGACGGCGTTCGGCGCCGCGAGATCTGCGTGAACGTCGCGGGGTTTGGCATCAACGCCATGGTCTGCCAGCTCGTGAACGCCTCCTCGAAGCGGTACGGCGGCACCGCGTCGTTCCTTGGCGCCATTCTCGCCGCGCTTGGGCGCTACGAGCCGAAGCCGGTGGACTGGCGCTGGGAGGGTCCCGACGGCGCCGGAAGCGCGACTATCGAGACGCTGGCTGCGTTTTGCGCGAACGCCCACTACTGTGGCGCGGGCCTATACGTTGGCAAGGGCGGCTCGATGGCGGACGGCGTCCTCGACGTCTCCATCATCCCGAAGTTGGGGTTGTTCGCTGCGCTTCGCCACCTCCCCAAGCTCTACGCAGGCGATTTTGATCGCGTCCCAGGCGTCCGCCGTGTGCGAGCCTCGCACATCGAGGTGGGCAGCCCGATCGCGATTGAGACGGACGGCGAGGCCATCGGGGAGGCGCCCGTCACGCTGGACGTGCTGCCGAAGGCGCTGATGGTTCGGGGCGGCTGGCTCAAGCCGAACGTCTGAATTCGCATCGTCCGGCCGTCGCGCGCGGAATTCGGGCGAAACGGGTCGGTCCGGATGCTCGTGAATTGACCGCGTCGCCCGCGCTGAACCGGGACGACACGCGTCGGAGCGCACGACCGAAAACGCGAAAAGCCGCACCACGTCGACGTGATCGAGGCATCGCCGAGCGCTTTGGATTTTTGTGTTTTTTTCGTTTCTGTAGCGATTCATGAAAAACGACAAAAACCGGCGTTTTCACGTTGGCAGCCTGAATCACTTCTGTTAGGGTAGCGACGTCCTAAGCGAAGGTGTCTCTCGGCTTTCCTGACAGCGATCTCGTAACTGTGATCGTCGCCCTGATCGGCGGGTAGCCACCAACGTGTTTGGACTTTTTCGATTGTTTGGATATTCAACCCTCAGGAGATTTACCATGAACAAAGCCGACCTCACCGAGCAGCTCGCCCAGAAGGCCCAGATCGCCAAGATCAAGGCCGCCCAGCACGTGAACATCATCATGGACACCATCCAGGACGCGCTCACCAAGGGCGACAAGGTCACGATCTCCGACTTCGGCACCTTCACCGTGTCGCAGCGCCGCCAGTTCAAGGGCCACAACCCCAAGAACGGCAAGGAGATCCAGGTCCCCTCGCGTCGCATCCCGGTGTTCCGCGCGGGCAAGGGCCTCAAGGAATCCCTCAACACGTGAGCCCTCATGGCCGCGCCCCCTGGCGCGCGCCTGCGGAGCCCCTCCCGGTCTCGGCCGCGGGGGGGTTTCTGCTTTTCGGACCGAGGTGCGGTCGCCGGCTTGACAGATCCGCTCCGCGTGGGCACGATGGGCATGTCGGCACGTCTCGTGGCCGTCGGGTCCCTGCGGTGCAGGGTACCGAGAAGGGTCCAAAACCCACGGAACTGGCCGGACTCGCGGTGCAGTTCGGAGTCCTGATGCACCTGCACGATGCCTCCCTGCCGGTCCCCCGCGCGAACGTGCGCTTTGCCGCGGAGGCCCGGCTGCCTTCCCGCTATGGGGATTTCCGCGTGCTTGCCTTTGAGTGTGCGGACGACGGCCTGGACTACGGGGTCATGGCCCGCGGCGAGCTGCGCGGCGCCGAGAACGTCCCGGTGCGACTGCACTCGGAGTGCTTCACGGGCGATGTGATGGGCAGCCTGAAGTGCGACTGCCGCGACCAGCTTGAGGCGGCGCTGACCTACGTTGGCCGGGCCGAGCGCGGCGCCGTCCTGTACCTGCCGCAGGAGGGGCGCGGCATCGGCCTCGCCAACAAGATCCGGGCGTACGCCCTGCAGGATGAGGGGCTCGACACGGTGGAGGCCAACCTCGCGCTGGGCTTCCCGGACGACCTGCGCCGGTACGACGTCGCCGCCGAGATCATCAAGTCGCTCGGCATCCGCTCGGTGGCGTTGCTGACGAACAATCCCAGCAAGCTCGCCGGGGTGGCCCGCGCGGGGGTGCCGGTGGCATCGCACATTCCGCTGCGCACGGCCCCGAACCCCTACAACGCGTTCTACCTCGACACCAAGAAGAAGAAGAGCGGGCACCGGCTCTAGTGGCGCGGGTGAACGGCGGCTCGCGGTCCTGGGGTCCCCGCACAGGTGCTGGGCGTTCGGCCTCCCGCGGGGCGCTCTGGTTCGCGGGTGTCGGCGGCGGCTTGCTCGGCGGCTCGACCACAGGGGTGCTGGAGGCGCTCTGGATCCTGACCAGCACGGCACCCTCGGAGTACCAGGCGGTCCTCTACGGCACGCTGCTGTACGGTGCTGTCGGGGCGCTGCTCGGCAGCGGCGTGGGCGTGCTTGCGGTCGCCGGCTCCTCTGCCCGAAGGCCGAGCCCGGCGGTTGTGTGGTGTGTGGGCTATTTCGGGGTCGTTTCGTCGTTGGGCTGGTTCATCCTTCGGTATCTCCTGAACCGCGACGTCTTTTTGGAGGACGGGGTGCCGACGGGCGTGCTCTGGGGCGTGGCGGGCGGCCTCGCGGTGGCGTCGGCGATCGGGGTCTGGCTCGGGAACAACCTGCTGACGAAGACGCCGTTGCGCGCGTTGACCCGACCGAAGGGCACTGCCGCTCTCTGGGGTGGGGGCGCTGGGCTGGCGCTCATGGTCAGCGTGGCGCCGGCGCCGACCACGACGGGCCTCGAGGTCCCGCATCACCCCCAGGACGGCACCGGGGGCAGACCGAACATCATCCTCGTCCAGGTGGACGCGCTCCGCTACGATGCGCTCGGCGTCGACGTTGTCGGCACGCCCGCGGGGGAGCACCCGTCGGAGTCCCCGCACCTCGATGAATTTGCGCGGGGTGCTGTGGTGTTTGAGCAGCACATCGCCGCCGCTTCCTGGACGCGCGCCTCGGTGGCCAGCCTGTTCACCGGACTCACGGCCTCCTCCCACGGCTGCATGACGAAGCACGACGTGCTGCGGTCCGACGTGGTGACGCTCGCGGAGGCGTTGGCCGGGGCGAACTACGCGACGGGCGGCTTTCCGGACAACCCGAACGTGACCGCTGGCTTTGGCTTCGGGCAGGGCTTCGACTGGTACCCGTATTCGCCACAATACCCGCTTGGAGCGACCGAATCGTCCTACGGCCTCTCCCTTTACAGCGTCGCCCGGAAGCTCTACGCGCGCGTCCACACCACGCACCGCGTCGAGGAATATTACGCCCCCGCGGAGGCGCAGTTGGCCCAATTGACGGCGTGGATCGACGGTCAAGGGCGCGATCGCTGGTTTGGCTACGTCCACATCATGGAGCCGCACGATCCCTACTTCCGCCACCCCCTGGACGGCAGCGCGTACGCCCGGGCTGCTCACGCCGAGCCAACCCCGGCGGAGGCGGCCGACCTGCGCGCGCTGTACGACGGCGAGGTTCGCCATGCCGACGAGGAGCTTGGCAGGTTCTTCGCCGCTCTCAAGACCGACGGCCTCTACGACGACGCGCTGATCATCGTCACCTCGGACCACGGCGAGGAGTTCCACGAACACGGCGGCTGGTGGCATGGCACCACCCTCTACGACGAGGAGATCCACGTCCCGCTGCTGGTGAAGCTCCCCCACCAGGCGCGCGCCGGCACCCGGGTGAGCTGGCAGACGCGCGCCATCGACGTGCCCGCGACGATCCTCGACGTCGCCGGCGTCCCGGTGCCCGACAATTGGCAAGGTGAGACACTCTTTCCCGATGACTTTGACCAGCAGCTCGCGTTGACGTTCCCCCCCGTCGTGGAGCCCGGCGATCCCCTCCTGCCATGGACGCGACCAACCTGGGCTCAGCTCCCCGCGAGCCGGGCGGCCATCTCTGAAGAGGACTTCGACGGCTACGCATTGCAGAGCATCCGTGCCGATGGGCGCAAGCTCATCGAGGGCCTCGTCGTCCCGGCCGACGACCCCCACCGGCAGCCCTCCGAGGCGCTGTACGACCTCATCGCCGATCCGCAGGAACACCGTCTCATCCCCGACGATCCGGCGAAGGAGGGGCTGAGGGTGCGGCTGATGACGTCTGTCGGGTCCCCGAACGGCGACAGCCTGACGACGCCGTTCCCCACACGGCGTCCGGGCCTGGCGCTCCTCGGGTACACAGAGGACGGGAAGTGAGCGCTCGTGCGCTGCTCATCGGGCTCGACGGCGCAACCTGGGACGTGATCGAGTCGCTGCAGGACCGGCTTCCGAACCTGTGGCGACTTCGGTCGACGGGCACCTGGGCGCGGCTTCGGAGTACGAACCCGCCGATGACGCTGCCGGCGTGGTCCTCGGTGCTCACCGGCACGCACCCGGAGACGCATGGCATCGTCGACTTTGTACGGCGTGACGCCGGAAAGTACGCGGTGTCCTTTCTCGACGCGCGGGACCGGCGGGTGCCGACGATCCACAACCTCCTCTCGGCCGCCGGTCACCGCGTTGCGAGCGTCGCCGTACCGACGACGTACCCGCCGGAGTCGCTGAACGGGATCGTCATCGCCGGGTTCGACAGCCCGGTCGCGACGACCGCTGGTCGGGGACATTGCGCGCCGCAGCGCGAGTGGGGCCCGATCGTGAGGCGATTCGGGGGCTTGCGCTATGCCGACTTTCAGGAAGGGGCGATCGGGCCCGGCTGGCACGCCGCTGCCCGGAACAGCCTGCTCCGGGAGATCGGTCGCAAAGAGGCGCTCTGCGCGCATCTGCTCGGCCGCGAAGCCTGGGAATTGTTCATGATCGTGTTCGGCGAGAGCGACACCGCCGGCCACCACTTCTGGATGTTCCATGACGACGGCTCGCCGCGGTTTAGCCCGGACGTCGTCGGCGATACCGTCACGCGGGTGTACGAGCGGCTGGACGCGATGGTGGGCCGGCTGGCGGGCTTTGGCGCGATCGTGGGCGTGGTGAGCGACCACGGTTTTGGGGGCGCGAACACGATCGCGGTCTACCTGAACCGGTTCCTGGAGCAACAGGGCTGGCTGACGTTCCGCGCGGCGCGGTCGACCGGGCGGGCGGGCGACGCAGCGCGGCGTGTGGCGATGAAAGCGCCTTTTGCGGAGGCACTGCTGCGGCGGACGCCCGCGGGCGTGCTGGGCCGTTGCGAGACGGCGGCGCGGTACGGCGACATCGACTTCGGGGCCACCCGCGCGTGGTCGGACGAGATGAACTATGCCGCGACCATCCATCTGAACGTGCGCGGCCGCGATCCCCTGGGGCGCGTCGAGAACGTCGCGCTCGCGGTCGAGGAGCTGACGCGAGACCTGTTGACCTGGGAGGTCGCCGGCGAGCGGGTCGTCGACGGTGTCGATCGGAATCCGGCCGCTGAGCGTGGAGCCGCGGATCTGACGCTACGGTTGGCAACGCGCGCTGGCACGCGCGGGGGCGCGTACTCCTACACCCTCCTGCCAAGCACACGTGTCGCGGCGGGCACGACCTGGCGGACGCTTTCGCGCGAGGAGCACGTTGGCGGGAAGGGCCTCGGGATGAACGGCGCGCATCGACCGCTCGGGATCCTCGCGCTGTCAGGCCCGATGTTCAGGGCTGCGGAGGTCGACGCGGGGGTTGAGGACGTCGCTCCGACGCTGCTCACGGCGCTGGGCCATCCGGTGCCGGCCCACATGCAGGGGCGATCGCTGCTAGCCGGCGACGGTTCAGCCGCCGGGGCGTCGGCCGTGATCGCCCGATCGCCGCCGCCCGCTCCCCGGCGCGTCCACGAGGACCGGGCATTGGAGCGGAGGCTTTCGGCGCTCGGCTATTTGTAGCGCCAGGCAGCGTTCAACGGTCGGATTTCTTCTCCCCAAGCGCGCCTTCTTCCTGCAGCTTGTCGTACACGTCGCGTTTCGGCGCAGCGAACCGTGTCGGCGCGTCGGAGGATGTGTCCGCGAGGTTGGAGACGATCTTCTCGCCGTACTTCGACATGAACCGGTCCTTCAATCCCTTCACCATCTTGCTTGCGAGGCCCATCGTGCTCCAGATCTCAACTGGACTTTAGCCGCTCTGGGGGCGGGCCGCGCGTGCGCCACCGGGCGTAAGGCCCGGAGCGGTATAGAATCCGTCTCTTGATGTCTCCCGTCGAACCGACCACCGAGCGATTCCACGTCTGGATCCGCCGTGGGGCAATGCCGGAGGGCTCGTTTTCGATCCGCTTCGAGGTTGGCGACGGGAAGGGGATCCTGCGCGTCGCGCGCCCCGGCGTGCTCATCGACCCGCCTGCCCGGCCAACCGGGCTCGAGGAGCGCCTCACCAGCGCCCAGCTCCGCGCGAGCCGCTTCCTGCACGTCTGGGATGGCGGACGAGGCCGACAGGGTCACTCGCTCACGCGCCTTGAGGACTCGGCGATGGACCGGCTCCCGGTCGACGTCTGGGTCCCCCTGGTCCCGAGCGGTGATGGGGGTTTACACTACCTTTTCCTGCCGGATATCGCCCCCGAGATCGAGACGGAGGTGGTGGACGACGAGCCGACGTCGCCGACACGGATCCTGACCAACCTGCGCGAGGATCTCTCGACTTCCCCGGTCATCGAGGCGATCGAGGCTGGTTCTGCGACGGATGAGGTCCCGATCGAAACAAGCCCGGCCGGCGCGGAGGTCGCGCGGATGTTCAGCGTGGCCCACGAGCCGCCTCCGGGTGCGGAGCCCGTCGCTGCGGCGGCGTCCCCCGCGGAGACCGACCGCGCCGCCTCCGCGTTCGCAGAACGGCAGACCGACGGGTCCGTGGGTGGCCCGCGGATGCGCATTGAGCCGGCGCCGGACGACGACAACCTTGTCCCGGCCACCCCCCTCGTCCGACATCTCCATCGCCAGGTCGCCCGCCAGAACGCCCGGATCCTTGAGCTGGAGGAGGAGGTTCGCCACCTTCGCACGCGGCGCCCCGTCGCGGAGGGGTGATACGCGGCCCGGATGCTCGCCCTTCTCGTCGTCCTCCCCGCCTTTGCCGGCACGCCCGCAAAAGCCCCGGCGTACTACCACCCGGACGACGTCGCGGCGAAGAGCGCGAAGTTCTCCTCGGCCTCGGACGTCGTCGCTCCGAAGTTCGACGCTGCGGAGAAGCTCGTCGACCAGTACCGGGCGGCCGGCAGCGCGCTTGAAGTCGGGACGGCGCTCCTCGGCACTTCGGCGCCCGCGGCGCTGGTGACGTTCGAGAGCGACACAAGGCGGCAGTTGTCGGGCCAGTACCTGCGCCTGGACAAGCACGTCTCGCTCATCCAGGATGACTTCTCCAACGTGTTCACTCAGGCGGTCGCGCGGGTACTCCCGGCGTTGTCCGCGGGGAAGGACGTGAAGGTGTGTGAGGCCAAGGCCGGGCCGATGGGGCTGGGGCCAAAAACGAGCGACTGCGTCGGAGAGGACCTGAACGCCGCTGTCGCCACGGCGATCGACAAGGACGCGCAGCTCGACAAGGATCTCAAGGACATCCTCTCGGTGGACTGGCCGACGATCGCGCTCGCGTCGGCTCCCCAGGCCGTCGTCGCTGTGACCGGGACGGATCGCTGGGTGTCGCTCTCCGACGTCGCGAAAAAGCTGGCTGGCGACCGGCTGAATGACCGGGAGACGACGTTTGAGGCCGAGGCCGAGAAGCTCTCGGACGGCTTGAGCACCAAGGATCCCGCGTCGATCGCCGCCTATGCCGCCGCCAAGAAAGCTTACGTGGCAGGCCTGGGTGTGGACGGCGCCGTGCTGCGAGCGGCGGTGGAAGCGAGCTTGAAGAAGCAGAAAGCCGCGCCGGCGGCGTGGGGCTGGTGCGCCAACCCGAAGGCGCTCGGCGGGTGCGCCGGCGAGGACGTCACCGCCGCGACCCTCCACCTCCTGGCGGCCGACAAGAAGCTCGCGAAGTTGAGCTTTCCGGCCGAGTAGGTCCGGGAGGTTGCGTCCTTGGCCGGATTCGGGCATACCTGCGGCATGGTCCTCCTCCTCCCTGCCCTCCTCGTCGCCTGCAAACCCCACCCGGTCGACACGCAGACGCACGACACGGACACCCAGGCTGGCGATTCAGGCGACTCCGCCGGACACGTCGCCGCGTGGGACTACCTCGTGTACATGGACGGCGACAACAGCCTCGAATCGTACGTCACCCACGACCTGAACGAGCTCGAGACGGTTGGCTCCACCTCCGACCTCAACGTCCTGGTGCTGGCCGATCGCATCGACGGGCAGGCCACGGACGACGGTGACTGGACCGGTGCGCACGAGTACCGGATGGTGCACGACGACGACGATCAGACCGTCAGCTCGCCCGTGCTCGTCGATCTCGGCGAGGTGAACATGGCCGACCCGCAGACCCTCGCCAACTTTCTGGACTGGGCAGCAACGAACTACCCTTCCGAGCACACCGCCCTCATCCTCTGGGACCACGGCGGGGGGTGGGACCTCGTCAGCGACCCGGTCGTGACCGACCCGGGCGAATCCGTGGACTCGGGCGGTGCCGTGCCGCCACCGGACATCGCTGAGGACGACACCTCCAACGGTGCCACGATGTCGATCGCGAACGGCGAGCTGGCATCGGGCTTGACGCCGTTCGTGGACGCCCACGGTCGCCTCGATCTCATCGGCTTTGACGCCTGCAACATGGCGAGCTGGGAGGTCGGCTACGCGCTTGCGCCGTTCTCGAAGACGATGGTTGCGGCCGAGACGACCGTCGGCGGCGAGGGCCTGCGCTACACCCCGATCCTCCAGGCGATCGTCGACAATCCGACGATCGCGGCTGCGGACCTGGCCGACACGTCCTCACGGACGGAGGTGGAGGGCGGGGAGTGGTCGTCTTCGGCCAGCGACCTCGACCAGTACGCGGGGCTGGCCTCGGCGATTGATGCGCTGTCGGTCGCGCTGATGGCGGCGCCGGACGGCGGGCAATTCGCCTGGGACGACCGCGATACCATGATGGGCGCGGACTCGGAGTGGTACTACTACTTCATGGATCTCGGCAGCCTCGCCAGCGTGGTCGGCGCCGCAGATCCCGATGTTCTGACGGCGGCGAACGGGGTGGTCGCCGCCCAGCACGCCGCGCTGATCGGGAACTATGCGTCGGGCCAGTACGTGGATCTGAGCGGCCTCTCCATCTTCTTCGACCCCCGCTATCCGAAGTACGACATCGCGTACGCATCGGGCGCCGGGGCGACGTGGGCGCAGGCCACCCACTGGGACGAGTACCTCATGACGATCGATACGGCGGCCACGACGACCATGTACTGACCAGCGCTACACCCGCTGCAGGACCGCAAGCGTCTCCACGTGCTCGGTGCCGGGGAACATGTCGTAGGGCTGGACGCGAACGACGCGGTAACCTCGGCCGTGGATGGTCCCGAGGTCGCGCGCGAGCGTGAGCGGATCGCAGGAGAGGTACAGGATCACCCGGGGGCGCGTGACGGCGACCTTCGCGAGCATCCCGGGGGCTCCGGAGCGCGGTGGGTCGAGGATGGCAACGTCGTAGAAGGACTGGCCGGGCTTCCATTTTCCGACGTCCATCGCCATCACGTCGGCGCCCGGGAGGTTCTTCTTCGCGTCGTCCGTCGCCGAGCCTTCGTTGTCCGCGAGCGCGACGTGCACGCCTCGGGTCGCTGCGAGGGCGGAGAGGTTGCCGACCCCGCCGTAGAGGTCGAGGATGCCGACGGGGACGATGTCCTGGAGGATCGCATCCACGTCCGCGACGACGAGACGGTTCACCTCAAGGTTCACTTGCATGAACGACGACGGACTGACGCGAAGCCCGTCGACGGTCAGGATCGGCCGACCCGAACGGCGTTTTCCGTTGATCGCAACGGCGAGCTCCACATCGCCGTCCGCTCCCGGCACCGTCCGAGGGACAGGGTTCGGCTCGGAAAACGCGAAGATCGCCCGTTCGCCGTCCGAGCGAACCTCCACATCGGCGCGGATCGTGAGCCCGAGCGCGTCCAACAGCCCGACGCCTGCGACAACTTCGGGTCGGGCGAGCCGGGCCAGGTCCGTGGAGTCGGGGATCCAGTGCGAATGCGAGCCCGGCAGGTGAAAACCCAGCCGTGAAGGCGCGTTGGCGTGCGACGCCGCCTGCCGGAGGGTCAACCGCGCGCGACTCCCCTCGACCCTCGGGGAAGGGATGATCGGCGAGACCCGAACTCCGAGCCAGCCAAGTGCCTTTTGGACCTTCGCCTGCCGGACGGCCAGTTGCTCGTCGTATGGCAGGTCGATCAGCGGCGCGATCGCGGTTTCGGCGAGGTTCATCGTGCGGGCGGGTAATCCGGGGGCTACCCTTCGACGATGCGTGCGCTCCGACGTTGACGGCAGTTCGCCGACTCTGGCTGCTTCTCACCCGCCCGGCCGAGTGGTCGGCGTTGCGGTACCGCGAGAAGGTGGCGATGGACTACACGGCGCTGCACCCGGAGCGTTGGCACCGAAACAGCCCTCCGGACCCGGAGAAGGCGCCCTCTGGCGACGCCGAGCCCGAGCAGCATTGAGCCGACCGGGGTTCCTTGCCACGAGCGGCCTCGCTCGTTACGCGCCGCGCCCGACATTTCCGTCCTCGGTCCCGCACCGGAGCAGCACACCATGGCCCGCATCACCGTCGAAGATTGCCTGGACAACGTCCCCAATCGCTTCTCGCTCGTCCTGCTCACGGCCGAGCGCACCAAGCAGTTGATGAAGGGCGCCCAGCGCCTCATCAGCGACGAGCGCGACAACAAGGAGATCGTGACCGCCCTCCGCGAGATCGCGGCCGGCTCAGTCGCCGCCGATACCAGCGCGTTCGATGAGAACGAGCAGGTCGCGCGTGAGGCCCGTGAGGCCGAGGGCCTGCCCCCGAGCGTCGAGGACATCCTCGGCGTTGGCGGCGATGCATTGCCCGACGAGGCCTGATAGCCGCCGCCGGCGCCCGTCATTCGCACCCCCACAGATTCCGGAGCTTCCATGTCCCAGGTTGACGATACCCTCTTTGACGTCCGCTATGTCGAGCGCTTCATCGCCGAGGGCCGCGTGACGCGCGAGCAGTACGACGAGTGGCTCAAGGGCGTCGAGGATTGCTCCAAGCAGGGCGAGGAGTCCGGCGTGCGGATGCAGGCCGTGTGGTTCCGTGCGGGTCAGCAGAGCCACGACGAGTAGGGCAGGTGGCGGACCTCACCGGACCGCGCGTCCTGCGAGCCGCTCGCGGTAGCTCGCTCTCCTGCCGCGGTTGGGTGCAGGAGGCCGCGCTGCGGATGCTGCACAACAACCTCGACCCGGAAGTGGCCGAGCGACCGGGCGATCTGGTCGTCTACGGCGGCACGGGCAAGGCCGCGCGGGATTGGCCGAGCTTCGATCGCATCTGCGCTTCGCTGCGTGATCTGCGGGACGACGAGACGCTGCTCGTGCAGTCTGGCAAGCCCGTCGGCATCGTCGGCACGCACCCGGACGCGCCGCGCGTGCTCATCGCGAACTCCAACCTCGTCGGAAAATGGGCGACGTGGGAGCACTTTCGGGACCTGGAGCAGCGGGGTCTGATGATGTACGGCCAGATGACGGCCGGGAGCTGGATCTACATCGGCTCGCAGGGCATCGTGCAGGGGACGTACGAGACGTTTGCCGAGGCGGGACGCCAGCACTTTTCTTCTTCGGCTTCGCCGAACGCGGCAGGTGGTTCCCTGAAGGGTCGGCTCGTGCTCTCCGGTGGCCTGGGCGGGATGGGCGGCGCACAGCCCCTCGCGGCCGTTTTTGCCGGTGCGACCTACCTTGGCGTCGAGGTGGACCGCTCGCGCGCACAAAAGCGGCTCGACTCCGGCTACCTCGACGAGCTGGCCGTGGACCTGGACGACGCCCTCGCGCGCGTCGAGCGCTACCGGGCTGCTGGAAACGCCCGTTCCGTGGGGGTTATCGGCAACGCCGCGGACGTCTACACCGAGATCGCCGCGCGTGGCATCACCCCCGACCTCGTCACCGACCAGACCAGCGCCCACGACCCGCTCTCCTACATCCCATCGGCAATGACCCTCGATGAAGCTGCGGAGCTGCGCACGCGCGACCCCGCCGAGTACACCCGCCGCTCCCACGCCACCATGGCCGTCCATGTTCGCGCGATGCTGGCGATGAAGCGGGCCGGCAGCCACGTCTTCGACTACGGCAACAACCTGCGCGCGGGTGCCGTCGAGGGCGGCGAGGCGAACGCCTTTGACTTTCCCGGCTTCGTCCCTGCCTACATCCGTCCCCAGTTCTGCGAGGGCCGCGGCCCCTTCCGCTGGGTCGCCCTCTCCGGCGATCCCGAGGACATCCGCCTCACCGACGAAGCTGTCCTGAAGCTCTTCCCCGACGACGTCGGCCTGCACCGCTGGATCCGCATGGCCCAGCAGCGCATCCAATTCCAGGGCTTGCCCGCCCGTATCTGCTGGCTCGGCTACGGCGAGCGGCACCGCGCCGGCCTGGCGTTCAACGAGCTCGTCGCCTCGGGACGCGTCAAGGCCCCGATCGTCATCGGCCGCGATCACCTCGACTGCGGCAGCGTCGCGAGCCCCAACCGCGAGACCGAGGGCATGCTGGACGGCACAGACGCCGTCGCGGACTGGCCGATCCTCAACGCGCTCGTCAACGCGGTCAACGGTGCCTCGTGGGTGAGCTATCACCACGGAGGCGGCGTTGGAATCGGCTATTCGCTGCACGCCGGCCAGGTCATCGTCGCCGACGGCACCCCCGAAGCCGCCCGCCGACTCGAACGTGTGCTGCTCGGCGACCCGGCGATGGGCGTGTTCCGCCACGTCGACGCCGGGTACGAGCGCGCGAAAGAGGTCGCGATCAGCCGGGGCGTGAAGATTCCGGGGCTTCGGGGCGGCTAGCTCCGATTCGCGCCGGGCTCACTGTCTGCTGTGAACGCCGCTTTAGTTGGGGGCGGGTTCGGGGGCGCGGGCGTCGGCCCGACGTGAGCACGACCGAGCCCACCACGAACAACCACCTGGGTACCTCGTCCCGCACCAACCAGGTTTTCCAGGGATCGACCACAATTGCAGAGAGCATTTCCGGCACATCGCAGATGTGCCAGAAATGCTCTCTGCAATTGTGGTCGATCGCCGATGCACGACGTAGCCGGCCCAGCCGGTGTTACCCTCAGGCCTCGTCCCGGAGCCCCGATGACCCTGCTCGCGTTGCCCCTCCTGCTCTCGACCGCCTGCACCCCGACAAAATCCCCGGGCAACCACGGGAACAACGGCAACGACACCACGACCTCCGGTGACAGCGCCGTCTCGGGCGTCGACACCGACGGCGATGGTGTGTCGGACGCAGCCGAGGCGGTCAACGGCACCGACCCGACCAACCCCGACACCGATGGCGACGGGCTCAACGACGGCGAGGAGGTCTCCGCCGGCACCGACCCGCTCTCTGCGGACACAGACAGTGATGGGTACTCGGACTTCGCCGAGGTCCAATCCGGCCACGATCCCCTCGACGCCTCGGACGTCATCTATATCGGTGGTTGGCCCTACAATACCGATAAGGCGGCGATCACGGACCCGGGCTGGGCGGGCAATGCCGCCAAAGGTGGTACCTTGCCCGAGTATGTCAGCTACGATCAGTACGGCGAACCGTTTGATTTCTACGACTACGGCGGCCAGGGCAAGCCGGTCATCATCGATGTCTCGGCAGGCTGGTGCTACTATTGCCAGGAGATGGCGAAGCTGATGGCGGGCCAGGCAAGTTACTTCGACAGCTACACTGCGTCGGATCCCGGCCTGGCGCAGATCCGCGACGACGTCAAGAACGGCTCTGTGTTGTGGATCGAGGTCATCGACCAGACCGACCAGTCTGCGACCGTTGACGAGTCGTTCCTGCAAGCCTGGGACAACACGTTCCCCAACAAGAAGATCGCGGTGGTCGCGGACGAGAAGCAGAAGTTCGCGCGGTGGCTGCCGATCACCGGCTACCCGACGATCTGGGCGATGAATTCGGATCTGACGATCAAGTCGCTGGACACCGGGAACTACGTAGCGGCCATCGACTGGGCGGTCGCGCACGCGGGCGCAAGCAACTGACAGCGCGGCCGAGGGCTACACTCGGCCTGCCCACACATCGTCGGTCAGATAGGTGACGACAAGGTCCGCGCCGGCGCGTCGGATGGAGACGAGGGTCTCGCGCGCCGCGCGTGCGAAGTCGATGCGGCCTGCGTTTGCCGCCTCGCGCACCATCGCGTACTCGCCGCTGACCTGGTACGCGACAATGGGCAGGTCCCAGCGGTCGCGACACTCACGGATGAGGTCGAGGTTGGTGAGCGCGGGCTTGATGAGCAGCATGTCGGCGCCTTCGAGTACGTCGGCCTTGATCTCGCGCGCGGCTTCGCGGCGATTCGCGGGGTTCATCTGGTAGCCGCGGCGGTCACCGTGCTGGGGCGCGGATTCGGCGGCGAGGCGGAACGGGCCGTAGAACGCGCTCGCCATCTTTGCGGCGTAGGAACAGAGCAACGTGTACTCAAAGCCGGCGTCGTCGAGCGCCTGGCGGATTGTAGAGATGCGCCCGTCCATCATGTCGCTTGGCGAGACAACGTCCACCCCTGCGGCGGCCAACACAACGGCCATCTCGGCGAGTACGGCTGTGGAGGCGTCATTGTCCACGTGCCCGCCGGAGATTCCGTGCCCGGGCCCATCGTGCCAGACCCCGCAGTGCCCGTCCGGCGTGTAGGAGCAGAGACACACATCTGCGAAGATCGTCAGCTTGGACCCCACCGGATCCGCCTTCAGCGCCCGCGCCGCGCTGGCGACGAGCCCGTTGGGATCGGTGGCGTGGTGCATTCCCTTCGTCTCGGGCACGCCAAAAAGCATGACCGCCTCGGCCCCGCCCGCCTTCGCTCGGGCCGCTTGCATAGGCAACTGATCGACGCTGTACCGCCACATCCCGCCGCCCGCCGGGACCTCGGCCGCGACCCCGACCCCGTCGACGATGAACCAGACGGGGATGAGGCAGCGCGCGGGGACGTCCGTTTCGGTCAACAAGCGAAGGATGGACTCGCTTTTTCGGAGGCGACGGAGGCGATTGGCAGGGAGGGGGCGATGGGCGATGGGGGACGCGGGGCTGGGCATGGGCGCGGCTAACCTGCCGGGTTGGGGCGGCTAGCTCCGATCCTCGCGGGTTACGTCGTCTGCTGTGAACGCCGCTTTGCCCCTGCTCGGTTTCGGCGCGCTCGGTTGGGCGTTGGCGGGGTGTGCGGGAGTCGGGAAGCCGGGGTTGGCGGGTGATTCGGTAGTTTTTACCGACTCAACGGTGGCCACGGACTCGGGGGACACTGGCCTGCAGCCCGCGGATACCGCCCCGCCGACGCTGGTGCCCGTCGCCGATCCCACATGCGCCTGGGTCAGGGAGCCGCAGCTCGGGCTGGTAGTCGACTGCCGGTCGCAGTGGTCCGACGCGGACGCTACTGCGCTGGTGGACGGGACGCTGACCTACAACATTCTCGACGTGACGGGAACCTCGCTGACGTACGGCCAGATGCCGATCGTCACCATCATCCCGGGGTCGGGCGCCTTCGCCTTGATCGACGGTGGCGTGGTCGAGTTCTTCCTCAGCGTCCCGGACTCCAGTCAGCCCTATGACGTCTGGCAGTACGTCACGACAGCGGACGGCCTCGGGAGCTCCGCTGAAGTCGATGCCCACGTCGACCCCTACTCTCCCTGACCCCTCACGCCTTGACCGATGACCCCTTCGCGGGGTCCAGGGGTCTACCACAATTGCAGAGAGAGCGTCTGGTACATCGGTGATGTACCAGAAGCTCTCTCTGCAATTGTGGTAGATCGCTCCCGGTTGCTCTCGCGGACCTCGCCTACGCCGTGACCGAATACCGCCTCGCCCCCACGTCGCTCTCAAAATACGCATCGAAGATCGAGCAGATGTTCCGGATGAAGTGCCGTCCCAACGTCGTCACGTCCACGCCGTCGTCGTGCAGCACGCAGAGCCCGTCGGCCTCCAGCGGTCGCAGCCGGTCCAACTCAGCGCCGTAGTCCTCGCCGGCGGGCCAGCGCACCGCGAAGTTGCAGAACAGCGCCATGATCAGCCTGCGCCGCCGCAAGTCCTCGTCGGTCAACACCAGCCCGCGCTCGACGGGCAGCTCGTTGGCGTCGATGCGTGCCTGCCAGTCCTCCCGCTTCTTCAGGTTCTGCGCGTACACCCCGCCGAAGTACCCGATGGAGCTCACGCCGATTCCGATCTGGTCGAGGCCCGCGCCCGTCGTGTAGCCCATGAAATTACGCTGGAGCGTACCGGATTTCTGGCCGCTGACCAGCTCGTCCCCGTCCAGCGCGAAGTGGTCCATGCCGATGGCGTGGTAGCCGGCGGCGCGCAGGCGGTCGTTCGTGAGCGCAAAAAGCTGCGACTTGACGTCGCTCTGGGGAATTCCCGACTTCTCGAGGACCTTTTGCGCGGGTTTCATCCAGGGCACGTGCGCGTACTGGAACAGCGCGATGCGCGATGGCCGCAGGTCCGTCACGATGTCGAGCGAACGCCCGAAACGCTCGGGGTCCTGGTGCGGCAGGCCGTACATCAGGTCGAGGTTGATCTGGAAGTCTCCGCGCGCGCGCAGGCTCTCGAGCGCGCGCCGAACGACCGCCTCCGTCTGTCGTCGCTTGACCGTCTCCAGCACCTCCTCGTCGAAGTCCTGGACGCCGAAAGAGTACCGGTTGAAGCCGATGTTGACGAGGGTGTTCAGGTAGTCGACGTCCACGGTGCGCGGGTCGATCTCGATGGAATAGTCGCCGGCGTCGATGAACGGCAGCCTTCGGCGAATCCCCTCGATCAACCGCGCCATGTCCTCGGGCAGCAGGAACGTTGGCGTGCCGCCGCCGAGCGCGAGCTGGGCGAGGGGCCGGCCGGGCGGTAGGCGCTCGCACAGCAGGTCCAGCTCGCGGAGCAGGCCGTCCACATACAACGCGCCGATGCTGCGTTTTCCCTGGATCTCCACGTGGCAGCCGCAGTAGAGGCAGAGCGTCTTGCAGAACGGGATGTGGACGTACAGCGACAGCGGGCCGTCGCCCCGGGCGAGGGCGGTGTCGACATCCGCAGCCGCGATCGCCTTGAATTGCGGTGCGGTGGGGTAGGACGTGTAGCGAGGCGCGCGGGTGCGGTACTTCTCGACGAGCGCGTCGGGCGGGCGGACGAGGAGGTCGGTCGACGAGGCGGCGGTCACGGCGGGCTCCTTTGCGGGCTTGGGTTGGAACTAAGCGCGGGCACGCGCGCGGGCGTCAACGGGGCGTCACGAAGGCGTTGCCAGCTGGTCGACGATCGCGACGTGGGCGCACGTTCCGTCGTCAAAGACCAGCCACACCCGCCGGTTTGGTCCGGGGCTGACCGCCAGCGTCCGGACGGGGTCGCCGGGCCAGCGGGCGAGCTCGGTGCCGTCGACCGCGTGGAGGATCACCCGGCCCCAGTCCGGGGTCAGGTGCGTGCCGTCCGTGAACCGGTGGGCTGGCGCTGGGAGGTCCGCCGGGCCTTGCCGGATGTCGCTCTCGGTGTGGGTGAGGCCGGATGGTCCGGAGGAAACCTGCATTGTCCGGGTCGCGCGGTCCGTCGGGTGACCGGACTCCCCCTGGTCCAGGTAGGTGAGCCCGCCGGTGACGGGCTCGGCGCCGAAATAGCTGTTGTCGCCGGTGTTCCTCATGCGGAGGAGGATTTTTCCCGCCGTGTCGAGCCACGCGAACCCGTCCGCGACGTCCACGCCGACGGTCACCGGTTCGTCCTGGCTCACCCGGATCGCGACGACGGCGGCGTCAACTGCGGCCCAGACTGCGCCGTCTCGCAGGACTCGACCCGATTCATCGCCGAAAAACACGTGCTGGTGGGCATCCACCGCGATCGCCGTCGCGGGACGGGCCAGCGACAGCATGCTCTCCCGCCGCCAGTCAACCGGGGAAAGCGGGTCGTCGCGCCCGCGGATTCGCCGGATCTCCGCGTGTGCCGCCGGGTCCGCACCAGGCCGGCGACAGGCGGCGTCCAGCACCACCCGACCTCCGGTTGCCAGCGAGGGCTCCTCCGCGATTATCCGGAGCACCGCAACGATCGGCGCGGGCACCGTGTCGTTGGCCCATCCCCAGGCCACGCGGGCCGGCAACAGCTCAAGCACGGCGCGCCGATCCGCGATGTCCGGGTGCGCCGCCCCGAGCACATCCCAAAGGTAGCGGAGGACGCCGTCCACCTCGACGAATGGGCCCGACGGCACGTTGCCGCACCACTGCCCGAGCACGAACGCGCAGCGCGGCTCGGGTCCGACGAGCTCGCTGCCTTCCTCGTCGATCGTTCCGAGTTCGGTGACCTCGACGACGTGGTCCGACCCGACCAGACGAGCGCCACGGAGCGCCAGGGTGGCGGTGCCACGGGCGATGGCGCAGACCGGTCCGACGCGTTCGATGGTCGTGCCTGGGCCGAGGGTCACCCGCGAGCGCCCGTCCGCGTCGACGCCGATCCCGTCGTGATCGTGGATGGTGCTGGACGCCACGTCCACGCTGCTTGCTCCGTGCGTTGAGATGCCCCAACCCGGGCTGGCGGCCAGGGTGCAGCCCTCCACGGTTGCCTCGGCGGTTCCATAGGTAGAAAGGGCGGACTCGGTGTGGCCGGTGATGGTTGTATCGGCGAGCGCGACCCGGCTCGCATCATGCGCGCTGATGGCGCAGCCGGGCCCGGTGATGCGGACGTCGGTGAGCATCGCGTGGCCGGCCCCCGAGAGGTGGATTGCGGTCCGACGGTCGCCGCCGGGGCCGATGGCCGCGTTCAAAAGCGCGAGATCGGCGTGATCGCGCAGGTCGATCGTGAAAGTCTGCTCCCCCGCGAGGCGACAGTCGGCGAGCGCTGAGTGGGACCGATCCGAGGCGACGAGGCTGGCGAACGCGTTGCCCTCGAACGACAGCCCGGAGGCGATCAGCTCACCGTGGTTTTCGAGCGCCGGGCCCTGGGCGTCCACGCCCGCCGGGTAGCCCTCGCACGCGGTGGCACCACGCAGGGAGCCGCCTTTCAGCGTCAGCTTTCCGCCCTTCGCCACGAACAGCAGCCCGCCAGAGCCGCCGCCGCGCTCCACGGTCACGTCCATCAAGCTCAGGCTGCGCTGGACGAGGAAAGCCGGGCCGAGGGTGGTGATCGCGAGGGTCCCCGGTCCGACGATCACCAACCCTCTGGTGACTACGATGGGCTCGCACACCTCATACCGGCCCCCGTCGAGGTGGATGTGACCAGAGCGTGGGGCTGGGAGGGGAGGGAGGGTCATGCGCCGGTTTGCTCGGATTCAACATGGGGAAACACGCGCAGGCTCGCGATGACCCGCGGGTGGCGGTCACGCAACGCGAGGAGGGTGGTGCCGCCGTGGGCCCAGACGTTTTCAGCCCGACCCAAAGCACCCGGGGCGAGGCGGTCGAGGTGGTGGACGGCAGAGGGGCTGCCAAACCAGAGGGCGTACGGCCCGAGCTCCAGCGCCGCCTGGACGGGCTCCGGGAGCGCGTCCGGGCAGACCGTGCGGTAGCCGATCCAAAGCGTCCGGTCGGGCCGCACGGCGAAGGACTCGGCGCCTCCGAGGTCGGAGGTGAGGTGGATGAGGGGTCCACGCCGCGCGATGCGCGCGCCTGAGGCCGCTCCGCCGCTTACAAGAACATCCGGTTCGAGGCCGTGGGATCGCAGGCGCTCAGCCGTGGCGCCAGCGAGCGCGAGCAGGCGCCAGCCCCCGCGGTGACGGGAGAGGAACGCGTGTGCCAGCACGTCCGCGCCCCGCGGGCTCGTCACCAGCACATCCGCCACGTCGGGCAGCTCGGGGACGGCGTCGACCGCCTCCCACGCGAGCACGGGGCACGCCAACGCGGGCTCCCCCATTGCGCGCAGATGCGCGGCGACGCGCTCGGCCCCGTCCTGATCGCGAGCGACAAGCGTGGTCATCGCCATCGAGCTTATCCGCCGTGACCGCCCCATGACGGAGCATGCCGGCGAGGGGCCGACGCCGTGCGCATGCCGCGCTAAGCGGGGGCGGCATGACCCGGTCTGCTGCCATCCTTGACGCGCTGTTGGCGGTGGGCGCGTGACGCGTCCATTGTCGGTCGCGGTCGTCGGCGGCGGGATGGCGGGGCTGACCGCCGCCGTCACGTTGGCGCGCGCGGGCGCCCGAGTGGCGGTTCACAGCGATCGTCCGGGTCGGGTCGGCTCCATCGCGCCCTCCTCGGAGGTACCCGACTGGCGCATCGAGCGGGGCGCCTCCAGCGTTACCTACCGGGCGGACGCCGTTTTTCGACTCGCGGCCCAGGTGGGCCTCGGACGACCCGGGGAGCCGGGGAGCGCGTGGCTGCAGATGGGCCCCAGCGCGAAGGATCGCTACGTGGCGGACGGCGAGCGGCTGCGTTCCGTGGGCCCCGGGCTCATCGGCTTCCGCCACGCCGCCGACTTCGCGCGCGGGCTCGTCCGGCACCGGGCGCCCTCCGACACCGAGTCCATCATCACCTGGGCGAAGCTGCAGTTTGGCCCCTGGATCGCGACCAGTCCTGCGCGGGCTTTCACCGTCGGCGTCTGGGGGTGCGCACCCGACAAGGTCGGCTTCGCGGACGCGTGGCCGGAGCTCTGGCAGGGCCTGCAGACGGGATCGCCGATGGCGGTGCAGCGCCGGATGGCGGGCGACGGCCACACGTTGACCGGCACCTGGTTCCTCGCGGAGGGGATGGGGATGCTCCCGGCGGCGTCGAGGCGGGCGTTGCTGGACGCCGGCGGCCGATGGGTGGAGGAGGCGGTCACCTCCCTCGATGCCCTCGACGTGGACGTCGTCGTCGTCGCAACAGACGCCTCCGACGCCGCCGATCTGGTCCGACCCGGCAACCCCGTCGCTGCGGGGCTCCTCGATGCGGTCGAACACAGCCCGATTGCGGTCGTGCACTGGCTGGCCGAGCCGCAGGACCGTCCGTTGGGCTTCGGCATGCTGGTGCCCGCGCCGGATCCCGTCCTCGGCACGGTGTTCCTCTCGGATGTTCGCGACCAATTCTCCGCGCCCTGGGCGCCCGATGGCCTCCGGGCCTATCAGACGATGGTCGGCGGCCACGCGCACCCGGAGTACGTCGATCGCTCCGATGCGGAGCTGATCACGGACGTGCTCGCCCGCCACGCGCGTTGGTTTGGTTCCGCGCCGGTTGTCCGCGCCGCGCACGTTGTCCGGTGGAAGCGGGCAGTCAGTATCCCTACAATCGGCCACCGGGCGCGCATCCGGCAGCTACAAGCTGGGGAAGGGCGCGTGGTGTACGCGGGCTCGTACATGGCCGGCGGCACCCTGGACGACGCCGTCGTCAGCGGTTTTGACGCGAGCACGCGCGTCCTCGCCCGGATGCCCGCATGACGGCCCCCGGGTTCGTGACGGTCACCACGACCTGGCGTGACGCCTCGGCGTCGGCGCGGGCGCGGGCGCACGGGCTCTTCGGGGACCGGTCGGCGCTCAATCGCATCGGCGCGGACGGGCTCGTCGTGCTGCACACGTGCGCCCGGTCGGCATGGTGGGCGTCCACAGCGGAGCCGGCGTGGGTTGGGGCGATCGTCGCCGCCCAGGTCGAGCGCTCCGTCGGGGTCGGGCCGACGGTGCGGACCGGCGAGGAGGCGCTACGGCACGCTCTGGAAGTCGCCATCGGACTCGACTCGTTTGTGCAGGGTGAGTCCGACATCGGCCGGCAGGTGCATGAGGCGTTCGCGGTGGAGGACGACCGGCGCGACCGTACGCTCAATCTGCTCGCGCAGGCGGTCGAGCAGGTTCGCCACCGTGGCCGAGCCGAGGGGTTCGTCCGGGCGAATACGGGGGTAGGGGCGCTCGCCGTGGAGCAACTCCGGGAGGCGTTGGGGAGCACGGACGCGGTCGTTGGGGTGGTGGGGCTCGGCGAGATCGGGAGCCGCGTGGTCGCCGCGCTCAAGCGGAATGGCTGGCCGGAGGCGGTGGCCTACAACCGGAGCGCGAGGGAGGGGGCTCGCCCGCTTGCCCACGCTGAGCCGCACGACGCCTGGATCGTCTGTACCGCCGGTCCTTCTGGCTGGTTCGTGCCGCCGGGCCTCGCTCGGGTCGTCATCGACCTTGGCGTGCCGCCCCAGGTTGGGGAGCTTCCGGCTTTGACACGGCGTATCGGCGTCGATGAGCTGGTCGCCGGCCCCACGCGGTCGCTCTCGACGGAGGCTGTTCTGGCGGCCCGCGTTGCCGTTGACGAGGGGGTGGCGGCGCTCGTCGCCCGACTCGCCGCACCCCAGAACCGGCTTGGCCGCGTGCGCGATGTGCGGGACAAGTTCATCGCGGACATCGACCAGCACGTGGTCGTCGAGGGGCTGAGCGTGGAGCAGATGGGCGCGGTGCGAAAAGCCGCTCGGGCCGCGGTGCGCGCATACACGCACCAGGTGATCCGGGCGCTTGGCGAGCCGTGATGATGAACACTGAACACCAAGCTGGAGGAATTCGACATGAGTGACGACGTGCACGCAGCGCTCTACGAACGGGCGTTGAAGCTCGCGCCGGCTGGCGTCAACAGCCCGGTACGCGCGTGGAAGTCCGTCGGGGGAACGCCGCGATACATCAAACGTGCTGCGGGCGCGTACATGTACGGAGAGGGCGGTGAGCGCTGGGTGGACTATTGCATGGCCTGGGGTCCGAACATCCTCGGGCACGCGCCCCCAGCGGTCGTGGACGCGGTAGCCGAAGCGGCCGCGGACGGGCTCGCGTTCGGCGCGGTGACGCGGGGCGAGATCGAGCTTGCCGAGCGGATCCTCGTCGGGTACCCGTTCTTCGACCGTGCGCGCCTGGTCTGCACCGGCACCGAGGCGGTGCTCACCGCGCTCCGGCTGGCGCGGGCGAAGACCGGACGGACGCGAATCCTGAAATTCGCCGGGTGCTACCATGGGCACGGCGACAGCATGCTCGTCAAGGCCGGCTCTGGCCTGGTCACCTTCGGCATCGGCGACTCCGCGGGGGTCTCCGCGGCCACCGCGGCTGAGACCATTGTCGCCCCCCTCGACGACGAGTCCGCGATCGACGCCGCCTTCGCCCAGTTCGGTGACGACATCGCCGCCGCCATCATCGAACCCGTCCCGGCGAACAACGGATTGCTCGTCCAACGCCCGGAGTGGCATCGTCATCTGCGCGCCGCGTGTACGAAGCACGGCGCCCTCCTCATCCACGACGAGGTCATCACCGGCTTCCGGTTCGGCTACGGTGGCGCTGGCAGGCTCCTCCGCGACGATCACGGGGCGCCCGCGATCGGCGTGGAGCCCGACCTCGTCACGCTCGGCAAGATCGTCGGTGGGGGGATGCCGGTCGCCGCGGTGATCGGGCCGGCCGCCATCCTCGACCAGCTCGCCCCCGCGGGACCGGTCTACCAGGCCGGGACGATGGCCGGAAATCCCGTGGCCGTCGCTGCCGGCAACGCCACACTCGCAGCGCTGGGGGACGGCACGGTCTACGCGCATCTCGCGGCGTTGGGAGCGGTGTTTGACGAGGCCGTGGCCGCGCTGGTGGTGGCGTTGCCGGGGGCCCCGGCGTGGGTGCGCGTTGGGCCGGTCGTCTGGCCGTGGCTGGGCGAGGGGGAGCCGCCGCGGACGGACGCGGCGATTCCGTCGTCGGTTCGCGGGCCGTTTGGGCGTGCGCACGCCCGGTTGTTGGCCGAGGGGATCCACCTTCCGCCGAGCGCGTTTGAGGTCGGTTTCTTCTCGGCGGCGCACACGGTCGCGCAGGTTCGGGAGCTTGCCGCTGCGTTTGCGGGCGCGATCGCTGGCGGGGCGTGAGCGAGCGGATGTGCCAGAAATGCTCTCCGCAGTTGTGGTAGATGGATGAGGCGGTGCTGCTGCTGAACGTCGGGTCGCCGGATGCACCGACGGCGGGGGCGGTCTATCAGTATCTACGCCAGTTCTTGACGGACGAGCGGGTTCTGGACATGCCGTGGTTGCCACGGTGGATGCTGGTGAATGCCGTGATCGCTCCGTTTCGGGCGTCGGCTTCGGCGGAGCGGTACCGCAAGGTCTGGACGCCTGCCGGGTCCCCGCTCGTCGCGATCTCCACTGACCTGGCGCGCCGGGTTTCCGGGGCTTCGGGACGCACAGTTTTCGTCGGCATGGCGTATGGCTCGCCGCCGATCGCCGAGGCAGTCGAGCGGGTGCGACGGTTTCGGCGCGTTGTCGTCGTCCCGATGTTCCCGCAGTACGCCACGGCCACGAGCGGTAGCGTGATCGCCGGCGTACAATTGGCGTTTGCAGCGGGCGACCCCATTCCCGAGGTCGTCATCCGACCCGCGTTCGGCGCCGATCCCGGGTTTCTGGACGTCCTCGCGGCCAGCGCGAGGGCGACGCTCAGCGCCGCCGAACCCGTCGACCACCTGCTCTGCAGCTTTCACGGCCTCCCCGAGCGACAGGTCAAGAAGCTGGACGGGGTGTGCTTTTCCGAAGGTTGCTGCGATCGCCCGGCGGCCGAGCGCTGGTCCTGCTACCGGGCTTCGTGCTTCGACACGGCCGCGGGGCTGAAGGAGCGGCTCCACCTCCCGCTCTCGATCAGCTTCCAATCCCGGCTTGGTCGCGACGTGTGGCTCGGCCCTGACACGGTCTCCGAGCTCCGGCGGCTCGCGGGGGAGGGGAAGAAGCGGGTCGCGGTCATCTGCCCCAGCTTCGTGACGGACTGCCTGGAGACGCTGGAGGAGATTGCGGTGGAGGCACGCGAGGAGTTCCGCAAGGCAGGGGGCGACGACCTGGTCGTGCTGCCCTGCCTCAACGTCGAGGACGCGTGGGTGACGTGGTTGGCGGGGTGGGTTGAGCGGGCGGGTTAGCGTCGGGAATGCTGACTTCTTCGCCCGTCATCGCCTTCTCCGTCACCCGAAACCCCGACGCCGCGCTGGCGTTCTACCGGGACGTGCTGGGCCTCACGCTCACCGAGGACAGCCCCTACGCACTCGTTTTTGACGCGAACGGCACGATGCTCCGGGTTCAAAAGGTCGGCGAATACACACCGCATCCGTTCACGCAGGTCGGCTGGCGGGTCAGCGATATTGCTGCGACTGCGGCCGCGCTGGCGTCCCGCGGGGTGGCGCTGGAGCGCTACCCGTTCCTCGATCAGGATGGGGTTGGGGTTTGGGCCTCACCCGACGGTGTCGCCAAGGTCGCTTGGTTCAAGGATCCCGATGGGAACTTGATCTCGTTGACCGAGTGGGCGGAATAGCCGGGGGGCTTCAGTCCTCGCTGGGTTGCGCGGTGCCACAATCGCCGGAGCACACGTACCGCACGCCGACGAATGATTCCGGTGCGGGCAGAGCGCCGGGCTGAAACACGACCAGCGCCGTCGGTGGGTGATCCGTCTCGGCGTAGGTCCAGTCCTGCCCGGGCGTCTGGGGTACGAGGTTGGCACCGCTCGAATCCCCCACCGAGGCCTCGATGGTGTCAGCCAGCGCGAAGTGGGTGAGCCGGAAGGTGCCGATTTGCGGCTGGTCGGCGGGCGCTTGGACGAAGGTGTCGGCTTCGGAGATGACGCAGTAGCAATTCTCCACGCAACCGCCCAAGAGGGTGAGCAGCGCCAAGGAGCCCAGGATCACCTGCCCCCTCATCGCATCCCCACCGACGTCGACATCGCGATGTTCGGACTCTCGGGGTTCACGTCCACCTGTCGGGTCCGCGGCCCAACGACGAGGTCCATGTCCTCCATCGGGATCGCGCCGAGCAGCACCTCGTCGCCCATGACCATCGCCCCAGTGAAGCCGGTGCGGGTCCCGAAGCGGAGTTGGACGGGGCCGACGTACGACACGAGTCGCTTCGACCCGTCCGCGAGGGTGACTTCGCGCCGCCGGAGCTCAGCGACGCCGAGCTGCATCGCGATGTGCTCGGGGATGCACAGGTGCAACGCCCCGGTGTCGGCGAGCGCCGGTACATCGATACCCGCGCGCTCCGGGTGGACCGGGTTGGAGAGATTCAGGAGCGTTCGGGTGAGGCCCATGGGGTTCACGGTAGCGCCAAATCGCGTTCGACGCCATCCTCACTGCATCCACCCCAGCTTCTTCCGGGCTGCGTTCGCCGGAAGTTCCTGCATCGAGTCGGCGTCCCATAGGCGCCCATCCTTCATCACGTAGACCACCTTGCGGGCGTCCTTGAGATCCTTCTCGGGGTCGCCGTCCACGATGAACAGATCCGCGATCTTCCCGACGGTGATGCTGCCGATGTCCTGCGCGAGGCCGAGGTGCGTGGCGCCGTTGATCGTCGCGGCGTGGAGCGCTTCGTCGGGGGTCATGGCGCCGGGACCGCCGAGGGCTTCCAGCTCCCAGTGGGGTCCCAAACCTTGTAGCTGGCCGTGAGCGCCGAGCACCACGCGCACGCCCGCGCGCAGGAGCTTGGCAGCTTCCTGGGCGACGAGGTGGTGGTGGTATTCGCCGGGGTCGGTGAGCACGGGATCGAGGCGGTAGGCGCGGGAGATGAGCACCCAGGGCGGCGTCCACTTCGAGAGCTTCGGGTCGTCGTAGACGCGCTCGTTGGTGAAGCCCTCCAGCTCGCCAAAAGGCCCGCCGTACGCCACGAGCAGCGTCGGTGTCCAGGTCGTGTCGCTCCGCTTCCAGAGCTGGGTGACGTCGTCGTACATCGGCGCGACGGGCAAAGCGTGCTCGATGGATGAGTGCCCATCGAGGATCATGCTCAAGTTCTGCCAGATGTCGCCGCCGCCCTCCGGCACGTCGAGCATCCCAAGTTTGCGGCAGGCCTCCACGATCCACTGGCGATGGCTGCGGTGGCTCTGCTGATACGACTTGACGCCCCAGGCGCCCACGAGCTGCTGCTTCTTCACGGCGTTCTCGGCGTCCTCATAGCTTTTGGCGTGCAGCGACTGGTTGTCGAGCGCGCCGTAGAGGATGTTGCCGGTCGAGAGTACGCGCGGCCCGTCCATGCGCCCGGACTGGATCTCCTCCGCCTGGCCAAACACAAGGTCGTTCGCCGCACTTGGATCAAACACCGTGGTCACGCCATACGCGAGGTTCACCAGATGGCGCCACTCCTGGTTCGGGTGGATGTCGCCGCTCGCGTAGTGCAGGTGCGCGTGCACGTCGACGAGGCCGGGGAGCAGGGCCTTGCCGTGCAGATCGATGACCTGCGCGCCGGCGGGGATCGCAGCGTCTGCCCCGACGGCGGTGATGCGCCGGTTGGTCACGACGACGGTGCCGTCGGCGATCTCGGGGCCGTCCATCGGGAGGATGTGGGCGTGGGTGAACGCGAAGGTGTGGGTGCCGAAGTCGCCGGTCACGGGGATGTGCATGCCCATCGCGGTGTGCGCGGGGAGGGGATCCGGCTTGGGCGCGTCAGACTTGGGCGCCTCAGTTGCGGACGAGGCCGGCGCGGTGGCCCAGGGGCTCGCAGCATCAGCTGGCGCGGCGGCGGGAGTGGGCGTCGGCGCGGCCTTTTTGTCGTCGCCCGGGGGGCTGTAGAGGTCCTTCTGGTGGGTGTCGAGCTCGTAGAACTCTGAGCCGGTCGTCCACGTGACGGTGTGGTTGTCGGCCCAGTCGAGCCACGTCGCCCCCGTGTTTGTCAGCTTCCGCTGCGGGAGATCCGCAAAGCCTGGCGGTGCGAGGGTGCCGTGGGAGACCGGGGGCATCGGCGCGACCACCGCGTCCCAGCCGATCTTGGCCACGATCGTGCCGAAGTCGGGGGAGAGGCGGGCCTCGATGGCGCCGTCCGGAAAGATGAGGTGGGTGAGCTTGTCGGTCCCAAGCCGGTTCACGGAGACGAGCGCCGCGGTCTCGGGTTTGCGCCCGCTGGGGGCCACGTCCTCCAGCCAATAGATCCGCTGGCCGTCGGGCGACCACTGCGGACGCGCGCTCGGACCGCCCGACCCGCGATAAGGCACCGTTGTGAGCCGCGTTCCGTCAGCCGGCACGCCCTTCGGGTCGAGCGTGGCGACCATGAGATCCATGGAGGGCTCCCCGCCCAACTCCCGCCCGTCCTGCGTGTTCGTGCCGCGCAGGTAGAGGATGGATTTTCCGTCGGGCGAGATGGCCGGCGCTTCATAGTCGGCGGCGGTGAGCGTGACTTGCCGTGGTTTCGACTTGGTAAACCCGGCGCCGGTCGGCCGCGTCCAGACCTGGCCCTGCTTCCTGTCGTCCCAGGTCACATACGCCAGCGACTTCCCGTCCGCGCTCGCCTGCGGGAAGTAGGCGTAGGTGTCCGAAGGCGTCAACGCCGTCGCTGCCCCGGTGCTCTCCGCGACCGACCACAGCGTGCCCATCGCGCTGGAAACCACTCCCATCCCGGGAATCTTCGCGGCCCAACGCACCACGCGCGCGTCCTGCACGTCGTCCGGCAGGCGGCGCAGCGGGCGCACGGCCTGGGTGATGTGGGTCTTGACCTCGGCCGAAAAATCGAGGGTGCGGCGGGCCTTCGTCGCCACGTCGATCGCGTTGATGTGGCCCTTCTCCCAGAAGTACAGCGTCTTCCCGTCCGGGCTCCAATCCATCCGCGGGTAGGCGCTCCGCAGTTCAAACGCCTCCATGGCGTCGGGATCGAGGTCGTCCGCCAAGGATTCGAGGTGGCCATCCGCGTAGCGAAGCATCAGCACGGTCTTGAGCCGGTCGCGCGTGATGAACGCCATCGGCCCGCCGGCGACGGGATTCGGCGTTGGCCGGACCGCACTGCCGTTCAGGTTCGTGACGGTCGTCCGCTCGCCCGTCTTCATGTCCAGCGTGGCGAGCTCCCACATGCTCTGGTGCACGTTCTCGTTGTACTCAAAACGCTTGTCGCGCGTGGAGAACCAGAGCGTGTGACCATCGGCGTCAAACGCCGACTCTCCTGCATGCGGGTCGGCGTCCAGCGTCGTCAGCTTCGTCCCGCCGCCGCCGTTCACGTTCATCAGCCACAGCTCTTGCACCCCGATCGAGCGCGTGTCGATGCTGCGCTTCCGTCCGACAAACCAGCCTTCTCCCGAGCTCCCCGCGGCCGAGGGCGTCACCCAGACCCCGTCGCTCCACCGGTCGCCCTCCTCCTTGGTCACCGGCTTCGGGCCCGTGCCATCGGCGTTCATCGTCCACAAGTTCTCGTTCCCGCCGGCGTCCGAGGTGTAGAGGATCTGCTTGCCGTCGGGCGAGTAGTGCGCGTCGGTCTCCCAGGAAACACCGCCGATGAGGCGGGTGGCGGTCGCCGGTCCCGAACCCGCCGCCACCGGGATCGTGTAGAGGTCGCCGAGGAGATCGAACACGATCTTCGAGCCATCGGGCGAGACGTCGAGGCCCATCCAGGTCCCTTCGCTGACGGTAAAGTCGACATCAGCGCCCGGGCCGTGGGGCGCGTTGACGTCCCAGTCGGTAGGCGGGGCGATGGGCGCGGGGGCACCGGCGCCACCGTCGGGGACGGCGAAGCGGCCGGGCTCGTGCGCGTCGGCGTCCGAGAGCGCGAGGCGTGAGGCGACGAGGAGGCCGACGGTGGAGAGCGCGAGCAGGGCGAGGAGCGTGCGGGTTTTCATGGGGGCGGAGTGTACCAGAACGAGGCAGCGCCGGGCCATCCGGCAGCGACGGGGCGCGGATCGCGGTACCATGGGGCAGACCCCGGAGACCCATGCTGCTCGTCCTCGCCGTCGTCGCCTGCGCCCCGGGCTCGACCAAGGCTCCCGGGACCTCACCCGCGCCGTTCGACACCGGCGTCGTGGACACGAGCGCTGCGACCGACAGCGTCGCCCCGGCCGACACCGGCGACAGTGTCACCGTCGACTCAGCAGCCTCCTGCCCGGCCCCGGAGCTGCCGCCCGCCGGGCCCGTGGACGTCAACGCAGCCTGCGTCGCCTCCGTCACCCCGGCGGCTGACCCCTGGCAGGCGCGCACGCTCTGGAGCCTCGCCGAGCACCCTGCATTCGCAACCTGGGACGCCGTCTTTGCGCCCCCCGCCGTCGGCCAGCTCAACGATGACAACGGCGACGGCGTCATCGACGGGTCGGACCGGCCGGACATCGCCGTGACCTTCGCCTACAACACCCACACCTCCGGGCGTGAGAGCTGGACCTGCGGTAACGATGGGCGCCTGGCCGTGCTCGACGGCGCGACCGGTGCGCTGGAGTGGAGCTGGGACGCGGTCGGTTGCTACGCGGAGACCATCATTGCCGACGTCGATGGCGACGGTTCCCCCAACGTGGTGACCTACGATGGCGCCGCCGCCGAGGTCATCGCGTTCGACGGGGACGGTACGGTGGTCTGGCGCAGCGCCCCGATCGACGAGGACGGCTTTGAGGCGCTCTCGATCGCGGATCTCGACGGCGACGGCTTCCCCGAGGTGATGCACAGCCGCGTCGTCCTGGACGGCAGGACCGGTGCCCTCCGTGCCGTGCTCACCGGGTCGATCCCGCAGATGTCGCCCGTCGCCCTGCCGGTCGACGTGGACGGCGCTGCTCCGACCGAGCTCGTCCACGGCCTGCGTGATTTTGACGCCGACGGGGTGCAGCTCGCGAACTACACCGCCGACTGGCCGTCTTTCGCGTGGCCGGTGCCCGTGCAAGCCGACAAGGACCCCGCACCCGAGATCGCGTGGGTCGGCGGCGCGTACAACGTGGTGGACGGCGACGGCACCGTGGTCGGCAACGCGGCGGATCTGGAGACGTTCCCCGGACCGCCGTGCGCGGCCGATCTGGATGGCGACGGCAAGACCGAGGTCGTCGCCGCCTACGACAGCGCAGTCCACGCGCTGACGCTGGACGGCTCGCTGCTGTGGGAGCTGCCGATCGATGGCCAGCAGAACAGCTTGTTGGGGTGCTCCGTCTTCGATGTGGACGGCGACGGTCTGCCCGAGGTGCTCATCTCCGACCGGTCCGGATTCTCCATCCTCGATGGGGCGACGGGGGCTGTCCGTTACACGCTCGCACAGCCAGGGATCGGCTTCTGGACAGCGTCCCCCGTGGTCGCGGACCTGGACGGCGACGGTCACGCGGACATCCTCATCGTCGGGACAGGAACGTCGGGGGCACCCGCGCTGACCGCCCTGACGAACGACGGAGATGGCTGGTCCGCGGCCCCGAACCACTGGAACACGCCAGGGTGGGCGGGGACGGGGGTGACGGCCGCCGGGCGGGTGCCTGCGCTCGCACAGCCGACGCTGGACGGTCGAAGCGTGTTCCGGGGGCAGGTGGCTGGCGTGCCGGCCGCGACCGACCTCGCCGTCACCATCACGTCGGCGTGTACGGCGGATTGTGCGACGAGCGGTGGCGCGGTCGTACTGCAGGTCGCCAACCACGGGACCGTCGACGCGCCTGCGGGCGTGCGCGTGCGTCTGTACGCCGAGGATGAGACTGCCGAGCGGCTTGTCGCCGAGTGGGCGGTGGATGCGATCCCGGCCGGGCAGGCGCTGGCCGGCGTTGAGGTGGACGTCGCAAACGCGGACCTCCCGCATGCCGGTTGGCGCGCGGTCATCGATGCCAGCCGCGATCTGGACGAGTGTGACGAGACGAACAACGACGCGGTCTCGGCGCTTGGGGTCTGTCCGTAGGCGTCCTCGCTACATCGCGGAGAGCCTGCTCACCTGCCACAACAGGTAGGGGTCGGCCGGATTGAGCTTCGCCGCCAGCAACGCCCGCTGCTTCGCCGTCGCCAGATCCCCCCGCGCGAGCGCGACGACCGCTCCGGTGTCCACGTACGCCGAGTTCCCGGGCATCGCCTTCATCGCCGCCTGGCTCTTCGCCTCCGCCTCGTCCAACCGGTCTTTTCCGAGTGCCCAGTACCACGCGTCGCAGTTGTCGCGGTCGGGCCCGACGAGATCCTTGCAATCGCGGTCGTAGCCGGACTTCAGGGCGGCCTTGCCGTGATCAGTGTCGCCGACGGCCATGTAGCCGGCGCCGAGAAAGTCAAAGGGCACTTGATCCGGATGGAGCCGCTTCATCGCGGCTGAGACGTCGACCTGGAAGGTGGCGACGTCGTCACCCTGCGCGCTCAGCGCATACAGCCAGATCGGCAGTCCCTGCAACGGGATGATGCGCAGCAGGTCACGCATGGCGACGATGACGCCGTAGCGGTCCTTCGCCGTCGCGGCGATTCGCGCGAGGCGGATGAGGTGCGCGGAGCCTCCCCGCGGAGAAGCCTGGTTTGCGGCTGCGATGCTGGCGGCCGCCTCGTCCACCCTCCCGGCTGCGAGCTGCGCGTCGGAGAGGGCGACGAGGTAGTCCTCGGTGTGGTCGGGGACCGGCGGGGCCGTCTCGCTGGCGTGCTTCGCGAGGTCCAGCGCCTTGTCGATCTGCCCGTCCAGCACGAGCTCGTCGATGTACCCGACCCAGGCGTCCTGATCCTCCAGATCCGCCGGCTCCAGCGTCGCGAGGGTCGCGATCGCCCCCGCAAAGTCACCCTGGATCGCTTTGGCCTTGGACAGCATGACCGTGAGCTTCGGATCCTTCGGCTTCTTGACGAGCGCGTCGGTCAGGGTCTTGAGCGCGGCGTCCGGCTGGCCGGTCGCCCACTGCAGATCGGCGAGGATGCTGGCGCGGTCGGGATCGTTGGGGTGCAGGGTCTGCTCGCGCTTGAGGCCTTCGGCGATGGCGTCGAAATGGCGCGGCGGGCCAAGCGACTTGCCCATCCAGAACCGGTTGTGGGGGTAGTCGAACACGACGCGGTGCGTGCGGAGGACGTCGAAGCCGGCCAGCCCGGTGAGGCCCGGGTGCTGGTCGCAGGGCCCGTCGGCGCAGAGCCAGCGCGCAGAGGCGTTGATGTCCAGCGTCTTGCCGCCGATGGTGAGGCGCTGCACCGGGATGCGGTGCGTGACGGTCAGCAGCTTCTCGTCGGGGATCTTGTCCAGATCGGCGCCGAGGCCCGCGACGGGCTCCTCCCCGACCGTCGAGTAGCCGCGGAACGGCTCCCCCGTCGGCCCGATGATGATGAGGCCGTCGGCGCCGGTGTCCACGTCCAGGTCCACGTCAGCCGTCGTGTGAACCGGCTTTCCCGCCGGGGATGTCCCTTCCGTGCGCAGCTTCAGCGTCGTCCGCGCGCTGTTCTGCGACCAGTCCATCGCCGGCGCACCCTTCGGGGCGTGACCGTCCAGGGAGAGGGTGAGCAGATCGGCCGGGTAGTCGACCGTCATCACGAAGTTGGACCAGACGTTGTTGCCGAGGATGCCGGAGAGCGGGAGCGGGCCGATCGTCTCGGGCAGGCCGGGCAGGCCGATGGCGACGTCGAGACCGCGGATCGTGAAGTCGCCGAGCTTGAACTCGGGCAGGGTGCCTCGGACCCACGGCGCCTGACCCGAGAGCCCCTGGATGTAGCCGCCCTCATCGGGTCGCGGCGTGATTTCCAGCTTCGTCGCCAGGTCCTTGGTGATGACCGAGGTCGCCGCGCCGGTGTCCACGAGGAAGAGCCCGTCGGAGCCGTCCGGGAACCCGACCAGCACGAGGAGCTTGTCACCGCCGGGGAAGGCCCGCCAGAGGTCGAGGGTGGTGCTTCGAGCGCCGCCCAGCACGACCTGAGCCTGGGGCGACATGCCGGGGGTCGGCGTGCGCGCGGGTGCGCCTGATGCGAATGCGGGCGCGGACGCCAGCGCGAGGACGATGAGGATCAGGCGTGGGATCGGAAGGTTCAAGCGGGTCAACGGCGTGGTCCTCGCATGAGAGCAGTCTCAAACTCCATCGGCAGCCGGCCGACCTCGAGGAGGAGCGGGGGGTTGGTGGAGGGTGGGTCGCTCACGACTACATCGTAGAGCCCGTCGGACCGGTCGGGCGCGGGGATCCGAGCGTCACCGAGGTCCCGATCCCCGGCGATAGCGAGGAGCTCCTTACCCAATTCGACGAGGAGCAGCACGTTGACTGGTCGGGCGACAGCGCCCCAGCCCGAGAGACGTGCGAGGTCCACCACGGACAGCACGCGCCCGAGGTAGCCCCAGGCCCCGAGCAGCCAGTCGGGCGCCCCGGGTACCGGCGAGATCGGCCCGGGCGTGTGGACGCCGCGCCAGACGCTGCGGTCGATGCAGATGGTGCGACGGGCGATCTCGATCTGGGCGACGTTCACGATGCTCCAAAGCCTGGGGGCCGACCTGCCGACGGAGCTTATACCGGATCGGACCCCGGGGAGGCGGCGGCCCGGAGCGCGTCGGTCGTCGCCTCGATGGGGTGGCGGCGCGCCCATCCAAGGGCCTCGGCGCGGGACGGGTCACCCCACTGGATGGCGGGTTCGTTGCGACGAACCCGGGCCTCGTCGACGGACGCCGTCGCCCCGGGGCAGGCGCGTTCGAACATCGCCCGCATCGACACCGTCTGTCCGGAACAGAGGTTGTACGCCTGCCCTCGCTCCCCGCGGTCCGCGAGCAACGCGTACCCGGCGACCACGTCCCGAACGTCGCAGTAGTCGCGCCGGACGTCCAGGTTGCCGACGCGCACGATGCCCCCGCTGGGATCGGGCCCTTCGGCCTGCTGTGCGATCCAGTCAGGGATGGCAAACCGCCGGTCCAGGCCGGGCCCCAGCTGGTTGTACGGCCGCGCGATCACGACGTCGAGTCCGTGCGGCAGGTAGCTCTTGAGCACGTGCTCCACGGCCGCCCTGGCCGAACCGTAGGTGTCGACCGGCGCGAGCGGGTGGTCCTCCGGCGTGGGGAGGCGATGCGGGCGACCGTACACCTGACAGGTGCTGACGAGGATGAGGCGGGCTTTTTTCGCCTCATGGAGCATCGCGTCGAGCAACGTCACTGCCGGCTTGATCACGTTCAGGTGCCCGGCCATGGGGTTCGCGCGCATCGCGCTGATGTGGCTGGTGCCGGCGAGGTGGAAGATGACGTCCGGCTGCACCTCGCGGCACAGGCGCTCAACCTCGCGCGACTCGGTGAGCTCGATCTCGGTCTCGGCGTCGTGCCCCGCAGCGACGACGTCGTCGCCCCGCGACCGGAGGAATGCGACGAGGTGCCGGCCCGAAAAGCCCGCGGCTCCGGTGACGAGAGCTTTCATGGCCTCGATCTATCCGGCGCGTGCGGCACGATCGATGATCCGGCGCGGCCGTCCGCGTCAGGCCTTCACGAAGACCAGGCTCGCCGAGTTGATGCAGTAGCGCTTGCCGGTCGGCGCAGGCCCGTCGTCGAAGACGTGCCCGTGATGGCCCTGGCAGCGCGAACACACGACCTCCTCGCGGTCCATGCCGAGGCTGGAGTCAGCGCGCCCGCCGACGCGGTCCGGCTTGATCGGCCGACTGAAGCTGGGCCATCCCGTGCCGGAGTCAAACTTGTCCTTGCTGTCGTAGCAGGCGAGGCCGCAACCCGAGCAGAGATAGCGACCCTTCGCGTGGTTGTCCCAGTAGCGGCCGGTGAACGGGCGCTCGGTGTCGGCGTGGCGAAGGACGCCGTACACATCGGAGGGGAGCTTTGCCTTCCATTCTTCGTCGCTCAGCACCAGCGGGACGACGGTGGTGGGGTCGGGCTCCCCGGCGACGCCGGGGGTTGGCTCGGGTCCGGTCGGTGTGGCGCTGACGTGGTCGCAGGAGAACGCGGCGAACGCGGTCAGGACAGAGCCGGAGGTGATCAGAAAGCGGCGACGGGACTGGCTGGCGCGGGGGTCGGGCGTGAACATGCTGCAGTATACGTCGGAGAGCTCCGGCCGGATCGCGTGCCTGCGCACACCGACGTATCAAAAGCGACGACGTCACTTTTGATATGCTCCGGGTTGGTTCCACCGGGATAAGCTGCGAGCATGGCGCTGATCTGGTCCCTCGCGGCCCTTCCGGGTTACCTCTGGATCTCCGAGGACGAGGTCACCGCGCGTCTCTCAGGCGACTCCGCCGTCGTCAACCACGACCCTGGGGTCGACTCGTCCGCTGACTCTGTCGCCGACTCCTCCCACGACACCGCGGATACTGGCCCCTGCCCCGACGCTGATCGCGACGGGTACACCGCGCTCTCGTGTGGCGGCAACGACTGTGACGACGGCAACGCGGCCGTAAACCCAGCCGCCATCGAGGTCTGCAACGGCATCGACGACAACTGCAACAACATCGTAGACGACGACGCCGTGGACGCCGGCGCCTGGTACGTGGACGCCGATGGCGACGGCTACGGCGTCACGAGCACGTTCATCGTCGCGTGCTCCCCCGCCGGCTACGCCGCCACGTTCGGAGATTGTGACGATACCAATCCCGCCATCCACCCGGGCGCCACGGAGACCTGCGACGGCAAGGACGGCGACTGCGACGGCACCGTCGACGACAACTCCGCCGGTTGTCCCTGCCCGATCCAGTGGTACGGCACCCACGCCTTCCTGTTCTGCTCCTCTCCGAAGGACTGGTCCTCTGCTGGGAGCGCCTGCTCAACCGTCGGCTACCACCTCGCCTCGATGACCAGCGCGGGCGAGAACGACTACGTCAATCTCACCGGGCTTACGCTCGGCGGTGCCTACTGGTGGCTCGGGTTCACCGACGCCGCGGTGGAGGGCACCTGGGTATGGAGCGACGGAGATGCGGTCACCGTTCAGCCCTGGGAGCCGCAGGAGCCTGACGACGGCGGCGGCAGCGGCGCTGGCGAGGACTGCGCGGTGATGATCACGTCGGGGGTTTGGGACGACGTGGCGTGTACCGCGCCGTACCCCTTCCTCTCTGAGGCGGGGTGATGCTCCTCCTCCTCGTCGGCTGCCTGCCGGTCGCCTACCGCGGTCCGGTCAGCTCCGGCGATGACTCCGCAACGAACGCCGATAGTACGGTGGACAGCGGCACGGACAGCGCGCAAGGCGCGGACTCCAGCCCGGTCGACGCGGACGGCGACGGCTACGCCTCCGTCGCGACCGGCGGCGACGACTGCGACGACGCCAACGCCGACGTCCACCCCGGCGCCGCTGAGGCCTGCAACGGCGTAGACGACGACTGCAACGGCGCCATCGACGACATCCTCGTCCACTACGACCTCGATCGCGACGGCTACGGTGACCCCGCCGTCACCGTCACCGTCCTCGGCTGCGACCTCCCCGCCGGCCTCGTCACCGATGCCACGGACTGCGATGACGCAGACGCCACCGTGTTTCCCGGGGCCGTCGAGGTCTGCAACGGCGTTGACGACAACTGCGACGGTCAGGTCGACGAGGCCCTCGACGCCACGTTCTACGCCGACGTCGACGGAGACGGCTACGGTGATCCCACTTCCACCGTCGTGAATTGCGCGGCACCTTCCGGCTACGTCGCGGACGACACCGACTGTGATGACGCCAACGCGACCGTCTACCCAGGCGCGCCCGAAGCGTGCGACGGCCTCGACGACAACTGCGATGGCCTGACCACCGGCGCCTGCCGTCGTTGGCTCGGCGACTACGGCGCGGACGACGTCGACGCGCAGCTCTCCGGCCTCTCGGGCGCGTGGGTGGCGACCGGCGATCTCGACGGTGACGGCGCTGTCGACGTCGCGACGGGCGACGGCTACTCCGACGGAAATCTTGGTGTGAGCTGGATCGTCGGAGGCGTCACGCGCGGGAGCGTGCTCGGCGAGGGCGACGCGTTCGCGACCGTGACCGGAGACGTCCCCCTCGACCAGCTCGGGCAGGTCGGCGGGATCCCGGGCGACGTCACGGGCGACGGGCAGGACGATCTGGTCCTCGGCGGGGCGACGACCACGGACCTCTTTGCCGGCCCCATGTCCGGCGCCATCCTCCCCGGCGACGCTTCCTCGACGTTTGACCGGCCTTCCGACCCCGTCGCCCTCACCTCCGTCGCCGGGCTCGACAACGACGGCGACGGCGCACCGGACCTGGTGTTGGCCTACGACGCGGCCTCGGACGCGCATGAAAAGGCAGGCGTCGTCTACGTCGTCACCAACCCCGTGCCGGCGGGCGACCTCGTCCCCGACCGGGACGCAGCCGCAAAAGTCGTCGGCGGTGGCTCGAGCTGGTACCTCGGCGAGGACGTCTCGAGCGCGGGCGACGTCGATGGCGACGGCGTCGATGACCTGTGGATCTCGGCGTACGGCGCGCAGCCCAACCCGACCTGGCCCGGCGCGGCGTACCTGATGAAGGGACCGCTCGTCGGCGAATACAACGCCTACGACGACGCAGACACCGTGATCTACGGCTCGACGGGCCAGGTGGGGAGCCACGTGGCAGGCGCCGGGGATCTCGACGGGGACGGCTACGCGGACGTGGTCGCCACCGGCAGCAACCTCGCGCTGGTGTACTCGGGTCCGCCGACGGCCGGCTGGCTGAGCGACGCAGACGCAACCGCGGTGATCAGCGGGTTGTCCGAGGGGGCCATCGAGACGCGCGCGGACCTCGACGGCGACGGCAAGGACGATCTCGTGATGGGCGACGCGAGCGGCGGTCGGTACGGCGAAGCGCACCTTTTCTACGGTCCGGTCGCGGGCGTGCTTGGCAGCGACGACGCGGACGCGAACCTGGGAATGGGCGGCTACTACGACGAGTTTGGCGCTGCGATGGCCACTGGGGACGTGAACGGCGACGGCGTCGACGACCTCGTCATCGCCGACCCGGACTCGGGTGTCGGGTACTCCACCTACTTCTATTTTGGGGGCACCCGGTAGGATACGCGGAAGGAATGTTGACCCTTCTCGCCTCGGTCCTCGCCTGCTCGTCCTCGCCCGCCGCCCCGATCGCGAAGGACGCGAAGCCCGACGCCTACGCCGATCCGAACGACCCCGCGCCGATCCCCGCTGTCGGCGCCAATCAGGCCTACGGTGTCTTCGCCGGCGGGTGCTTCTGGTGCATGGAATCGGATTTTGACAAGATGCCGGGCGTCGTCGCCACGACCTCGGGCTTCGCGGGCGGTCATGTGAAGAACCCCACCTACGATCAAGTCGGCGGCGACACGACCGGCCATCACGAGTCCGTCCGCGTCGTCTGGGACACGTCCGTGACCGACTACGACAAGGTGCTGGACTGGTACTGGCACCACATCGACCCCACCGACACCGGCGGCCAGTTCTGCGACCGCGGCGAGCCCTACCAGACCGCGATCTTTCCCAGCGACGACGCCCAGTTCACCGCGGCCAGCGCGTCCAAGGTGCAGCTCGACGCCACGCACCGGCTCCCCGGTCCGATCGCCACGCAGATCTACCCGGTTGGAACCCCGTTCTACGCCGCCGAGAACTACCACCAGGACTTCCACGTCACCACACCCGGGCGCTACGAGAGCTACAGGCTCGGGTGCGGGCGCGACGCGAAGGTGGCGCTGCTCTGGGGCCTGATGTGAGCGACTGGGCGATCGCGCTGAACCAGTGGGCGACCGGGCCCTACGGTTCGTTCTGGGTCTGGCTGGGGTCGCCGGGAACCGCGGTGTGGCTGGGGGTGCTGGCGCTCGTCGTCATCGCGGGGCGGGTGGGAGAGGCGATCCGGACCGCCGGGCGGGCGAACGCGGCGGGGCGCGAGGACCGGGCGGAGCGGGTGTGGCGGTTGGCGGCCGCCAGCGTCGTGGCGACGCTGCTGGCCGTCGCGGTTTCCGACACGCTGTGCAGCCAGATCCTCAAGCCGGTGTTCGCCGAGGCGCGGCCATGCGTTTCTGTTGTTACAACGCCGCCAAAGCCCATGGACTGCGGCTCGGGCTTTGGCATGCCCAGCGCGCACGCATCCAACACGATGGCCGTCGCGATGGCGTTGGGGAGCCCGCCGCTGGCGCTGGTGTCGCTGGTCGTGGGGACGAGCCGGATCGTGGACGGTCAGCACTGGCCGGGCGACGTGCTCGCGGGTTGGGGGATCGGCGGGATCATCGGGGTGCTCTTTCGTCGGCTGGCGGAGTGGGCGGGAAACCTGGGGGACCCATGACGTCACCGAGCGGCGGGTCGCCTGCGCGCCAGAGTCCGTAGCGGACGCGGACGCGCGCAAATGGCCAGGGGACCAGGGTGGAATCCCAGCTTCGTGCTCGCCAGCCTCGCGCGTCGATCCGGCCCCAGACCACAGCGACGCGCTGATGCGCTGCCAGGGCCTCGGCGCCCGGCTGCACCACGCCCGCGGGACCGCGTGGACCGTCGACGGCCAGCGCAGGGCTGCGTCGGGACTTGAGCGCGTGAACACAGGCGCGCAGGGCTGCAGCGCCGCCTCGTGACGAAGAGCCGCGGATTACGTCGTAGCCGAGGCGTTCAAGCGCCTGGGCGACGAGGTCGCCGTCGTCCGAAAGGCTCGCGAGTCCCACCAGGGGGACGCCGCCGGTGAGCCCTGGATCGCGGTGCAGCGCGATCATCGGGAGGAGGTCGCCGTGCCAGAACGCGACCACGGAGGCGCCGGTCGCCGGCCACGGCTCGCGCTCGACCCGCCAGGTGGCGGCGAGGGCGCGCAACAACCAGGTCACGGCGAACATGAGCATGGCGGCAGGGTATCAACCGGCCGGCTGGTCGGATACGGGAGGTCGATGTCGCTGCTGCTCCCGATCGTGCTTACCGCAGTCGCTTTCGCCGGCGACGCTCCGCCCGGTTCGCCCGCGCCGGCTTCGTCGCCCGCGCCGACCTCGTCGCCCGCGCCGGCTTCGTCGCCCGCGCCGACCTCGTCGCCCGCGCCGGCTTCGTCGCCCGCGCCGACCTCGTCGCCCGCGCCGGCTTCGTCGCCGGACGCCGCTCCAGAGGCTGCGCCTCCCCCTCCTCTCCCTCCTCCTCTGCCACCGCCGCCTCCACCGCCTCCCCCGCGGCCACCGGCTGCGCGCGGCACCCGGGACGGGCGTTCGGCCGTCCAAGCTGCGAAATCGCTGGACCACCCGTTCAACGTGCGGCCGTACGGCTTCGTCATCCCCTCGTTCACGACGATCCAGGACGATCCCAACGCGATCACGGCCCAGGACGGGTTCCAGCTCGAGGCCCGGCTGGGGGCCGAAGCGAAGTTCGACGGCGGCCGCCCCGGCCTGCTTGGCGCCAACCTTGAGATCGATCTCACACCGACGCCGCTCCTCAAGGACACGTACGTCTACCTCCACCCCCTGCCGTTTCTACGCTTTGATCTCGGGCAGTTCAAGGTGCCGTACTCGGTCGGCTACCTCGCCTCGGACACCCGACGCCTGCTGCCCGCCACCCCGGCGAGCCTCTCGGGATCGACGAACCGGGACATGGGGTTCATGGTCACGGGCACGGTGCCGGTGCACGGCAAGACCGTGGCGACCGTGCAGGCCGGGGCGTTCAACGGGGAGGGACCGGACCGGCTGCAGAACGTGAACCAGCGCTTCCTCTACGCGGTGCGGGGCGTGATCACCCCTTTTGGGGCTCGCGAAAAGGTCTTCGAGGGGTCCGACGGCAACCTCTACCTCGGCGTTGGCGGGGCCTACCTCTACAACTGGATCGGCGACGGCGACTCGTCCGAGGAGATCAACCAGTACGCGGGCGAGGCGCAGTTCGCCTGGCGATTGATTTCGGTGCAAGGCGAGTTCCTGTACGGTCAGCACGCCTACGCGAGCGCCGCAGTGAGCGATTTCAACTCGTCCGGCTGGTACGGGACGGTGTCGAGCTTTATCCCCGCGCGATGGTGCAGGAAGCACCTGCAATTGGTCGCGCGCGTGGGCGAGAACGAGCCGGACGATCAGGTCGTCGGCGATCCGACCGGGCAGGTGCTGCCGAAGGCGCTGGAAGTCACGGGCGGCGTGGATGTCTACTGGCTCGTGCCGCCGCGGCCGTTCGAGGACGTCAAGCTGCAGCTCGCGTATTCGCACCTCGATGAGCTGGAAGGCGACCAATTCCTGAATGACACGTTCACGGCTGCCGCGAGCCTGAGGTTCTGATGATTGTCGCACTCCTGGCCGCGCTCCTCGGCTGCCACGCCATCTCCAAGTCCACGGGGGCCGACAGCGTCAGCACCGGTACGCCCGGCTGCGGCGACACCATCTACGTCCCCCAATCCGGCACGGACACAACGACCCCGGTGCCCGCAGACCTCGACGCTGCCACTTTCGGCGCCGCACCCGATCCCACCCGCGTCCACCTCTCCTGGGTCGGCGACCCCTCCCAGACCATGGCGTTCGTGTGGGTCACCGACGCCGGCACGATGGCCTCGCGCGTGGAGGTAGGGGCCGACGCGACCTACGGCGCGACGACCCCCGGCGCGACCTTCACGCTCATCGGCGGCGACACCTTCGGGCGCGTGCACGAGGTCCACGTCTGCGGGCTGACACCAGGGACAACCTACCATTACCACGTTGGCGGCGACGGGCACTGGTCGGCCGACCAGACCTTCACGACCGCACCCGCGCCCGGGAGCACCGACACGTTCCGGTTCGTCGTCGCCGGCGACTCGCGCGACAACTACGCCGTCTGGGGGCAGATCCTCGCGGCTTCCGACGCGTTCGCGCCTGACTTCTACATCTTTTCGGGCGACGCTATCGACATCGGCTCCAGCCTCGATGAATGGGGCGGCTGGCTCGACCAGGGCGCCGGCTACATCGACCGCAGGCCGATCATGAACGTCCATGGCAACCACGAGTTCATGGCGCAGCCGTTCTTCGGGCTCTTCGCCATGCCGACGAACGCCGGCCCCGACCGCACGGACGACGAGCAGTGGTTCTCCTTTGACTACGCCAGCGGGCACTTCGTGTTCCTGAACGACACGCTCGCGCCGTACGACGTGCAGGCCACGTGGATGGACGCCGACCTGAAAGCGACGACGCAACCTTGGAAGTTCGTCAGTCACCACCAGCCCGCCTACTCCTCCTGCACCACGCACGGCTCCAACGCCAACCTGCAGGCCCAGTGGTCGCCGATCGAGGAGGACAACGGCGTCGCGTTCGACATGACCGGGCACAACCACAATTATGAGCGTTCGGTGCCGTTGCGTGGCGGCCAGCAGACGGATCCGGCGAACGGGACGTACTACGTCGTGAGCGCGGGCGCGGGCGCCGATCTCTACGGCAACGACATGGCGCAGCCGTTCACGGCGACGGCGACTGTGGACAACAATTGGGTGCTTTTTGAGGTCAATGGCGACCACGTCACGATGACGGCGTATGACTTGTCGGGGAATGTGATTGACTCGGTCGTGCGCTAGTTTTGCAACTGCGTGATCGCGGACGGGCGGTCTCTTTGGGCTCTGTTTGCTTGCTTGGCTGCGCAGGGCGCGGCCCGCCGGCCTAACTTTATTCGGGAGTACCCGAATAAAGTGGGTTTTGTTCGGTCGCCCCGGCGAGTACGCCGTGTCGCCCTCCAAAACCCCGGCCGGGCTGCGGGTTTTGGGGGGCCAATCCGTGCGCTCGGCAAACATGGCGTCTGTATCCACCTGAAATCGCGTGGATGGCTGGTCGGATTGGCCCCCCGCGCGGCGTTCCCCGCACGTTCGGTGCCGGCGGCCGTCTTCGGCGGCTGGCGGCGAACGTGGCCTTGGAACGCCGAAAAATCAACGCCGAGCCT
>CAIMSU010000255.1 GCA_903844155.1 uncultured Pseudomonadota bacterium | reverse complement strand
GGCAGAAGTGCGCGCCGTCGCGGCCACGCGGGAACTGGATGGCTACCAGGGGGTGCGCGTGACACTCGGCGTGAAAATCGGCGGCACCGATGCCGAGGTTCGGGTCGACATCGGGTTCGGCGACGCTGTCGTCCCTCCGGCCGAACGTCTGTCCCTCGGGACCTTTCTGGACGGCGACCCTGCGGCGTCCGTGTACGCCTACGACATCCGCCCCGTACTGGCCGAGAAGATCGAGACCCTGATCGCCAAGTTCCCCGTCATTGAGCACCGGCTGAAGGACGTGCTCGACGTGGTCGTGCTGGCCGCCGGAACCGAATTCCAGGGAGGCGAGCTTACGGCCTCGCTCCGCGCCACCTTTGAGCGACGGGGGACGCTCGCCGAGGATCGCGTACTCGACGAGATGAGCGCGCAGCTTCGCGGCCGAAAGTGGTCCGGGCGGTGGGCGGTGATGCGCCGAGAGAAGGCGGTCACTATCGCAGCCGAGCTCATCGACGCCGTCGCCAGCTTTGACCGGTTCGTGCGCCCGTTGCTCGTCGCCGTTCGGGGTGGCGAAGTGCCGCATCACTGGCCGCCAGGCGGGCCATGGGGTTCGCGAGACCCCCGGTGATACATCGATGATACATCGCCTGTATCGAAGCCGATGCGTCATCCTTTCTCGGGCTAGGATGGGCGCTTCCTCCAACCCGATTCCTTCGCCCGCATCCACTCGATGAGCGCCTCCCCCTCGGACGAGCCGCGCCCAGGCCCTTTGAGGAGGTCCGCCGCCACCTGACTCGGCGCGCAGCGCCACACGCCGTCTGGTCCCCGGCTCGATCGTAAGCGCTCGTTCGACTCACCAACCCCGATCAACAGCACGTTCGCCCCGGTGTCCGCGGGGGTGAGGCCCAACTCGCGGGCTGCTCGTTCGGGCGCGTCGAGGTAGACGGTGGCGAGGGTGAGGGGGGCGACGGCGACTCCAAACGGCACCCCCAGCGTTCCCGTCGCGGCCCAGGGCAGTTGCAGCATCGTCAGCTTACGGGTGAACACCACGAGCCCGCGCGGGTCGAGGTAGCCCATGCCGCGTTCGATACCGGGGAATGGGTAGTCCTCCACCCATCGTCGGAGCACGTCCACCCAGGAGACTTCGGTCACGGTCCCGCGGGGGTCGCGTTGGACGAGCGCGTCAGCGGCCAGCAGGGTGGCAACCCGGGAAATAACGGGGGCCGAAGCTCCCGAGGCGGCGGCGAGCTCGCGGACGCCGTAGGGCGGGGTGAAGTCGAGGAGGGCACGGACCGCCCGAGCGGCCCCCGTGCCCCGCAGGCTGCCGAGTGTGCTGGCCGGGGGCGCGGGGTCCTTCGCGGCGCCGATCGTGCGCAGAAGAAGCCCCGGACGCGACAGGCGCACGTCCGCGTTGCCGGTCAGGTCCAGGTAACCAACACCGGCCGCGGTCAGGGCGGCGCGCGTCAGGGGACTCAACCAGTCGGCGATGACCATCGGGGAGGCCGGGGCAACGCGCGCGAGCTGGGCCGCGAGGGCGGGGACGGTCCCGGGCGCGACGCGGGCCTTCGCCGCGACTGCGACCACGCCGACGACCCCGTCCGGCCCCCGGATGCTCAGGGTCAGATCGGTCTCCGGCGACCCGTCGCATCGGGCGCAGGACCACCCGTCCGGCAGCAATCCGGCGATGGCGTCCTCGGCCCGCGCGACCCTTGCTGTTTCTGAAAGCATTGCGTTTCCATACTACAGAAACAGGCGTTGTCAAGAAACGAGGCGTGCCCGAGGCCCTGTTCAAGTCCAGCAGCCCCACCCATTATGGGCGTATCACTGTTGGAATTCCGTTCCTGAAGTGTACGCTGAGAAGCTCCATTTGCAGCCGCTCCTCCGGCTCGGGGGCGATGCAAAACGTTCGAGCGCGTTCGAGCAGGGCGAGCCACTCCACGCGCTGCGCTAACTTAACGGTAGCGGCACGCGCCTTCACCGACCCGGCGACCGGTTCACGCCCCTCGGCCTCGGCGTGAACCTCCGCGTGAACCGCGTGAACCTCACCCCCGTTCGCGGCGGTACCTTTCCCGCCCTTCCCATTCTTGCCGCCGCCGCCGCCCGACCCGCGCACCTTGCGGGCGACCTGCAGGATCGCCTCCTCGACCGCCGACCCGTCGTAGAGCGCGACCTCCACGCGGTCCGGGTAGACGCGAACCTCGTCGACGATCTCGTGCAGCAGCTCTCGGCGCTCGCCCGGCGTGAAGTGCAGGTACAGCTCGTCGAAGTCGCGCAGGACGGCGTGGATCGCGGCGAGGGACAGCGAGCGGGTCTCATCGACGCCGAGCTTTCCCTCCTCGTCGGCGATGGCGCTCTGGAGTGCGCGGCCGCGAGCCTCCAGCGACGCCATGCGCTCGGCGGCGGTGTCCGAGCCGGAGCCCTTGAGCGCCATGAGCGCGTCGAGCAGGTGGTTCCGGTCCGCCTTGTTGGCCGCGTACTCGGCCTGGAGCGCCTTGAGCCGCTCGCGGGCGGGCTCCAGCAGCTCCTTCGCGATCCGGTTCGACTCGTTGATCGCGCGCTCGACGAGCACTGGGTCGGAGGCGGCGCGGCGGACGATGGCGAGGACGGCTTCCTCCAGCGCCCCGGCGTTGAGCTGGCCGATGGGACAGGTTGATTGGGTGTCCTTCGAGACCGAGACGCAGCGGTAGTAGAAGTAGCGCACGCCGGCCGAGTTCATCGTCGTGCCCGAGGTCATCGCGCAGCCGCAGGACGGGCAGCGGGCGAGGCCGGTGAGCAGGTACTCGTGGGGTCGGTTCTCGCGGGGCGCCTTCGCGCCGCGCCGGTTGTCCTCGCGGACGTTCTGGACGCGGTCGAACGTGACGGCGTCGATGATCCCCTCGTGCTGTCCCTTGTGCCACTCGCCGCAGTGCGGGACCTCGCCCAGGTAGAGGCGGTTCTTCAGCATGCCTTCGACGACGGCGTTCGTGAGCTCACGCTCCCCCTTGTCGCCCTCACGCCGCGACGAGTACCGCTTCTGCCGGTGCCCCTTCCCGTTCAGGTACCGGGCGACCTCGCGGACCGACCGCAGCTCGGGCATCTTCTCGAACGCCTCGCGGACGACGGCCGCCTCGTTCTCGTTGACCGACAGGTGGCCGTTGCCGTCGGAGTCGTAGCCGAGCGGCGGGGCTCCCCCATTCCAGAGGCCACGTTCGGCGCGGGCCTGCATGGCGATGCGCGTCCGGTCGGCGGTCTGCTCGCGCTCCAGCTCCGCGAACACGAGGACCAGCTTGAGCATCGCCCGGCCGATCGGCTGGGAGGTGTCGAAGGACTCGTTGAGCGACACGAACTGCACGTTCTTGGCCTCGAAGGCCCGGTGCAGCTCGTAGAAGTCGAGCAGCGAGCGGGAGAGGCGGTCCAGCCGGGTGACCATGACCACGTCGATCTGCCCGGCGCGGACGGCGGCGAGCATCTCCTGCATCCGCGGCCGGTCGAGGTTCTTGCCGCTGGCGCCTTCCTCGCGGAACACCCGGGCGACGACGTGCGGCGCCTGGCGAGAGGCGACCGAGGACCGGAGCCGGGCCTCCTGCGTTTCGAGCGACCCCTCGTCGCCCATCTGGTTGTCGGTCGAGACGCGGGTGTAGAGGGCGACGCGGAGGGCGTCGGGGGCGGGAGCCGTGGAGGCGGATCCGGATGAGAGGCGAGAGGGGGGTGATGCCATGTTTGCGCCTTGTGATTCGGTACCAGTTTACGCTACCGGATAACCGTTGGCAAGTGGAATCAACCCGGTTTCACGGCTTTCATGGGGGTGTGGAAGCGTAGGCGGATGGCGGAATATTCCGGGGATCCGGATCCTGTTTCCGCCTCACCCGAGGCGTCAAGCGCCATCTATCCGTCGCGAGCCGCCGCGGACGAGGCGGAGGACGCGCGGCGGCGGCGGCGCCGGTCGATCCGTTGCGCTCCCCGGCACGCCCGAGGGATAGGAGGTCGCAGCCCACTGGATCACATGCCCGACGAGATCGACCAGCTCCTCGCACTCTTTCACGAAAAGCGCAGCGCATGGGCCGAAGGCGTCAAGGAACGGTTCGGACTCGCCCTGAAAGCCCGGTACCCGCTGGGACGCTGGGGCGCTGAGGACGGCAAGGTCCGGCCGATCCAACTCCGCGTGAATGGCAACCTCGAACCTACCAATGCGCCGTACGCCGGGGTGATCGGCCCCGATCAGGACACCTCCGGCGGTTACGGCGGGATGAGCTTCGTGGTGTTCCCGGCGGACGTGGAGGGCGAGGGAGGGCTGTTCGGGCTGGTCGTCGGCACGAACGGGCTGGCGCCAGATGAGCAGATCCTGGGCAGGCCCGGCCACGCCCGCCGATTGCGCGCGATCTGTAGGTGGCTCAACGACCGGGCGGACCGCCCCTCGGACAGTTGGGCCTGGGCGAAGCAAGATCCGATTCGCGTCGACCAGAGATTGCCGAGGGAGGTCGCCGAGCGACTCCGCCCGTGGGCAAACGCGGTGAAGAAGTACGGGAGCGTCTGCTACTGTCTCGTTCAGGCCGCGCCGAAGACTGAGAATCCAGGTTGGACCCGAGATGCGTTCCTCGCGCTGCTCGACCTTGCCATGGAGGAGCGTGAGCTCACACCCCGGTCCAGCGCGGAAGCTGAGGCGGCTCGGCTCCGGGGAGACTGGCGTTCCGCACTGATGCCGGATTGCTCAGAGGGGGACGTCGCCCAGCTACTGGCGAGCCGCCGCTATGCGATCGTTGAGGGTCCGCCCGGCACCGGGAAGACACGACTCGCCCGTCGCGTGCTCACCGAGCGGTACGGCGGGAATGGCCGGCTGGTTCAGTTCCACCCCGCGGTCACGTACGAGCGTTTCGTTGGGGGGCTGGCGCCTCGGACCACTGGGTCGGGCGTCACGTTCGAGCCGAAACGTGGCATTCTCCTGGACGCGATTCTCGCGGCGCGGGACGGCAGGCCCTACCTTCTGGTGGTGGACGAAATCAACCGGGCGGACCTCGCGAAGGTGTTGGGTGAGGCGATATACCTTTTGGAGCCAGGCGAGGAGCGCCGGCAGCTGGACCTAGGATGGGACTACCCCGAGGTCGGCTCTCAGATTGAGATGCCCCCGAACCTGCACATCCTGGGAACGATGAACAGTGCAGACCGCAGCATCGCGCTCTTGGACGTCGCGATCCGGCGCCGTTTCGCCTATCGGAAGCTCTGGCCTCAGCGCGCAGTAGTGCAGAGCCTGGGAGGAGCCCGCGCCCTGGCCGCGTTCGACCGTCTGGTCGGCGTCTTTGTGGAGTATGCAACGGATGACGGCCTCGGCTTGGTTCCGGGACACTCCTACTTCTTGTCGGACGACGCGCAATTGCCGACACGGTTCCACACCGAGCTTCGGCCACTCCTGGATGAGTACCTCTCCCAGGGTCACGTGGCGGGGTTCGCCGACGAGGTAAGGGCGTTCTTGGACACGGTCGTGGCCGGGTGATGCCTCAACCGGCTCGGGCGCCCCGACGCGCAGGCGCCCCAAGGGGCGGCGTTGCGGGTGGCCATCCGTACGTTCCTCCGCTTCGGGCCCGTTTGGCGACAGGGTCATGCCTGGTGACGGACTCGGGCGTCAGCGAGGTGTCAGCGATGGTTTGGCTCGGCGGCGATGGTGCTGACCCACTTCGGAACGCGGAGCGGCGAGCCGAAGGCCTCATTGAGGCCAACCTCGGGGCATTTCGCGCTCTGGATGTTCGGGCCGACCTTACCCGACGCCGTGGCGAGCCGTTCGTCCGGATCGAGACAGGCACGACGGTCGGGGCAGTGCCGCTCCTTTCCCCGATATCTGGCCGTCTCGACTACGGCCTCTGCGTCCGGCCACGATTTGACTGGGACGCGGTCGGCCTGATTCTCGCCGCCGCGGGTATGCGGTGCATCCCCGCGTTGCTACCGTTTCCGGCGCTCCCGCAGTCCGAGCGCACCGTGCCGCCCTGGGTGCTCGCGTCCGTCGTCTTGGCCAGGGTTGAGTCCCTGCTCGACAGCCAGCGTCGCCGCTTCAGGTGGTGTTCCGCCGACCTGCCCGCACCCCGCGGGACGGTTCGCTGGGACCAATACGTGCAGTCTGGCCTCGCGGCTGGTAATCCGCTCGCGGTTCCGTGCACCTTTCCGGACCTGGATGACGACGAACGCCTGCTTTCCGCGATTCGTTGGGTTTTGATCCGGCAACGGGGGGCGCTGCTCGCGCAACGCGGCGCGTCGATCATCGCCCAACGCCTTCTCAACGACTGCGAGCGCCTTCTCGTCCGGGTCAGTGGGGTGCCGCCGATGGCGCCGAGCCGCTCGACTCGTGCCGCCTGGGACTCTGAGCCCATGCGGTCCAAACTGTTTCGTGAGGGGGTAGAAGCAATCGGGTGGACGGTCGACGAGCGCGGCCTCGCGGGCCTGTCGGACACTACGGGTCTCGCTTGGCGACTCCCCATGGAGCAATTGTTTGAGGCCGTGGTTGAGGCTGCGTCGGAGCGTTGTGCTCGTCGCATCGGCGCGCAAGTGAGGGTTGGCCGCACCGAGCAGACACGCATGACGCTGCGCTGGTCACCTCCGGGGTCCGGGTCCCTCCGGTCGCTCGCCCCTGATGTTCTGATGCGACGGGAGGGCCTCGCTGTGGTCGTCGACGCAAAGTACAAGCCGCATGCCGAGCTGATCGCCCGGCAGGGGTGGGATTCGGTTTCGGCCTCGGTCCGCGAGTCGCATCGGGCCGATATTCATCAGGTCCTTGCCTACAGCTCGACGGAGGGCGCTGCTCGCGTGGTCGCCTGCTTGGCGTACCCCGTGCACCCGAGCCTCTTCCCCAGCCTCATCGACCGGGGTCGGGCCGCGATGCGTACGACGATCCGGCACGAAGGCAGGTGCGTCGATCTGGTCCTGCTCGCCTTTCCGCTGAACGGGGATCTTGAGTTCGCATCCAAGCACCTGGAGGTAGCCGTGTGCGAGGCCATCGCGAATGGGAGCCCGGAGTGACAGAAATCGTGCCGACCGTCTGCCCGTTCTGCACCCCGCCAAGTCCACCCGAGGGCCGTCCGCCGGTCGCCGAAAATCGGCTCGCCTTTGCCTTCCGCGACAACTACCCCGTGTCCCCCGGCCACACCCTCGTGGTCACCCGCCGCCATGTCCCCGACTTTTTCAGTTGCACCGCCGAGGAGCGCCACGCGATCCTCGACCTCGTCGATAGCGTGAAGGCCGACCTCGACCTCAACTGGGCCCGCGTTGACGGCGCTGGCCGGCAGCCTGACGGCTACAACGTCGGCTTCAACGCCGGCGAGGCCGCAGGTCAGACGGTGATGCACGTCCACGTCCACGTCATTCCGCGCTTTCGCGGCGACGTCGAGGATCCTCGAGGAGGCGTTCGGTACGTGATCCCTGACAAGGCGAACTACCTCCGGGACCGGGCGCAGATACTCACCGACGGCGCGCTTGGTGGCAGCTTCTACCCAGCGGTCGCGCCTCACTTCGCGCGTGCGACCCGGATCGACATCCTGGCGGCGTTCGTCCAAGACAGCGGGCTGGCCTACATCCAGGCTGCCGTTCACGACGCCCTCGCGCGCGGAGCGCACCTCCGAATTCTGACCGGCGACTACCTCGACATCACTCAGGTCGACGCGCTCCGGCGCCTCGCGGACTGGGCCGGGGCGAACGCCGCCGAGCATGGCGCCGACGACACTGAGCAGACCGTGAGCGGCGACTTCCAGGCGCGGGTGGTGGAGACGGAGCACCTGCGACGCGCGTTCCATCCCAAGGCCTGGCACCTTCAAGGCCCGGATTTTGGCGTCGCATTCGTCGGGAGCAGCAACCTGTCGCGCTCGGCGCTCGACGGCGGGATTGAGTGGAACCTGCGCGTCGATCGGCACCGGGATCCCCAAGCTTGGAACCGGGTCTCGGAGTCCTACGAACTGCTCTGGCGGGCCGCTCGCGTCATCGACGCGGATTGGATCGCCGCCTACGCGCTGCGAGCGCGAGCGCACTCCCAACCGTTGCCACCAGGCGAAGTGACCGATCAGCCGCGCCTTGCCCTCCCGGAGCCCACGGCACTGCAGCGGGAGGCCCTCGACGCGCTGGCCGCGACCCGGGGGGAGGACCGGCAGCGCGCCTTGATCGTGATGGCGACAGGTCTCGGAAAGACCGTCCTCGCCGCGCTCGACATCGCCTGCGTCGCACGGGGAAATGAGCGGCTCCCTTCGATCCTGTGGCTCGCGCACCGGCGTGAGCTGCTCGAACAGGCAGCCGGGACGATGCGATGCGGCCTGCCTACCGCGCGATTCGCCTGGATGCTCGGCGGTGCGCAGCCGTCCGAGCCCTTCGACGTGCTGTTCGCGTCGGTGCAGACGCTCTCGCGCGACGTCGCCCTCAAGCGCTTCTCCTCCGATCGCTTTGACTACATCGTCGTCGACGAGGTCCATCACGCGGACGCACCCTCGTACCGCCGGATCCTCGCTCACTTCCAGCCGAAGTTCCTGCTCGGCCTGACCGCTACGCCCGAGCGCGCGGATGGTGGCGACATCCCCGGGTTGTTCGACGACCACGTGCCCTTCCGCGCAGACGTCGGGGTCGGCATCAACGAGGGTCTGCTTGTCCCGTTCGCGTACTTCGGGCTGGCGGACACGACGGTCGACTACGAGCAGCGCGGCTTGTGGCGGAACGGTCGCTTTGCCGTGGACGAGCTGACGACCGCGCTCGGGACCGATGCGCGCATGGACAAGCTGTGGTCCGTGTGGAGCGAGCCGGGCAAGACAGGCTCGCGGACGATGGTCTTCTGCGTGTCCATCCGACACGCAACGTTCGTTCGGGACTGGCTGGCCGCCCGAGGAGTGCGTGTGCGCCTGTGTCACGGCGGGGCCGACTCGGATGATCGAACGGTCGCGCTCCAGGATCTTGAGGCCGGCACCATCGACGCGATCTGCAGCGTGGACCTGTTCAACGAGGGGATTGACTGTCGGCCTTTGGATCGGGTGGTCATGCTCCGGCCGACCGAGTCGCCGGTGCTGTTTCTCCAGCAGTTGGGTCGGGGGCTTCGGAACTCCGTGGGGAAGGCCCGGCTCGTCGTGATCGATTTTGTGGGGAATCACCGGATTTTCCTGGATCGAGTGCGACGCCTTCTTAGCCTCGGTGAAACTGCGCAGCCGGTACAGTCGCTCGTCGCGACCCGGACGGCGTCCTCCCTCCCTCTCGGCTGCACAGCCGACTTCGAAATCGAGGCGATCGACATCCTCGGTCGGCTTCTGGGGCCGGAGCGTCCCCGGGACGCCTTCGTTGTGGCGTACCGCGAGTTGGTGGCGGCGAGGGGCGAACGACCGACGGCAGGCGAGATGGTCCGCCGTGGGTTCGGAATCGCGGCAGTGCCTGCTCGCCGCGGGGGTTGGTTCGGCTTCGTGGACAGCGAGGAAGGCCTGACAGACGCGGCGCGGGCGGTCCTGCAGGTCGCGGCGGAGTGGCTGGTGAACCTGCAAACCACCCCGATGACCAAGTGCTTCAAGATGGTCGTGCTCGAGGTGCTGCTCGATGACGGCGCCCTTTTCACGGGCATGGATGTCACCGAGCTCGCGACTCGCTCCCATGCGTACCTCCTCCGCTCGCCGGAGCTGTTCGAGGACCTCGACGGGGTCGGCGAACTCGGTGATCCTCGTGACCCGGCGGCGGCGGCGTGGGAAGCCTACTGGCGCCGCAACCCGATCGCCGCGTGGTGCAACAGCCCCTGGTTCAAGTTGGACGGGGCGCGATTCCAGCCTCGCCTGCCCAGCGCGGACCGTGACGTCCTGTCCGCGATGACCCGCGAGCTGGTGGACGCCCGCTTGGCCGCCTACCGCAGACGGCGGACGGGGGGTTCTGAGGCTTGCGACGCCAAGGTCTCCTGGAACCAACGCGACCCGATCCTCTTCCTTCCGACCGGGACCAAGCGGGACCGGCTCCCGACCGGGGACGTGGACGTGCGCCTGCCCGACGGCGCCGCCTGGAGGTTCCGCTTCGGGAAGGTGGCCGTCAACGTCGCGCATCCTGTGGGACGCGATCGGAACGAGCTGCCCAACCTGCTGCGGGGCTGGTTCGGCCTGCACGCGGGCGAGCCGGGCACCGACTGCCGGGTCCGCTTCCGTCCCTCGCCGGATGGGTGGTGGATCGAGCCGCTCGGCGAGGTCGTCGCCCTCGCGACCGAGCGCGGACGGTTCGTCTGCTACCCGTCGTTGAAGGCGGCGGCGGGCGCAAAGAGCACCGGGCAGCTCTACCCGCGCGCCGAGGAGGTGCTCCTGCCCGGTCCCGTGAGCGACAAGCAGTTCGCCGTTCGGGTGTCGGGCAACTCCATGGATGGCGGGGTGAACCCGCTGCGTGACGGCGACTGGGCCATCTTCGACTGGGCGCGGGGCCTCGGGATCGGTGCGGTGGAGGGCAAGGTCGCGCTCGTCGGCGTCGGCGCCGAGGAGGAAGGCCCGGAGTTCTTCATCAAGCGGGTGGTCAGGGAGGGCGCGGGCTTCGTGTTGCGGTCCGACAATCCGGAGGTGGAGCCTCGACCCGCGACCAATGCCGCGGTGTATGCGAGGTTCGTGCGCGCCGTTCGGCCGGAAACGCTTGCGCCGGGCGAGGGCGACCTTGTCGCCGATGTCCAGGGCGCCTTCGGGCTCTCCGAGGCACCGACAGGGCAGGCGACGCGCGTGGATGGGCACCTGTTCCTGCTCGGTGAAGGTCGCGATGTTCTTGACGCGCCGGACCGGTGGTCCATCCGCGCCGATCGACGACCGGGCGAGACGGCGTACGTCCTCGTGCGGGCCGATGCGAACGCGCCGTGGCGGTATCTCGGCGTAGGACGCTGGCAGTCCGAGGGAGCGGCATGGAGCTTTCCGGCGCCGCCCCAGCTCGTCTGGCGGTCTTTGTCGTCGGGCCGGAGCGCGTCCCGGACCCTGGCCCCGTCGTGGTTGGCGCGGGCCGCAGGGGTCGCGGCCGAGGCGGGCGATCGCCTCGGTGGAGTCTGGCTGGAGCGTGGCGGGCAGCGCGGTCGCGTCGTCGGGCGCGGAGCGCAGGGCGGGCTCCGAGTCGATGGGGGCGACGGAGGGTTCGCGGAGCGGACGGTCTCGCTGGTGGACCTCGGCTGGGTGCTCGCCGCTCAGGATGACGTTCAGCTCAAGGGCGGAGTCCTCGACGAGGCGCGGGTGAACAAGCTGCGGTACCTCGATGGCACTGCGAAAGCGGCGACCCGATGGATCGACACGGGGTGGGCGTTGGCGATCATAGTCGCGTTGCGCGCACACGCAGAGCGCTGAACATGCCGCTCGAAACACGCCTCGCCGCCCTCAACCGAGATCAACTGGCCACGTTGGTCGAGCGCCTCGTCGCCCGACATCCCGACCTCGCCGACCTCGCATACCTGCCACTCCCGGGCGAGGTCCGACGCGCCGATGGCGCCGGCGTGCTCACGCACGTCACCCGCATCCTGCTCACGATGGGCGACGATTGGCGGGCGTCCTCTCGTGCGCAGTACGAGCTGTTCCCGATCGCCGCGATGGCAGACGAATACCGGGAGCAGGGCCTTCTTGAAGATGCCCGCGTGGTTTACCGGGCGATCATCGACGCGATCCTCGCCGTCTACGAGCGGATCTGGGACGAGGAGAGCGAGATCGGCAACGTGGTCGGCGACTGCGTCGAGGGTCTCGGCAAGTGCCTGGATGCGACCGCTGATCCGGCGCTCCGATCCCAGCTGCTTCGCGATGCCTTCGAGGTGTACGAGTGGGACACCCTCGGCCGGGGGGGCTACGGGATGGACGGTCCGCCGGAGAAGCTGCTGATCTCTCACACGAGAGGCTCAGAAAAGGTGCTCGTTGCAGACTGGATCGAGGCCGCTCTGGCGGTGTCTTCTGGTCGGTCGAACTACGGACGCCAGCACGCCGGCAAGCTGGTGCTCCAGCTCGTCGGTGACCAGCAGGACGCCTGCGCACGCGAGGCCATCTTCAGAAAGGCCAGGATCGACGGCGAACTCCTGGACCTTCTTCTGGAGCAGGGGCGCGCGGACGAGGCCGTCGCCCTCGTCGCCGCGCCGGATGCCGACGTGGTGCGCCTCGCCGACCGGCTCGTGGTCGCCGGCCTGTCGGCGCCCGTCTGCCTGATCGTCAATCGCCACCCCTCCGTGCTCGATTACCGAAACGACTCCACGCGGGACTGGCTGGCGCGGCACGGTGTCGCCGAGCCGAAGCCTCTGGAGGAGTTGGCCTGGGCCCTGCACACGTTCGAGCGGTCAGGCAACGTGGGGCACTGGGACGCTCTTCGGGCTCGAGCGGAGGCACTCGGGCGACTTGAGCAGGTTCTGCCGCACGCCCTCGTTGCAGTCGAGACGGAACGCACAGGGTACCAGGCGTCGCGAGCACGCATCCTCGCCCTCGCCGGCCGCCTGGACGAAGCTGAGGCGGTGCTTGCCCGACTCCCCGAGGGATCGTGGAAACGGGCGGCGCTGGCGGTGGCATCCGCTGCGGAGACGGCGCGGCCGTCGCTGGCACGAGCTCTGTACACCCGGGTTGCCGACGACCTCCGGCGACGCGGGACCAAGCCCGCGAGGGAGGAATTGGCGTTGATCAATGCCCGGGTGGCCGCGCTGGAGCGAGCCGAAACCTGCGGGTGACCACGGGGCAAAAGTTCAAGTCCTGTACGGGTTGTCCGCCGGCCCGCTCCCTCTGAGATCCAACCGTTCACATTGCAGAAGTCCGCGAAAACGCCGCTCTCGTTGGGCCAGACTTCAATCCGCGCCTCCGTGGGCACCCCCGAATTCCGCGCGAGCCTTCTGCTCCCACCGTCGAGAACCCATGTTGCTTCCAGACCTTTCCGGCGCCCACTCCCGAGCCCCGCCGCAACAATCCCGAAGAGTTCGAACCTCATCCACTACGGGTACCCATTCCTGATAAGAGTAAGTGCCCCGCCGATTTATTTTATAATTCGCCTACAGCACTTGCAGCAGCCTCCAAGCTACCAAACCGCGTAAACCGCACGAGCGCGGTTTGAGAACCAGGGTGGACGCCCGTTCCGGTGGGGCTATGGTTCGGGAGCACGAGCCGGACGGCGACGGCGACCTGAACAGGGCCGCCAACGCCGCCATGCCCGTGGTCCATCCACCCTCCGCGAGGCCATCATGACCCAGCACCCCCTCCTCATCAAGTCCACCGACCTCCCCCGCCGCATCATCCTCCTCGTCCCCGACGGCAACGTGCAGCGCCAGGTCGCATACATCCTCCGCGGCACCCGCTCGGGTGGGCTCCTGCTCAACAAAGATGAGCTCGATCCTTCCTCGAAGCAGGCCGCGTAGCCCTCCCTCCCACCACGCCGCGGTAGCCAGCCCCCGCCGATTCGTCGGCGCGCGAGCCAGGCGGCACGACCCAGGAACCCACCATGCGACTTGGTGCCTCGGTCGTCGCTTCGCCTCGGCCTCGCGACGATCTCCGTAATGACTCCATCGAAGGCCGACGCGATCGCATCGCCCGGTTGATGGCGGTCGCCGCGGTGCGCGCTGTCTTGCAGGGAACCCAGGAGCCCTGCCATGACTGCGTTCACTCGGGCGACCTTCGTCCAGATGCTTTTCCCGCCAACAATGCTGACTTCGGGCCGGGAGATCGAGGTTCGGGTGATGCGCCCGGAGTGCCCGACGCCCACGGCGGACGGCGTTCCCAAGTGGGGCCGACCGCGGCTTGACGGGCGCGAGTGGTTCAGCAGCGCCGAGAGCCTCGCAGCGTGGAAAGCGCCGCAAGATCGCCACGTCTGGGTCGCTGGTGCCCTGCGCGAGGGTCGTGACGGCACCAAGGCCGGCGTGGTCGCGAGCGCGTGCCTCTGGGCCGACCTCGATGACGGCGGCGAGCCCGCCCGTGACCGTGCCCTCGCCGAGCTGGAGCGCCTCGGGCTCCTCCCGACGCTGATCGTCGGATCGAGTCCGGGGAAGTTCCACTTCTGGTGGCGGCTGGACGAGCCCTTCGTGCTCCGGGGCGACGAGGCCCAACGTCCGTTCGAGGCAGTGCTCGCCGGGATGGCCGCGCGCATCGGTGGCGATCGCGCGGTCACCGACTGCTCCCGTGTCCTCCGCCTGCCAGGGACGCGCAACGTGAAGCCCTGGTACGGAGCGCCCGCGCCGGTCGAGGTCCTGGACGCCCAGCCCGACCGCGTCTACCCGTTCGCCCGGTTCGCCGAGCTGGTCCTTCCGCCCGCGCCGAAGGCCCGGCAGCGCCAGGCCGATTCGCCCGCACCGCCCGCCGCCCTGGTCGCCGGGGCTGCCGCCGTCACGTCCCACATCGCGCTCCCGCATCTCGACCGTTGCGCGTTCATCCGGCACTGCGCCGACAACGCCACCACCCTGGCTGAGCCGCTCTGGACGGCGCTCGCGTGGACACTGGCCCCGAGCGGTGACGCCGGCGACGCCGCGTTCCACTCGCTGTCCCGCGCCCATCCGCAATACGACGCCACCAACACCGACGAGAAGCTCCGGTACACCCGGGAACGCGGCTACAAGGCGCCGAGTTGCCGCAAGCTGGGAGAGCTGGGGTTCCCGTGTCCCAGGATGGACGTCGCGAGCGGCGTCTGCACCCTCGCGCCTGTGCGCTCGCCCGCCGGGCTGATCGCCAAGGGGCCGATGGCGGTGGGCACGGGCTACCTCCGTGGTGGACGGACCTGGCGCTTCAACGGCGACGAGCCACCATCCCTCGTTGCCGACTTCACCGTCCGGTTCACCGACGAGATCGTGCTCCCCGAGGGCACGAAACGGCTCGGCGTCGACGCCGTCACCCCCAGCGGGACGGTCCACCGCCTGGAGCTGCCCGGCGAGGCGCTCGCCGACCCCAAGGACTTCGGGCGACGGCTCGCGGGTGCGATGGGCACCGACTACCGTGGCCTCGACGCCCGCAATCTCAACGTCGCCCGCGACGTCTGGCTCGCGACGAGCGAGATCCGCCGGGTTCGCGTCAGCCGCGACTTCGGGCTCGCCAGCGACGGTGTCAGCTTCGTCGGCCTCGACCTCGCGCCTGACTCCGAGGTGCGGTTCGAGGTCCCGACCGCGCTCGCGTCCCATCTGGGGCTGCACACTGCTCCCGACACCGACGTGGACGAGGCCCTGCGCCTCCTGCTCGACCGCTGGCCCCGAGTCGCGTGCGGTCAGGTCGCCGCGCAGACCATGCTCGGCGTGGGCTTCTGGGCGCTCGTCGCCCCCGTGTTGGAGGGTCGGGATGGCGGCGTTTCGCCTCTCTGCGCGTGGGTGACCGGCCCGTCCGGGCTGGGAAAGAGCACATCCGCGGCCACGCTCCAATGCTTGTTTGGCAACTTCGGAGAACGCGGGCGGCTGGTGTCCTTCGGCTCCACGCCCTTCTCCATCGAGGACGGCGCCCACGACTTCCGCGGCGCGCTCATGGTGCTCGACGACGCCAAGGAGTCCGTCATCCTGCCCGGCCAGCGCGCCGCGATCATCGGCGTGCTCCAACGACTCCACGACCGCACCGGGCGCGCTCGCCTCCGCTCCGACGGCGCCCAGCAGCGGGCGCGGGGATGCCGGGCGACCGTGCTCGTCAACGGCGAGGATGTGCTGTTCCAGGAAGCATCCGTCCGCGCTCGCTACTTCGCGCTGCCGGCCACCGCGCCCCTCGAATCGAACGACGGCGCCCTGCGCGTGCACGACCAGCTCCGGCGGGCGCTGCCCGGCGTCACCGCAGCCGTCGTGAACACGCTGATCGCGACCCCGGCCTGGTTCGACCGGGTTCACCGCGGCTACCTCGACGAGCGCAATCGGCTCGACGGCGTGCTTCCAAAGGGCGACAACCGTCCCCGGGTCGCGGCGTCTGCGGCTGCGATCATCTCGGGTTGGCGGCTGCTCGTCCGCATCGCGCAGACGAGGGGCGTGATCGTCGCCGAGGATGCCGATCGCCGGATCGACGAACTGCGCATCACGGTCACGGCGCTCGCGGTCGAGCAGGTCGTGCGCACGGCCAGCCTGTCCGCCGGTGAGCGGTACCTCTCGGACATGCGCCAGCTCCTCGCCGCCGACGTCCTGCGGATCGACGGGCTGTCCGACCCCCACTCTCGCGGCGTCCGAGTTGGGTTCATGCGCGAGGATTGGATCGGCGTGTTTCCCGAGGTCTCCGTCACGCGCTGCAACGAATTTCTGCATCGCGACGGCGACAAGCTGCCCAGCACCGAGACCATCGGCCCAAGTCTGGACACCATCGGCGCCATCGTCGCGAAGGGCAAAGACCGTGTCGCAGGCCGAAAGGGCGACCCGGAGACCAAAGCAAAAGTTCCTGTCTGGCTGATCAAACCTGAACTACTCAACATCAAGGAGAACGACAATGAGGACCTGTAGAACCTGTGGAAATAGCATCGAACACAAGCGGAAGGACGCCAAATTCTGCGACGACAAGTGCAAGGCGAAGCGTGGGACGCCGACCGTGCCAGGCGTTGCTGCACCGGTCCCCAGCGCGCCGCTGCAGACCGATCCGGTCTTCAGCGACCTGGGCGCCGCCCTTGGCGGCCCGCCGTCTGAGCCCCGTGTGGAGTCCGGGCCTGTTACCACGCCCGGCGTGGTAACTCCGAAGACTACCGGCGAGACGCCAACACTTCTGCGTCCAGGGCCACGGGGAGAGTGGGCCGACCCGGCAGGATCGGTGGCCGCCGACGTGGCCGACCTGCACGAGCGCCTGGATCGCGGGCTCGCTCGGCTGGAGGAGCGTCCGACCAAGGCCGACGTCGCCGCGATGATCAAGGCCGCGCTCGTCCCGGTGAGCCGCGAGATCGACCGCGTGGACCGGAGCAGCGCGAGCACGGCCGCCACGGACCAGCTCCATGAGAACATCGAGCAGATCGAGGTCCAGCTGCTCGGGTACCCGGAGGACAGGTTTGACGCACGCAACCGTGAGCGGCCGCCTGTGGCTGCTCACGCGATCCCGAGGCGCGTCGTCGAACTGGAGAAGGCGATCTGGGGCTGGCCGGCGACGGAGCCGGAGGATTCGGCGCGGGTCGAGACCGGGGATCCGCAGCATCTCACTGGAAAGCTGGAGGTGCTCGACGAGCGGTCGCACGGGATCCGGAACGATCACGACGAGATGGAGCTGTCGGTCTCGGCGTACATGCTGGTCATCAACACGGTGTTCAGCCGCAAGTGGGGGATCGAACTCGGGCCGATGGTGCGGGAGCAGCACGAGAGGTTGAAGGCGGAGGCGCGGAGCAAGCGGTAGCCGGGGCGGTCGCGGGGGCGCAGCCCGAGCGGGCGCCCTCGGCCCGGCGGTGCTCCCGGGCGCGTGCTACGGGGTGGCCATGCTGGTGAGTTCACAGAGCATTCATTTCGCCAAGAACGTGAAGGGTCACGATGTTGTCGACGTGTACCGCGGCGCCGCCTACGCCCAGCGGGGTGCGGCCGGGCGACCTCACCCTGGTTGGTGGGTGCCAGCGGGCTTGACGCCCACGATGCGCAATCTGCGGAATGACGGTGGCCCGGGTGACCTTTTGGCAGTCGGCACCAGCGATCGTCCAAAGATGCCGGGCGGGAAGCGGGTGGTCGTGCTCGCGCAGCATGCGAAGTACACTCACATCGGGGTCATCGTCTCCGACGATCTCCCCGCACCTGAATCCTCGGTGTTCAATCACTACTACCGGTGGATTCGAGTGCTCGCGGTCGGCGACGAGCGCCACGAGACGTCAAGCAGCCTCGTGATGGATCCCGTTGAGGTCGCGAGGTGGCCGTGGTTCCAAGCCGGCGGAGCCTACTGCGAGGTCAGCCGAGCAGAGCCGCTCCGAGGGCCCGCGAATCGGCGCGAGTGGTGCGATGCGGTGTGGGGCGGTTTCGGCCTCGCCGACGAGGTGGAGGCCGATTCGACGCCCGTCATCCCGCCATATTCGTGCCAGAAGAGTGGTACACCCTCTGAAAACGGCATAGAACCTGGTTGATCTCTCGATCCAACTCGTTCCGGAAGGTGTGCCATGGGTGAAGCGTATCACGGCCCGATCCCGCTCTTCAACGCCTCGAT
>CAIMSU010000254.1 GCA_903844155.1 uncultured Pseudomonadota bacterium | reverse complement strand
GGCGGCTGCTTCTGCGGACGCCACCTCCGCGGCTCAGCATCATGAACTCTACGCAGTGAACGTCTGGCCGACCGGCGAGACGGTCGCGGGGGACGGGTCATACCCTTCGGACGCCACTGCCTACCGCGAGGAGTGTGCGCGGCGAAAAAGTCTGGCGATCGCGGCGTTTGCGACAGGTATCGGCGAGTGGCTGTTGCAGGTCCACCTTGGCCTTCGGGGCCTCGGCATCGGCGTGGATGCGTACCGGGTCGTCGCGGCGATCGAGCTTGGGAACGAGTTGAACGGGTTCTGGCCGACGGGATCCCCCGTAACTGATCCCCACTCCGCCTACGGTTCTCACGCGATCGCGCAAGGCGCCGCGGAGGCCGGGCGTTACTGCGCGCTCATCGCCGGTCCGATTCGGAACCTGCTCCCGAAGATGCGGTTTCGCGTATCAGAGTTGGCCTCGTGGCACAAAGACCCCACGGGCGCGGACGACTTTGGGCAGGGCGTGTCGTGGCTCGCCGCCGTGGTCCAGGCAATGAACACCGAGGTGGCGTGGTGGCGGGAGATCCAGACGGCCAGCCTGCCGGGACCGGCGATCCAGGCTTGGACGCGCGCCTGTGGGGTGGCGGCGTTTTCATGGCCCCCGGCATCCCCGATGGCGGTAGACACGCTTGGGCTCTCGGTGGCGGACCTGGTTCATGAGCTTGGGTATCACTGGTACCATGGGTCGGATCACGACAGCGGGGGACACCTCCAGAACCAAACGCCCGGACTCTACCGGCTCTACGCGGACGCAGCCCGGCAAGCACGAGACATCCAGGTGTTCCGGAACACCATGACCGCTGCGTGCGCGCCGCTCGGGGTCACGTTCGAGATCACGATGGGGGAGATCGGGTTTCCGGCGGTCGATCCCAATGCCACGGGCTTGCTGAACACGCTGGCGAACAGCGACGGCAGCACTTACCTCATCAGTTCTGACTACTACGCCGGGACGGACGAGCTGTTTCAGGCAGCGATGCTGGTTCGAACCCTCGCCGTCAACGTCGCATCCGGGGTGGCCAACTCATGCTGGTTCACGTTCTGCGAGCCGCTGAGTGAAGGTGTGGACTCGACCTCCGGGCTCGGCAACGGCGTCTATACGCCGTGGGGCCCCACCTCGGGCTGCGGCCTTCACAACGACCCGCACACGGCTGATAACTTCATGCAGAACCTCGATTGTTGGCAACGCCCAGCCTGGTTTTCCCTCGGCCGTCTCAGGGCCCTGATCGATGGCTCGGATGCAGTGACCATTCTGGAAAACCGCGACGGCCTCACAGTGATCCAGTTCGACCTGGCCCTCGGCGCGGACGGCGGTTGGACCTACGCCTACCTGTTCTGGCTCGACCAATACGCCACCGTCGCATCTGCTATCGTGCAGTTCCACGACGAGGCAGCGTTGGGCGGCGAATACTACTCGCTCGTCCCCACCGTCGACGACTCCCTCATCGCCGGACTCGATGCGTACGGTTACCCGCACCCGCAAGAGTCGGACGGGAGCCTTGTGTGGGAGTGGGTGGGGTTCTACAGTGCTGTGACTTCGAGCACGCGGGTGGGGTCAACGCTCACGTTCACCATCCGCAACGCCGACCCGGCCAAGGCCCCTGCGCCGGTGTGCATCCTTACACGGGCAGTCTATGTGCCGCCTACGACGGGCGGGGCCACACTCGGGAAGATGGACGCCACGCCGACCCTGGAGCCGACGGGCGTCCTTGGGAAGGTCGCCGACACGCCGCTGCAGACCTCGCCACGACTCGGCGGGATCGACGTCGACCCCCGCGACCCCGGCCCCTTCGCAACCCCGCCCCTCGTCGGGCCCCTCGACCCCCTCGACCCGCCGCATCCCGCCTGGATGGACGCGGACGAGAACCAGGAGGCCGGGGATCGCGATGGGGATGCCGAGGACGTCGACGAAGCGGCCCAGGAGGAAGCATGACTCAGCAGCTGCCGGCGTGTCTGGCCGTCCTCCCCCTGCTCTTCGGCGGTCTGTCGTGTACATCCTCCAACCACAAGCAACGATCCGCTGATTCTCCGGCCCCCACGGTGGATTCAGGGGTCACGGTCAGCGATACAGGGGGTGACTCCTTCGAGGCGGACTCAACGCGCCAGACGGATTCGGCGTCCGACTCAGCCCGGGATTCGGCCGGTGACAGTGGGTCCGTGGTCACCCCGGGGCCGTGGATCGCCCTGAGCTGCGGTGCCGCGGATTGTTGCGCGATTGCGGACAACCACAAGTTCGTGTGTTGGGGGGACGACGACTTTGGGGAACTGGATGCGCTCCCGGACACGACCGTTTCCCAGGTGAGCGTCGGCTCAGTCGGCATCTGCCTCCTCGATGAAGTAGGGGCCATCAGGTGCTCACCAGGGGACCCCGATTGGCCCACGCCGGCAGGTTCGTTCAGCGCGGTGGTAGCGGAACTGTATGATGGCTGTGCTCTGAATGATGAACTCGCCTTGGACTGCTGGGCCGGCGATTTCTCCGCCCCGCCGACCGCCGGCCGGGTGTTCCCGCCCAACGGCCAAACATTCAACACGCTCGCGGGGGGGGAGGTCGTGCACGGTGCCCTCGATGACGCGGGTACGCCCACGTGCTGGGGCGACGATGACAGCTATTTTGCGAACGCATCGGGCTGGAGGAGCTTGACCCCGACTGCCTCCGGCTTCACCTCGATGGTCTGCGGCTGGGACCACTGTTGCGTGCTGGACGCAGACGGATACCCGACCTGTTGGGGTGGCGACTACACCTTGACCGTAGAGCCCGCCCACGGGCAGTTCTCCAGCTTGAGCGCGGGTGACAACGCCACATGCGGCGTGGTCCTCGATGGGAGCGAGGCGGACTGCTGGGGGTATGGGCATAGGCGCTAACTTACTTGACACGTCAAGAGTTCCGGGTGAGTCTGCGGCATGCACTCCGCCCGCCGCCGCCACGCCTCGACCGCTACCTCGC
>CAIMSU010000253.1 GCA_903844155.1 uncultured Pseudomonadota bacterium | reverse complement strand
GTCGCCGCCGAGGGCCTTCTGGAGTTCGGTGTTCGCGCTCATGGGTGCAATCCTGGGAGTGGGACGGGGGTGACCGGGCGGCCCGGTCGGGGAGGGGGAGGGCCGGAGGAGCCCGGCTGACGTCAACCATGTTGCACGCTGAAATGCTGATGGGAAGGGCGTTTTGCTTGCCGCGGGTTGCCGCGGAATCGGGTCGGCGGGGGCGGTAAGGGCGGTCAGGGTGGAGCGTCCTGCGGTTTCGTCCGCATGGCGGCTTCTCGGCCGTCGAATCCCGGTCTCGTCGCCAGTGCCGGGTGCGGGTCGCGCGCAGCGCTCGGGCGTTATCTGAGCCTGTGGGTTCCACAGCCGCCCTGCTCCCGCTCCTCGCGCTCCCCGGCGCGACCGTGCCCGTGCTGGACGAGCGCGCCTGGCTCGATCAGCTCCTCGCTCATCGCCCCGCGCTGGTCATGCCGCACGAGGGCACGATGCAGGACCCGGCGTACTGGGCACTGGTGATCAAGTCGAGGTACCGGGACGAGCTGCTCGCGAGCGCGACGGCCGAGTTGCGCCGTCGCCTGTCGAGCGCGGGAGCTGTCCATCGCAAAGCGTGAGCGAGGGGGCATCGGAGAGAGGGGAGTGGCTCACTGACCTCGCCCGTCATCCCCCGAGACCGGACGAGATTGTCCGGGGTTTCGAGGTCCGCTACGGGGGGTCAGGGTGCGACAAGCACAACTACAAGGTGTTCTTCGACTTCACCGAGTTCCAGAAGTCAGAAGTCACTCACTTGCGAGCGGGTGCTCGGGTTCGCCCCGGCGCTCGCGACCTTGGGCTGGCATACGGCTGCCGGGTCCAACCAGCGCGGTTGGGGCGGTGGACGCTCGGACTGACCTCCGGGCTCATCGGCAGCGGTGCAGCGCGATGAATTCGCGGTAAACAGCACTGGATTCCTCGTAGTCGCCGTAAACACGGGTCACCCAATCGGGGCTCTCGCGGACCCAGCACGGGTCCGGCACCACGCATCCGCGCTCCGCCCGGTCACCACACATCAGGTCGAGTGCGGTCCTGGCGACCGAAATCCGGTCTGTTTCGGATAGTGCCCCGAAGCTCCAGGTCTTGCTCCGGACGAAGTCCAGCACGTCTGCACAGGGGGAACCCGTGCTGATGCGACCACTCGGCGGACTTGCTTGGCACGCCGCAGTCATTGAGGCGGCCAGCGGAGCGGCCGCTATCTCAATGCCGATATCCTGAGCCTTGAGGTCCTGGCATCGATATAGATCTTCGCACTGTTGCATAGTTACGCAGTCCTGAATCATTCCGGTGCAGGCCGTCGCGAACAACGGGAGGCGCTCGGACACGGGAAGCGAGTCACTGTCCAACACGTTCGCCAAGGCGAGGCAGGCTGTGGGGACGCCACCTACGCACGCCCGCTGGAGGTGCACCGCTGCCTTTCGTACGTCATCGGCTGTCGGATCGCCCGGATGCGTATCGTCGCCAAAGAGCTTCGGTTGCATGGCCAGATAGGCAGCGTACTCTTCCTGGGGGGTCGGCCGAGTAAGCCACCAAGCGCCGCTGCCCAACAGCGCGAGGCCAACCGCCGCGGGTAGCCCCAGGCGCACGACGGACATGCCCGACCTCGTGGGGGACGGCTTCCTGATGGCGCGGAGATTGGGTTCGGGAGGCGGGGCCGGATCTCCGATTCCGCGGCCGAGTTCCGGGTCCTCGGGCCCCGTCGTGTGCGGAGCATCGACGGCCCGAACCGAGTTCGCTGCGAACGCGGAGCCTCCGGCGATCAGGGGCTCGGGCGGGCGCTCACGGGCCCATTCCTGACTCGCCGGGGCGGGTGTTGGGATGGATCCGGGTCGGACTTCCAGCTTCGGCCCCCGAACCGTCGGCGGCGGAGCGCGACGCCCCGGTGGCTCAGTTGCTGCTGGCTCTGCGGCTTCGGACGGCCGCGAGGCGCGTAGGGCAGCGATCGCCGCAGCCCCATCACTCGGCCGTGCATCCGGATCCTTCGCCGCGAGCCCAGCGATCACGTCGGCCAACCATCCCGGACAGCCCGGCACCGCCATCTTCACCTTCGTCGCGTCCCCGAGGCCTTGCGCCAGATGCCAACCGAGCTTCCGCCCAAACTCCCCATCCGGGCATGCGGGCTTTCCCGCCAACAGTTCCCAGGCGATCAGCCCGACCGCGTAGACATCGCTCGCCTTGCTCCCGCCCCGTTCATCGAACCTCTCCGGGGCCATGTAGTCCAGCGTGCCGATCATCTGGCCGGTCTTCGTGGCCTGCGAACCGTCCGCAGCGCGAGCGATGCCGAAATCGAGGAGCTTGATCCGCCCGTCCTTGCAGCAGAAGACGTTGCTGGGCTTCACGTCGCGGTGCATCACACCCCGCGAGTGCGCGTACGCGAGGCCCTCCAGGATGGCCTCGATGACCGTGACGACGACGCCCACCGGGAGCGGGCCACCGGACAGCCGGTCGTGCAGGTCCTGCCCGTCGAGCAATTCGAGTACCATCGCGACCCTCCCATCGCTCACGATCAGGTCCCGGAACCTCACGACGTTGAGGTGGTCCATCCTGTCCAGCGCGCGGCACTCCCGCTTCAGCGCCTCTACGAAGTGCGCGTCCTCCGCGAGGGATGGGGCGACGAGCTTGACGGCGACCCTCAACTCGGGGTCATGGATGTGTTCCGCCTCGTAGACCTCGCCGTAGGTCCCAGCACCCAACTTGCGCGTGAGGCGGTAGTGGCTGATTTGAGTGCCGATCATGGATACGCCTTTGGGCCCTTCGGGGTCTCGTGCTCATGCTGCTGGAGCCAGTCGGCACCCCGATGCGCCGCAAAGGACTCCGGGTGCACGTGTTTGTGCTGGCCACCATGACTATAGACGGCAACGCCACCCGGCCTCGCGCGAGGCGGCTGGCCGATCCCATGCTTCGAACCGTGATGCTTCACGGCGAGGAAGTCGTAGGCTGGGCTGAATCTCGGGATGTGCAAGTAGCGGGCGTCCCCTACAAGCAGCACGGCCGCGGGACCGGACCCATCGGAACACGGAACATGGAACGTCATCACGATGCCGCTATCGTTAGCGACTATCGACCAGGGCTCCGGTCGAGCTATCGTGATGTGCGGTCCGATCCCGACGACCGGCGTTGGGGGCGCGTTTGGCAGGGGCGCAGGAGGCGAACGCCCCCATGCCTTGACCGTGAATCCCGCAGACAGCAATTTTCCCAGCAATTCCGCGGCGACGGGACTGATTGTGCGCCGGACTGAGGGGACGATCCAAACCCTCGGCATCTCATCCCGCCGCTCTCGCCATTGCTCAAGCCCGCCCCCGATATGGTCGTAGTCCCAGTGGGACAGGACGACGGCGTCCCCAGCGCGAGGGCGAACCGCGGGGTCGAAGGGCATCCCCTCAAGATTCCAGCCCAGATCGTACCAGATCGCAGCCTCGTCGTCGATGACGACCCTCACGGCCAGCCCCTGCCCCACGCTGAGCACGCACACGGAGACGACCGGACCGCTGGGGAGGGCGTCGACACAGGCAGCCCCGGACACGGTCGCGACGGCGTCCATTCTGAACCGCCCACGGATCATGGTCCCCACGCTGGACTGGAGGTCGATCGCCGTGAGGTTGCAAAGCGGGACGTTCTGGGTCGTGAAGTTCAACGTCGTGTGCATCGCCGCCGGGGTGCTTGGGCCGCCACCGCCAAGCTCGAATGAGAACCAGCGCCCCTCGTTTTGGCGCGGGTCAAGAGGCGCCCTGCCGCCGCGAGGTCCCTCGCCAGGAGCGCGCTCACCCTGCCCACGCGCGCCGGTGCCATCCCACCAGTCTTGCCGGACCTCTGCGTCGACGATGATCGGCTGCAAGGTCCCCCAGTATTCGAGGACCGCGGCGCTCGACTTGGGGATGGTCGTCAGGTCCGTCGCGGGCACGGCGATGAGACGGAGCGAGATCGTCTGCTCCGGCGCGGAGCGGCCGTGAGGTTCGAAGAGATCAAGATACCCAACGTAAGTCATTGGCCCTTCGCGCTCAGGCTTACATCCTGACGTTTCGCGAGCGCCCAGAGGAACAACAACGCCGACAGGAGTTCAACCCAAGAGACCGCCGCACAAATGACCCCGACCTCCGGATCGCGTCTGCCGCTCCACACGAGAACAGCATAGACCAGACTTGCCAAGTTTGCTGTGACAAAAAACGTCCACCAGTTCAGGAGAATGCCGACGCCGTTCTCGTCTCCCGATGACATCCAAATCTCTAACAACGCCTGGTAGGGGCGGTATAGATTGACGAACGGGACGCAGTACCAACCGACCGCCCAAAGGGGCGAAAAGGTAAACGCTCGGTCGGGGGCCAGCACGCGAGCGTTCCTCGCGGCCTGAAGCACCGTCGCGCCCCACGCCGCCTTCCCGGCAAACATCACGGCGAGGAGTATGAAGAGATTATTTGTCTCGGCGGGTGTCCATCCGGGGTAGGAAGGCTCTAGCTGGATTGGGGTGGGGGGCAGCGCGCTATTTGCAGCCCCTGTAGGGGGCGCGGGATCGCCGGAGGGCCCCGTCAGGATTGGGGTGGGGGGCAGCGCGCTAATCACAGCCCCTGTAGGGGGCGCGGGATCGCCGGGGGGCCCTGCAGCAACCCTTCGGGCCGCCTTTGGGGCGGCCTGTGCCGCTTCGAAGGGGATCGCCGACGGGAACGGAAGAACGTCGAATCTGGCCAGAGTTCCCACAGCTAACCGTGCGCCGCAAAACAAGGCGACTACCGGCACAAACGCGTGCAGCCTACGATACTTCCAGACCTCCTCGGGATGTCGGGCACGCAGCGGTGGGCTCGTCGGAGCAGTCCTCGTAGAGGCAGCGCGCGCATCTCCGTTCGGATGTCGGCCTCGTCCACGGTTCGACGCCGAGTCTCCACCCGGCGGCGGGCCACTCGGTACGCCGCCGCTTGGTCGGGGGAGGCGGTCATCGTTGTTGTCGTGAAGCGACTCAGGCGGCTGGGTCGGTCCAAGTTCCGCAGGGGCCAGCAGGGCCGCGGGGAGCAGGGGCCGCATGCTGCTTGGCGCGCTGAGTCCTTTGGGGGCGGTCGCCGGCCCGACGACGGTTCCCGGCGGACGCCTGCGACCACCGGCGTCGCCGCCGCCACGCTCCACTCCCAGCTGTCCGGCACGCAGCATCGCCAACGCCGCCGCACCATCAACCGGCCGCGCATCCGGATCCCTCGCCGCCAGCCCAGCGATGACGCCGGCCAACCAACCTGGGCACCCCGGCGCAGCCGTCCTCACCTTCGTCGCGTCCCCGACCCCCTGCGCGAGATGCCAACCGAGCTTCCGCCCGAACTCCCCATCCGGGCATGCGGACTTTCCCGCCAACAGTTCCCAAGCAATCAGTCCGACCGCATAGACATCGCTCGCCTTGGTCCCGCCCCGTTCATCGAACCGCTCCGGGGCCATGTAGTCCAGCGTGCCGATCATCTGCCCGGTTTTCGTCGCCTGCGATCCGTCCGCCGCCCGCGCGATACCGAAATCGAGGAGCTTGATCCGGCCGTCGTTGCAGCAGAACACGTTGCTGGGCTTCACATCGCGATGCATCACGCCCCGCGAGTGCGCGTAGGCGAGGCCCTCCAAGATCGCCTCGATCATCGTGACGACGACATCCACCGGGAGCGGGCCCCCGGCCATGCGTTCGTGGAGATCCTGACCATCCAGTAGCTCCAGCACCATCGCAACGCCAGACTCGGTGATCGCGAGCTCCCGAAACCTTACGATGTTCGGATGGTCCATTTTATCGAGCGCGCGACACTCCCGTTTCAGGGCATCCACGAAGTGGGGGTCGTCCACGAGTGAGCGAGCAACCAGCTTGACCGCGACCCTCAGCTCCGGGTCGTGAACGTGCTGTCCCTCGAACACCTCACCGTAGGTCCCGGCACCCAACTTGCGGGTGAGGCGGTAATGGCTGATTTGGGAGCCGATCATCCGAAGCTCCGGGCTGCCTTGATGGCTTCGTCAACCTTTTCGAGGTCACGCCCCCGCTCCTGTAGCTTTGGCAACTCCCGACGAGCCTTGTCGATGTCGTCCGCAGTCTTCTGTGCCGCCGCCCGGCTTCGCTCTTGCGCTGGCGCGGCGGTCTCCCGGTACCACGCCACGAACGCTGTACGTCGGGTCTGCAATTGCGACCGGGCATCCTCATTTAGCTTGTCCGTCACGCGGTCGAGCCAGACACGCAGCATGTCGCGAGTCGACTGGTCGGCGCGGCTCCGCACGTCGGTCTCCAATGTCTGACGCTGCTTGTCGCGCTCCGCGGTCGCTTGTGAGAATCCGAGGTAGAGCGAGCCGATGGTCACCGCGCCGATGAACCAGGGGTCATCTCGCAAGCTCGTAGCCCCGGCGAGCCCCACGGCGCCGACGACCATCATCATCCCCTGCCGGCCATGGCGGAATACCCCGCCCAGGGTGCTGGACTGCTCCTTCTGCATGCTGATGACGGGAAACCGGAGGTCGGCCGCAAGGACCGGCGGGACGAGGTCCGGCAGGCGGGGTGCTGCGAGCGGCAACGCGCCCTCGCGGGGACTCCAGGCATCCTCGACGACGCGGTCGAAGTCGGTGTCGTACCAGCCATAGGCGTACTCGCTCCAGGCGGTCAGCCAACCTGGGAGTTCGTCCTGAAGGGCCTTGACTCCCACCGGGTCGAGCTCCGCCTGGAGGTGCCCGCGCCTGATTGTCACGAGCGGAACGAGTCTTTCACGGGTTGCGTGTTCCAGCCTTGGCATCATGCTGCGTCGGCCCTCGTCGAGTCGGGCGCGTAGGCTCGCTGGCGCGCGGATCTCCTGTTCTACTCGGCGGCAGGCGTCCTCCAGACGCCGCCAAGGCGCCTCGTCCGCGGCAGCGCTGCCGGAGCCGGGCCGGGGAGCGGTTGCGATGATCGCTTCGGCGATCTCCGTCTTCTTGCGGACCTCACGGCGTTGCGCCTTCGAGGTGGCGTCGACGGCGTCGATCCACAATAGAAGCGCCTCCCCTGCTTCAGGAGTGGGATTCGCGTCCTCAACGCCCGCGCGACGGAGCGCGTCCTTGAGTGCCAGCACTGCGCGGCGCTGGCCATCGGAGATCGGAGGCACGAGCAACCTCCGTTAGTCGTTCGGATCGATGTGGCTTGCCAGATGGGACAGCAGGTGCCCGACGACGGGGATTTGCTCGACGATACCCTGAACGAGATCCTCGATGACGCTCCGGAGGCGCACCTTTTTCTCCCGGATCTGGTCGGACTCGTGCTCAAGATCTCGCTTCACCCGGTCCGCCTGATCCGCGACCTCGGAAAGATGCCGACGGCCGTGGTCCTCCACCGTCGCGACGGCATCTCGCCCGACGGTCGCAATCCGCTGCTCAGTCTCGTGGCCGTGCCCCGTGACCTGCGACAAAACGGATCGCATCTGGTCTTCCAGGCCGGAGCGCGCGTGCTCCACCTTGGTGTCCACCTCATGCCCGATCTGCTCGACGCGGGCGTTCAGCGAGCTGAGGGCCGTCTCGTGCTTGGCCTGCACGTCTGCGAGATGCGTCTGAGCCGTCGCGTCAAGTTGCTGCCGAAGGTGGTCGCCTTCTGTGTGACCGGCAGCTTGCAACTGCGTTGCCGCGTCGCTGTGTGCGTGCTGGATGCTCGTTTCAGCCTCAACCCGCTTGTGGTCGAGTTCGGTCATGGCAGTCTGGTGCGTGTGCTCCAAGTCAGCCTTGGCGGCCAGGATCGCCGCGAGCGCCTGCTCGCGCTCATGGGCGATATTGGTCTTCGCCTCGTCAACGAGCTGCGCGAGCGACGCGCGAAGCTCGCTCTCCATTTGCTCCTTGAGCGCGAACATCGTTGCCCCCGCTACAGCAGCCCCTGCCGCTGCACCACCTACCGTCCCGCCCGTCGCGCTCATCGAGGTCTCCAAAGGAGAGTCCTCCGTAACTCGCTGCTCGCAGGGCGACACTTCCCGGCCAACAGCGCCGAAGTGTTTCGAGCGTTGCGACTCCGGTGGCGCGGCCACCTCCCCGACCCCCGCGTGCAGCGCGGCCAGCCCTCCGCTGAACCGCGGCCACCACCCCGACAAACCGCGGCCACCACCCCGCTGAACCGCAGCAACCCCCCGCGGCCAGCGCGGCGAGGCCCTGCGGCGACCGCGGTCAGTCCCGGCGGCCACCGCGGCCACCGTCTGCGGCAACCCGCGGCAAGCGGAAACCCCTTCCCAACGACGACCTCGAAGCTACATGAAGGGTGCATCGTCAACGACCTTTCATCACTACGGATCACCCTACATGCCTGACTTCATCTTCCACGACCTCGAACCCGCCGAGAAGCGCCTCTTCCAGCTCGCCGACGACGTCGGCTACCTGATCCTCGCCGAGGTCACGAGCCGGCACAACACCGAGAAGCTCGCCCGCATCGACTACACGGCGACCGATCTTCGCCCGTTC
>CAIMSU010000252.1 GCA_903844155.1 uncultured Pseudomonadota bacterium | reverse complement strand
TGGCCTTGGAACGCCGAAAAATCAACGCCGATCCTGGCGCGAGGTACTCCGAGCGCCAGGATCGGCGGCCCGGAGCCGCGCCTCCGCTCGTGTCAGCGCCGTCCGCGCTCCAACGCGCACGGAGCAACCGTTGCAATTCGCGATCGCCGCGTGGCTTCCGCACGCCGACGTCTGCGCCCGGGTTGCCGGCAGACTGAGCAGCGACTTTTGACCCGTGTCACGATCCGATTCGCGACATTTGGCGCCTGTCAGGGCTGGCCGGGCCGAGCCGCGACGGCGCGTCTCGCCCCAAGGGGGGCCTCGACCCGGCATGGTACGCTCGGCCATGCCCCTCTTCTCCGCCGACGACTACGACTGCTCGCCCGCGTTCGAGGAATGCTGGTCGCGCCTGCCGATCATCCGTAGGATCGGCGGGTGGGAGGTGCGGTGGCTCGCACCGCTGGTGGACCTCGGGTACGAAAGCTGGATCGGGGACATGTCCGAGGGCGCCTGGGGCTACCTGGAGGACTGCGGCTGGCAGGCGGCGATGACCGGATGCGGGCCGATGCTCGACAAGCGCGGACGCCTCAAACCGAAGTGGGTGAGCGCCTTTTGCGACGCGGTCGTGCGACTCAAGGACGCGGGCGAGTACGCCGGACCCGAGGGCGACGGCGACCGGTGGGCGTCCTGGCTCTGTTTTAAGCTGTCCGAGCCGCACGGCATCCTGGCCGCGAAGGCGAAGAAGCGCGGGTGGGACCGGTAGGGCGCTACGGCGTCAACCGCGAGACCGTCCGCGGGAACGGGATCGCCTCGCGCACGTTGTGGATGCCACAGATCCAGGTCACGAGGCGCTCGACGCCCGCGCCCATGCCGCCGTGCGGCACGGTCCCGTACCGGCGCAGGTCCAGGTACCACTCAAAGGCGTCCATCGGGAGCTGATGGTGGTGGATCTTCCGGACCAATTCGTCGTAGCTGTCCTCACGCTGCCCGCCGCCGATCACCTCGCCGTAGCCCTCCGAGGCGAGCAGGTCCACGCCCAGGGCGCGCGCGGGGTTCTCGGGGTCCGCCTTCATGTAAAAAGCTTTGACAACCGTGGGAAAGCGGTGGACCATGATCGGCCGGTCGTACTGCTTTGTCAGCCACGTCTCGTGCGTGGCACCAAAGTCGTCCTCGGGATCGACGGGGTTGATCGGGGGATCCTGCCCGGGGTTCTCGGCCGCCAACCGGGCGATGATGACGCACGCCTCGTCATACGACATGCGGACGAAGGGTTTTTGAACGCGCTCGAGGACCGAAAGATCGCGGCCAAGCTCTTCGAGGTGGTGCCGGCCGTGCGTGAGCACGTGGGCGACCACCTCCACGATGAAGTCCTCGCACATGTCCATGATGCCGTCGAGGTCGATGAACGCGATCTCGGGCTCGACCATCCAGAACTCGTTCAGGTGGCGCCGGGTGTCGTGCTTCTCCGCGCGAAAGGTCGGTCCAAAGCAGTACGTCTTGCCGAAGGCGGTGGCCCCGGCCTCCTGGTAGAGCTGGCCGGACTGCGAGAGGTACGCCGTGCGGCCAAAATACTCGGTCTCGAACAGCGTGCTGGTGCCCTCGCAGGCGTTGGGCGTGAAGATCGGGCTGTCGAGCAGCAAAAAGCCGCGCGAATCAAAGTAGTTCCGGATCGCCTGGATGATCAGGTGGCGAACGTGGAGGATCGCGTGGGGGCCCTTGGAGCGGAACCACAGGTGCCGGTGGTCAAAAAGGAACGCATCTCCATGCTCTTTGGGCGTGATCGGGTAGCCTTCCGCTGGGCCGATCACCCGGGCGGCGGAGACCTGAAGCTCGAACCCAACCTTGGAACGCGAATCGCGGACCACGACCCCGTCGACCGACAGACTGGACTCCTGCCCCAGCGCTTTCACGGCGTCAAACGCCTCGTCTCCCAACGTCCCCTTGTTGAGGACGCACTGGATGATGCCCGTGCCGTCGCGGAGCTGCAGGAACAGCAGCTTGCCCTTGCCGGCCACGTTGTAGATCCAGCCTGAAAGCGTGACAGTTTGGCCTTCGAACGCGGCGATGTCTTTGACGGTGGCGATCATCGGGTACCCGGGGAGAGGGGCCGGGCGGTAACCTGCGCGGTTCTACCCCGCGACCTTCCGGAAGCTCCGCACGCTCACGCCGATCAGCACCACGCTCATCGCCACGAGCGCGAGCACGTGCGGCATCATCTCGGTGAGGTTGGCCTCGCGCAAGACCACGCCGCGCATGATCGCGATCATGTGCGTAGCGGGCAGGCAGAGGCCAATCACCTGCAGGATCCTCGGTAATCCTGCGAACGGAAAGATGTACCCGGAGAGGAAGATCGAGGGGAGGACGATGAGCTGGCTGACCTGAAACGCCTCTTGCTGAGTGGCGGCTCGACTGGACACGAACAGCGCCATCGCCAGCAGCGCGATCAGGTAGATCGTGGCGATCAAGAACAGGAAAGGCAGGCTGCCGCGGATGACGACGCCAAAGGCGAACCGCATGATGAACAGGATGAGGCCCATCTGCCCGAGGCCGAACACCAGGTAGGGAACGAGTTTTCCGAGGATGAGGCCCATCGGGTCGATGGGTGTGACGAGCAATTGCTCCAGGGTGCCGCGCTCACGCTCGCGCACGATCGCCGAAGAAGCCAGGGCAATCGCCGCCATCTGGAGCAGCACCGCGACAAGGCCCGGGATGATGTAGTTGGCCGTGCGACCGTCCGGGTTGAACAGGATGATCGGGTGCGCGGAGAAGGGCGGGGCGCGGGTGGTCACCGCTTGCACAGAAGCGAGGTTCTTCGTGGCGACCAGCCCGTTCACCGCGGCGAGGGCCTGGGCGCTCGCGGCCGAGTCGGAGCCGTCAATGAGCACGAGCAATTCGGCGCCGCTGCCCTTGGCAACATCGTCGTGGAAGTCGGGCGGGATGACAACGCCCACGCGGGCGGTGCCGGCGGCCATGTCGTCGCGGGCCTCGTGGGGGTTGGAGGTCACCTTGGTGATGGTGAGGGTGGCGGAGGCGCGCAGGCCGTCGATGATCTCGCGGCTGGCGGTCGAGCGGTCCTGGTCGACGACGACCGTGGGCAGGTGCTTGACGGTCTGGTCGATGGAGCCGAACAGCGCGAGCTGGAAGACGGGCATGATGACCGCGAAGCGGAGGGTGCCGGCGTCGCGCGTCATGTGCAGGAATTCCTTGCGCATGATCGAGAGGAAGGAGTTCCAGAACACTACGCGCCTCCCCTGGCGGCGCCCGTGGCCTGCCCTTCGGTGGCCTGCTCGCGCTCACGTGCCGCGTTGCGGGTCAGGGCGACGAACACGTCCTCCAGCGAGGGCGGGATCGGGTTGACCACCGCACCGGCGAACCCGTTCTCGGCGAGGCGGGCGACGATGGCCGCGTCGCTCAGGCTCGCGTCGATGACGGCGTGGACGGCCTGCCCGAAGATCGTGGCGTTGTCGCAGGCGGCCCAGGAGACCAGGAACGCCATCAACCGCGCCGGGACGCCCGCGACGATCTCGAGCCGGCGCATCCCCGGCTCGTTCACCGCCGGCAGCGCCTTGAGCTGGTCCGGAGTGCCGCTCACCAACATCTTCGACAGGTACAAATAGCCGACTTCACCGCAGCGCTCGGCCTCGTCCATGTAGTGCGTGGTCACGAGCAGGGTGACGCCGTCGGCCGCGAGCTGGAAGAGCAGGTCCCACAACTCCCGGCGGGCGACGGGGTCAATTCCGGCGGTCGGCTCGTCGAGGAAGATGACGCGCGGCTCGTGCATGAGCGCGGCGCCAAGCGCGAGGCGCTGCTTCCAGCCGCCGGAGAGCAGGGCGGCCCGGCGCCCGAGGTATGGCTCGACGTGGGTGAGGTCGATCGTCGCCTGGATGCGTTCGCGCATGCGCGCGCCCGAGAGGCCGTAGACGCGCGCGTAGAACTCGAGGTTCTCCTTCACGGTCAAGTCCTCGTACAACGCGAACTTCTGGCTCATGTAGCCAATCTGCCGGCGGATGGCAGGGCCTTGCCTGGCTACGTCCAGGCCAAGCACCCGCGCCGAGCCCTCAGTCGGGGCCAGTAGGCCACAAAGAATCCGGATCAACGTGGACTTTCCGGATCCGTTCGGGCCAAGCAGCCCGTAGACGGTCCCGCGGCGCACCCGCAGATCGACGTCCGCGACCGCCGTGAAGTCCCCGAAGCGCCGGGTGAGGCCGTTCACCTCGATCGCGAACTCGGATTCTGAGTCAGCGCTCACTTCGGCACCGAGAGGAACGCGGCCATCCCCGCGCGAAGCACGTCCGCGCCCTCCACCAGGGTGACGCGCGCCCCAAAAACCTCGTCCGCCCGCTCGTCCGCGGTCTGCAGGTTTCGCGGCGAGTATTCACCGACCGTGTTGATGTGGTCGACGTGGCCCTTGAAGGTGCGGCCGGGGAACGCGTCGACGGTCACGGGAACGTCCGAGCCGACCGGCAGGTGCCCGAGCTGGGTCTCGGGGATGTAGATGCGGACGTAGAGCTGGTCGTCCTCCACGAGCGTGGCGGCCACGGCGTTGGGCGCGAGGATGTCGCCGGGGCGGACGGGCAGGGCCTCGACGTGGCCGGGCCGAGGCGCCTTCACAGTCAGCTCGTCGACGGCGACCTGAAGCTGGGTCAGGCGAGCCTGGGCAATGGCGAGCTGCGCCCGCGCGGCGTCCACATCTTCGGCCTGAGCGCCGTTGTGGAGCTCGTCCAACTGCTTCTTCGCGGCGTCCAGGTTCGCCGCGGCGACCTGCTGGGCCGCGGCCGTCGAGTCCCTGTCTGCCTGCGTCGCCGCACCACCGGCAAATAGCGTGGCGGCCCGGGTCGCCCGCGTCGTCGCGTCCGCCAGCGCGACCGTCGCCCCGTCCACCCGTGCACGGGCCGCGTCGACCTGTTCATGCCGCGCGCCCTTTTCGAGCTTTTTGAGCGCCGCCTCAGCCAGATCGATCTGCCCCTGCGCGCTCGCCCGCTGCGCGTCCAGGTCGCCCGGCTCCAGCACCACCAGCGCCGCACCCGCCTCGACCTTGTCGCCCTCCGCGACCAGCACGTCCTTCACCCGCCCCCCAACGTGAGAACCAAGGTTGTCCGCGTGCGCCTCGATGGTGCCGCTCCACTCGTACGGCTGCCGCGCCAGCCACGCCTGGTAGAGGAAATAGGCGGTGAGCCCTCCGGCGAGGATCAGGACCATGACGAAGCGACGGATCATCCGAGGGACTCCTTGGGGATTGGCGCGGCGCCGACCCAGAACAGGCGGACAAGCCCGCGCACGTAGGTGGGGGCCGGCAGGGGCAGCTCCTCCTGCGAGGTGGCGAGGATCTCGAGGAACACGAAGTTCTGGATGCTCCCCGCAAACACCCGCGCGAGGATCTCCGGATCGTGCCGGCGCATCCGGCCAAGCCGCATCTCTGCCTCAAAATAGCCTGCCAGCTTGCGGAGCCGCTGCAGCGCGGGGTTCGGCGGTGTCGACGCGCCCCCCCCGAGACAGTCAGCGTTGGACCAGCGCATCATCATGAACGGAGCGACCAGACGGAAGTAGGCGACCATCTCCGTGCCAAGATCCGTGAGCGTGTCCTGTACGTCCCCCACGCCCACCCGCGCGGGCAGCGCGAGCAACCACGCAGGCTCCTCCACACTGAGGTTCATCGCCTGTCGAAAGAGCTCGAACTTCGTCGGAAACCGCTTGAAGATGCTGCCCTCGGCAACCCCCGCCCGCCGTGCCACCTCCGCCGTCGTCGCCCGAATGCCCCCCTCCAGGAACACCTCGCGGGCCGCTGCGAGCACCTGGGCCTCGGAGATTCGCGTGGGCCGGGCCATTGTTGAGCACCTACTCAGAAACGGCGCCGAGGGCAACCCGTGGGGAGAGCCGGATGCGCCCGATGCGGATCGGGCTATCGACACGTCAAGGGAGCATGGGGGTGCCGTCGCCGCCCGCTGCAAACGTGTACGTGACGTCGAAATTCACGGCGATGGCCGAGCCGGAAGCCGGATCCGTCACGGGCGAGAAGCGGGACGCCATGACCGCGTCCTCGGCCGGGCCGGCGTAGGGGCCCGGGCAGGCGAGGGACTCCGCGCGCGTGGGGATGCCTTCGGCATCGACGTCCACCAGCAGGCGGCAGGTCCCGGCGACGCCGAGATCGCGCAGTTCAGCGGGCACAATCGCGGCCGGGAGGGCGATCGCCGGTGGCCGCGGTACGTGCGGCGGCAGGACGGGAGGGGGTGGACGGGGCGGAACGTACGGAACAAAGAGCCGATCGACCGACTCGACCCGCGGTGTGTTCGCGCGGGCGAGCGCCGCTTTCGCGCCGGGCGCCGGAAACACCCAGCCAACCTGCAATCCGACGTCGGGTCGAAGCTCCTTGTAGTAGTTCCAACCGACGCGCACGTCGACGCCCCCGTGCAGATCGACGCGCCAGCCAAAGCCATGCCGATCCAGCACCCGACTCTGAACGGCGATCCCGAGCCCCGGCCGCAGCGACCCGTAGTTCGGCAGCACCCCGACCCCGGAGCGCTCACCGATGACAAAGGTACTCGCAAGCTCCAGCGTTGGCGTGGCCAGTCCGTCTGGAAACAGCGCCCGGACCGCCCCACCGCCCATCTCGAATCCACCGGCGCGCCAGCCGATCACCGCCTCGCTCACGATGGCGTCGTCGCGCAGGCCAAACCCGAACAAGGCGTCGTTCTCGGCGAACGCGCCCGTGTCGGCACAGAAGGCGCACCAGCCAAAGCCCGCGACTGACCCCGTCATGACCCAGTCGTGGCCAAAGCCGGGGTCGAGGCGAAAGGGAAACGTGAGCGCGTACGTCCTCGTCAACACGCCGTCCGGCGCGTCCTCGGCCGCAAAGACCGAGCGGGTGACGGCGTCGCGGGTCGCCCCGACGAGGAGCTCGGGACAGTCGCGAACGTCGCTGGCGCCGGCGTTCCCGGCCTCGTCCACGGTCACGATGACGTGGCAGTCGCCCCGCGCGCGCACCTGCCACGCGGCCTCCGGGTAGGCAGGCGCGTACAGGGCGATCGGCGGCGTGGCGACGGGGTCAGCCATCGGGGCGACGTAACGACTTCATGCGGCGGGTTTACGCGGACCCGGCGCGCGCCTACGTTGCGTCCAGCCCCCACAGAGCCCCCATGCCCCTCGACCTCTACGCCGCGCTCGGCGTGCCGAAGACCGCGGATCAAGCCCAGATCAAGAAGGCCTTCCGCACGCTCGCCCAGAAATTCCACCCCGACCGCAACAAGGAAGCGGGCGCGGAGACCCGCTTCAAGGAGGTCTCCGCCGCGCACGAGGTCCTCGGCGACGAGCAACGCCGCGCGCTGTACGACGAGTTTGGCGAAGACTCGCTCCGCAGCGGTTTTGACGCCGATCAGGCCCGCGCGTGGAAGGCCCGCGGCGGCATGCCCCCGCCCGGGGCCGGCGGGTTCGGGGGCGGCGTGAACATCGACGACATCCTTCGCGGCTTTGGCGGCGGAGGGTTCGGCGGGGGCGGCTTCGGCGGCGCCGGCGCTCAGGCCCGTCGCCCGAGTCGGGGGGCCGACATCGAGGGGGATGTGGAGGTGCCCTTGCTCGACGCGCTCCGCGGAAAGCCGCTGCCCGTCAGCATCCTGCGCCCCACCAACTGCAAGGCCTGCAATGGGAAGGGCGGCACCGGCGAGCGCGCCTGCAGCGGCTGCAAGGGCACCGGGCGACGGCAGGTGCGGGCGATGGGCCAGAACATGGCCGTGGCCTGCAACGAGTGCGGCGGGTCCGGCGAGGTGTTCGAGGAGGAATGCGCCGTTTGCGGGAGCACGGGCCGCGTCCGCGAGCGCCAGACCATCCAGGTTCAGCTCCCCGTCGGCGTCGGCGACGGCAAGGTGCTCAGGTTGCGCGGGCAAGGGGCCGAGGGGCAGGACAAGGCCCCAGCCGGCGATCTGCTGCTGACCGTCCGCATCACCGAGCACCCCTTCCTCCGTCGCAAAGACGACGACCTCGAGATGGACCTCCCGGTCTCGCTGACCGAGGCGATCGGCGGCGGACCCGTCGACATCCCCATGCCCATGGGCGGAAAGATCCGCTTCCCCCTGCCGCCCGGCACGGGCAACGGGCAGCGCCTGCGCGTTCGGGGCAAGGGCGTGGACGGTGGCGACCTCTACCTCATCGTCCGACCAGTCCTGCCGAAGGTGGCGGACGAAGGGCGGGATGCAGCGTTGGAGCTGGCAAAGCAGCTCGACGCCGGGAAGGACGCGCGCGAGGGCTGGTCGCTTTAGGGGCCGCAGTGCCCCGATGGTCAGGCGACGGTGACCTTCGTCTTCACCGAGTTGGCGATGAAGCAGCCGCGATGGGCTGATGCGTGCAGCCGCGCGAGGGTCTCGCCGTCGACCTCGGCCGCGAACCCGACGACGGGCCGGAGGGCGACGTCGGTGACGCAGAGGACACCGCTCTCGTCCTTGGCGAGGGTGCCGACGGCGTCGTCCACATAGGAGGTGACGGTCAGGCCTTTGCGGACGGCGATGGCGAGGAAGGTGAGCATGTGACAGCTTGAGAGGGCGGCGACGAGCAGCTCCTCGGGGTTCGGCAATGCTGGGTTGCCACGGTACTCGGGGGCCGCCGACAGCGCGGTGGAAGAGCCGGTGCCGTACGCGACGCGATGGTCGCGGGAGTAGGTTTCATAGGTGAAAGGCGGCGGCTCTGCACCCTGGACGGCGGGGGACCAGGTGACTCGGGCGGTGTGGCTGGACAAAGAGGCTCCGTGGGGACGGAAGCCTAAGCACGCGCTGAACGGCGACGCCAGCCGTCCGTCGCTCGGCCGACCCCAGGCTGCCTACGGCCTGATCCGCTCCGCGACCCCATTCCGCGCGATCACGTGCTGGTCGCCGGTGGCGAGCTTCTTCACCGCGACGTTGCCTGCCGCGACCTCGTCAGGGCCAAGCACGAGCGCGTAGGGGATCCCACGCTGATCAGCATACCGGAACTGTTTTCCGAGGCTACCCGGCTCTCCCAGCCAGACCTCGACCGCGACACCCGCCGCCCGCATCCCCGCCGCCAGCTCCAGCGACGCCGCTACGGTCTCCGCCGAGAAGAGCGTGACCAAAGCCCGCACCGGCGTCCCCTTGCCGGCGAGCATCCCGCGCTCCTCCATCACGGTCAGGATGCGCTCCAGCCCGATGGAGATGCCGACCGCGGGCACCTTCCTCCCCGAGAACATCCCGATCAACCCGTCGTATCGCCCGCCCGCCGCGACCGTCCCCACGCCCGCACCCTGCCCGTCGACGCCGGTGAGCTTCACCTCGTAGACCGCGCCCGTGTAGTACCCAAGGCCCCGCGCGAGGGTGGCGTCGAACACCACGCGGGTAGCGCCGAGCGACCGAAGATGGGCGAACAAAGCGTGCAGATCGGCGACTGCGGCATGTGCCTGCTGGCCGACAGCCGCGAACACGGCGTCGAGGTCCGCGGGGCTGGCCAGGATCGCCCACAGCCGGTCGACGACGTCCGCCGCGATCCCGCGCTCCGAGAGCTCCTTCGTGACCCCGGCGACGCCGATCTTGTCGAGCTTGTCGATGGCGACGAGCACCTCCGTCTCCCGCTCGGGCACGCCCGCGGCCGCGACGATGGCTGTCAGCAGCGCGCGGTGGTTGATGTGGACGACAAAATCCTTGAAACCAAGCTTTTCCAGCGCCATGTGCGCCATCGCGATGCACTCGGCGTCGCAGAGCAACGACGTCGACCCGACAATGTCGCCGTCGCACTGGTAGAACTCTCGGAATCGCCCCTTGGCCGGGCGATCGGCGCGCCAGACGGGCTGGATCTGGTAGCGCTTGAAGGGCAGGGGCAACGCCGGGTTCATCGCCACCACACGTGCCAGCGGAACGGTGAGGTCGTAGCGCAGCGCGAGATCGGCCTTGCCCTCCCTCCCACCCTCGCCGCGCTCGAGGATCTTGAAGATGAGCTGGTTGCCCTCCTCGCCGTACTTGCCGGTCAACGTCTCGATCCGCTCCATCGCCGGCGTTTCAAGTGGTTCAAAGCCGAACATCGCGTAGACGCTGCGCAGGGTCTGGATGACCGCGAGGCGGCGGTGCATGGCCTCAGGGAGCAGGTCACGGGTGCCCTTCGCTGCGAAAACCGCGTTCGTCGCCATCTATTCGCCCGTCCCGAACACCTTGCCGAGCACGACCCGGTCGCCCGCCACCGCCGTCCGCTGCATGTAGAACAACAAGCCGCGTTCGCCGCCCAATTCCTCGCCCCCGCCCGCGCGTCCCGGCCCGCCGTGCAACATCGACGGCAACACCATCCCCGGCGGCGTCGCCATGTCCGCGATCTTCGACCCGCAGATCTGCATGCGCCCAAGCCAGGGCGCAGCGCCGGCGACGACATCGCCGATCCACCCGCGATCATCAGCGTAGAAGCTGGAGACGAGGCTGCCCTGACCCTGCCCGATGCCCTTCGCCGCGCCCGCAGCCGTCCCATCGTACGCCAGCAACGAGACGCAGGGCCCGAAGACCTCCAGATCGTGCGTGCGTGCGTTGGCGCCTGAAATGACGGTTGGACGGACGTAGTAGCCCTTCCCAGCCGGCGCGTTGACGCCGTCGACCGGCGCCGCACCGCCGAGAGCAACGCGATTGCCTTCCGCCAACGCCGCGATCCCCGCCCGCGCATCCCGGAGCTGCGCGGCCGTGGAGACCGGCCCCATCGTCACCCCATCCGTCGTCGGATCGCCCACGACCACCCCGGAGAGCGCGTCCACGAGCGCTTCTTCAAAGGCTTCCGCCTTGTCGGCCGGCAGGAACACACGGCGAACGGCCGTGCACTTCTGTCCCGTCTTCTGCGTCATGTCCTGCACGACATTCCGGAGCATCGTGCTCCACACATCGCCGCCGACCTCCACGTCCGGCCCGCAGACCGCCGCGTTGAGCGAGTCCGCCTCGACGGTCACGCGCACGCCGTTTTCGGCGAAGCCCGCCGTGTTTCGCAGCGCCGCGCCCGTCGCGTTGGATCCGGTGAACGCGAGGTGGTCCTGCGGCCCGAGCCGGGACAGCAGCTCCCCTGTGCTCCCGCAGATGAGCTGCAGCGCGCCAGCCGGTAGACACCCGCTTTGGACGAGCAATTGGACCGACCGCCACGTGACCACCGCGGTGGCCGTGGCCGGCTTCGTGATGACCGGCACCCCCGCGAGGAACGCGACGGCGACCTTCTCGTACGTGCCCCAGGCCGGAAAGTTGAACGCGTTGATGTGCACGGCAACGCCGTGGCGCGTGGAGCGGATGTGCTGGCCGACAAAGCGGGGATTTCGCGCGAGCTGGATGAAGTCGCCGTCGAGGAGGAACTTCCGGTCCCCGAGCCGGGCGGCCATGGCATCCCCGGTCACGGCGTAGGCGGACAGCGTGCCGATCGCGCCGTCGACGTCAAACTTGGCGTCGCCCCGGGTGTTTCCGCCGTTCGTCTGCGCGAGGTCCAACAATTCCTCGCGGTTGGCGTGCAGCACCTTCGCCATCGCCTTGAGCAGGCCCGCGCGCTCGGCAAACGTGAGCGCACGCAACGCCGCACCCGCCGCCCGCCCGTACGCCAGCGCCGCGCCAAAATCCACGCCTTCGCTGGAGGCCTCCGCGATCGCCGCTTCGTTCGCCGGGTTCACGAGGGTCGTCAACCGTCCGGCTCCAGGCTGCCAGCGACCGGACACGTAGCTCTCAAGGCGGATCATCGGGGCTCCAGGGGCGGTCGGGCCTAACCCGGGGTCGGAACGTGGGCGTGCCCACCTCGCCCCACACCCCCTGCCTACACCACCGGGAGCGCCGGATCGGCGTCCGCCCCCAACAGCTCCAGCGCGCCGCCGTGGGCGCTGCTCGCGTGGAATGGCGTTGATCGGGCAGGCCGCACCTCGACGAGCGTGTCAGCGAGCTTGCTGTTGCGGCAGTAGGCCAGCCGCCCGTCCGGGTTCCGGTACCCGAGGCAGACCATCGGGCGCCCCGTGCCGTCCACGCGCAACCGCACCTCGCCCGCGGGACCGCGCATTCGCAGCGTCCAGCGGACATCGTTGACGGTCGCCTCCTGCCGCCAGACGTCAACCAGGCTGTCAAACCGGTGCTCCTCGTCGCCTCGCCGAACCACCAACGCGGAGAGGCGAGGCGTGAGCATGCCGCCGACACGCACGCGCGCGCTGAACGCCTCGACCACGACGGCCGGGCCGGCGCCCCCCGGGTCGACCGACTCGGGGAACACGCACTGCCCCCAGACGTACTCAAAAGCGTGCTCCTTGCCCCAGTTGTGCCCCTCCATCCCCGACCATCCGTCGACCGCCACCGTTGCCCCGCCGATGGTGAGCGCGCCCGAAAACATCAACGCTGGGAGCGGGGTGAGCAGCTTGGACTTCGGGAACGGCGACCGCAGCATCCAGTCGTAGGGCAGGAGGCAGAGGGGACGGGCGACGCTGCCGGCGACGGGCGAGAACTGAAGGTCGAAGCTCCCAGCCCCCGCAGCGCCCCGGACGGTCCCGGCCTTCAGATCAAGGACGAAGCGGCCAGCGGACAAGACCACGTCGGCGCTGGCATCCGGACTGGCGAGCGAGGTCCGGTCGAGCGGGTGCGTGTCCTTGTGGGCGAAGGTCGTGCCATTCTCGCCGTCGAAGTAGACAAGCCAGGTCTCCAGGACCGGCGGCGGTGCTCCAGCCGGGCCGGGCAAGGGCGCGAGGATCGTGAGCTTGATCCAGACCGCGAGCGGGCGCGACGGGTGGTTGGCGCGCAGGAACCAGCTTTCAACGTGGCCGGGTCGCCCCGCATAGCGTGGCGCGTTCATCGAACCCTCGCGGGGGCGGCTCTGGCGAGAAGCGGGGGTCCACGTTGCACCATCGGTTTTGGATAACCCCGGAGAGCCGTGGCCCGCCCACACCGGTTACCCCGCCCCCATGCGAATCCCCGTCCCCGAGGCGATCGAGCGCCTGCGCGCGGGCGAAGTCGTGGCGATCCCCACGGAGACGGTCTACGGGCTCGCGGCCGACGGCCTGAACCCGGCCGCGGTGGCGCGGATCTTCGCGATCAAGGGCCGACCGGCGACGCACCCGCTCATCCTGCACGTAGCCGACGTCGCCGCCGCGCGCGCGCACACCCGCTGGGATCCGCGCGCCGACGCGCTGATCGGCCTCTGGCCCGGGCCGTTGACGATCGTGCTGCCGAACCGCGATGTCCCCCGCGAAGTCACTGGCGGGCACGCGACCTTGGCCGTGCGCGTACCCGATCACCCCGTTGCGCTCGCGATCCTCACCGGCGTCGGCCCCCTCGCCGCACCCAGCGCCAACCGCTTTGGACGCGTCAGCCCAACCCGCGCTGAGCACGTCCTCGTCGAGCTTCCCGACCTGCCCGTGGTCGACGGCGGGCCCTGCCGCGTTGGCGTCGAGAGCACCATCGTCGCCCTCCTTGACGGCCACCCGCGCCTCCTGCGCCCAGGCGGCGTCGCCCTCGAAACCCTCCTCGACAGCCTCGGCCCGGTCGAGGTCGGCGGAGCCATCGCCGCTCCCGGCACGTTGGACGCCCATTATGCGCCGCGGGGCTCGGTCCTCCTCGTCCCCAACGGCACTACCGGCGCCCACGTGCCCGCCGGCCCACCCGACGACCACGCCCGCCGCTTGTACGACGACCTGCGCTGCCACGATGACGTCGGCATCGACCCCATCGTCTGCGAGCTGGCCCTGCCCGTCGGCATCGGCGTTGCCATCAACGACCGGCTGCGGCGCGCCGCTTACCGATGACGGTCAGGTGAGCGCAGCCTGATTTTCGGGTTTGTACAGGATGTAGAGCGTGTATCCCCCGATCATCGTGCCGATCGGGAAGCTGAAGATCATGAACACCGAGAGGATGGACGCGAGGATCCCCGCCCACCGTCGGTTGTTCGACAGCCCCCAGGCAGCGATCATGTTGGGGATGGCGAACAGGACGATCATCGCCGTGAACACCACGGCAAACGTCATGAAGATGCCGCCTACCATGGCGCCGTCGCGGTCGCCGGAGAGCAGCGGGACGAACCCGAACAGCCCGAAGCAAACGCCAAAGAGGAGGCCGACGACCACCTGGAAGATGCCGAAGCCGCCCCAGATGTAGCTCAGCGTTTTGATCTCGTTCATCGGCGACGGGAATCCCGTCACGACGACCGCGCGTACGGCAGGGATAGGCGAGGGTGTGACCGACCGGTTGATGCGATGGCGAGACGTCCTGCTCGGGCTTGGGCTGGCGCTTCTGCTCGCGGGACCGGCCATTGGACGCGGGGAATTGGTCGGGTCGCCGCGCGCGGAGACCTACGGGCACGCGTGGGTGCAAGCGTGGACCGCCGAGCAGTGGCCCGCATGGCCGACCGGGACGGATCTGGCGCTGGGCACGAAGGACCGGCATGTGATCGATCCGCTGCCGACGTGGATCGCCGGCGCAATTGCGGTGGTCGACGACGGCCTCTCCCGAGGGCTGCCGTTTGGCTTCGTACGTGGGCTGAGCGGGGTGCAGCGACCGTTGGCGACGCCAGCGTTGACGTTCGCCTGGAACACCCTCGTCATCGGCTGGATCGCGCTCGCGGCGATGGGCGGGGCGGCGCTCGGGCGGGCGACGAAGCTCTCTCCGACGTTTGTGGCGGTTGGCTGCGTGATGTCGCCGATCTGGCGCGGGTCGCTGTGGAGCGGGCTGACGGAGGACGGGGCGGTCGGCGTGCTGCTCCTCGCGATCGCGTTCCTGTGGTCGGCGACGGACGCGACCGGGACGGGGAGGCGGGCGTTGGCGGCTGGGTTTCTGCTCGGGCTGCTGGCGTGGTGTGGGCTTTACCTGGCGTGGTTCGGGGCAGCGACGGCGGTCGGGATCGGGCTCTGGCGACTCGCGGGGGGGCCCGCACGCGTTGCGGCGGCGAAGCGGCTGGGCGTCGCGGCCATCCTCGCCGCGGTCATCGCGATGCCCGCGTTGTTGCCGTTTCGCACGCGACTCTCCGGCGTCGGGCACAGGTCAGGCACGCCAGCCGTACAGGTCGAGCCGCTCTGGCGCGTGAACCCCTGGCGCGCCGCCGACGTCGCGAGTTTCCTGGCACCCAGCGGCGAACAACCGCTCGGCGACGCGTTCGTCCGCGAGCACCCGGTCTGGATCGGCTACCCGACCCTCGCGCTGGCGGCCGTCGGCGCAGGACCGCTGACGGCGCCGGTCGTCGCGATGGCCGCGTGGTCGGTCGGGCAGCACCCGTCGCTGGGAGGAACGCCGCTTTCATGCGGCAATCCCGTCGCGGATGCGCTCGACCGTCTGCCGTTCGCGTCGTTGTTCAACCACCACGCGCGGCTCTGGATCCTCGGACAGATCGGCTGCGTGCTCCTCGCCGGTCACGGGATTCGTCGCATCCAGCGCCGTTTCCCCGTCGCCGGGCCCCTCCTCGTCCCCCTCGCCCTCCTCGGCACCCTCGCCGATGCCGCCTGCCTCGGCCCCGGACCGCTCGTTCTGCCGGGGACGTCGTCCGCCACGCCATCCGTCTATGACCTGCTTGCCGACCTTCCGCCCGGTCCCATCGCCGTCGTCGGTGCGACCGGACCGGGCGTCCATCCCCAACAACTCTACTTCGACCAGCGCGCGCACGGGCGAAAGCTGCTGGCGAACCCGGACCGGCCCGAGGAGCCGAACCTCAAGCAGCTTCCGCCGGGAACGCTCGTCGTGGCGCTCGGCGATTTCGGCAGCATCAACATCGAAAACGCCCGTGCGGCCTTCGGCGAACCGGTGGCGGAGGACGCCTCCGGAGGGGTGTGGCTCTGCTGTGGCGTCCTCGCGCCCGTCCAACCCTGACCGGACAGCGACGCCAGCCACGTTCCCGAGGAGTGGTACACTGACGACATGGCCGCCCAGACCCAGACCCGAGCCCCCGCGACTGCGCCGACCCTGACACCCGAGCGGAGCCGGGAAACAGCCCGTTTGACCGGAAGTAACGCCGACGCTCAGGCCCGCGCGGGCACGGGCGATCCGGCAACGCCGCAGGGGCCCGCGAAGGACCCCCGGGCCGCGGCAACCGAGGCCTACGCGAACCGGCTCTGGGAGGTCGTCGGCGACCTGATGTTGGAGGAGGACGTCAAGGTTCAAGGCCAACGGGCGCGCGCGGTGATGGGGGAGGCCGCCGAGGTGGATATGCGCCTTCGCGGCGGCGATATCGTCGACGTCGCCCACCTCCCGAAATTCCCGGAGGGCGACGAGGGGGCGATGCCGATCGGCGCCCTGCCGCCCTCGTGGGTGCAGCCCGCGCGCATTCTCCTCCAGATGGCGGGTGGAAGCGGCGCTACACCGCGGAACGACTCGAGCAACGCGCCGGCCACTGACCTGTGGGGCACCGCCCAGACCGAGCCGGCAACACCCTGGGCCGGGGCCCTGGACGATCTGCGAAAGATCGGGCGCAAACCCGCGGATTACGGCGTTCCCGGCTATCAGACGCAGTCGAACAATCTCGCGTCGCCCGAGGCCACGTGCAACGGCACTTCCCTGGCGATGGTGCTGGAGCGACTGGGATACTCGCGCGAGGATCTGATCCTGGCGATCGAGACAAAGCTGAAGCGCGCCGAATTGCAGGCCTCGCTCGCGGCCAAAAAGCTGCCGCCCGACGAGGTCAAGCGCCAGATGGCCGCCTTCGACCCCACCTGCGTCCGGCTCAAGGACGGCGCCTGGAAGGCCCGCGTTCTCCAGTATCTACGCGCTGAAAACGGACCGCGTCACGACAAGGACTATCAACGCCTGCGCGGCGCTCGCCAGTCGGACACCCAATTGCAGACCTGGGCCGGTGACTTCCAGGCCAACGCCGGCATGGACGACCTCGCGCTGTTCATGATGGATCTGCTCGGCATCGAACGTACCGCGATCAACGCGGGCTCCAACGCGTCCGACCTCGTCGGCGCGGTCCACGACGGCTCCTCCGCCCACGGCCTGCCCAAGCCCACGACCGAGCGCGTCGAGCCCGGAATCGGCTGGCCAAAAGCCAAGGTCAAGCTGAAGGACTGCCTGGAGCAGGGCGGTGCTGCGATGATGTCGATCCGCCACAAGGGGGCCGGCCAGGAGGGCACCCACATCGTGGCGGTGCAGGCGGTCACGAGCGGCGGGCTCGTCGTCGACGACCCCTACGGAAAGGCCCGTCCCGACTACTCGGCCGCGAAGCCGGGCGATGCGTACGCCGACCCGGGCAAGACCCGCGCCACCAGCGGTCGCCGCAACCAGAAGGACCCGGCGTTGGACGACTGGAAGATGTCGGCGCCCGTCACGTCCGCGGAGACGCGCGGCGAGGCGAGCGACTGGACGGATGCGATGGTCAGCACGTCGTGGGTGTACCTGATGCTGGTGCATCGCGGCGTCAGCGCCGGATCGCCGCCGACGTAGCCGCGAGCGACTACGCCATCTGCTCCACAATGTTCGCGCCGGTCCCGATGACCGCGTGCTTCGGGTGCCGCAACGCCGTCCAACCCTTGGCCTTCGCCCGGGCTTTTGCGTCGTCCAGGGACATCCCGCGCTTCTCGAGCGAGGCCTGCAACTCCTCCTTCGCGCGCTGGCGTGCCCGGAAAAGCATCATCTGAACACGGCTCTGCACGTTCGTCGCGCCGTCGCCAGACGTCTCGATCGGACAGAAGATCAGCTCCGGGTAGCGCTGGGTGATGAGCGACTGGACGCCATCCGACACGCCAGAAGACGGCATGCAACCGAAGGGTTTCACGCTCACGACCATGTGCACCTTCTTCTTCTGGACGGACTGGATGACCTTGCCGATCTCCATGTGGCCCTCGCCGCCACGCACGTTGTTGTCGTAGTGGGCGCTGGCCAGGGACGCGATCTCGTCCATGTCCGGCAGGTGGTAATCGTACAAGCCAGTGGTGAACGCCATGCCCTGGAACACGGCGCGAATCGCGATGTCCGCGCCCTTCAACATCACCAGCTTCTTCCACGGGTCCTTGCCCTCCAGGCCCTTCTTCCCGGCGTCGTCCCCGCGCAGGGTCATGCGCTCCTTGGTGTCGTGGGTGTTCTCCCAGATCATGAACAGGATCCAGTTGATCAGCGGCTGGATGTCGACTTCCGCGCCCTCCTGCTCCAGAAAGCGCTGCAGGTGATAATTTCCGTCGCCCTCGGTGGTCATCGCCCAGAACTCACCGATGATCATGACCTTGGGCTTGGGCTGGACCTTGTCGACCTTCACCGCCTTCAATTCCTTGGAGACCTTGTGGAGCGCGAACACCAGCGGCGTCTGCTCGGAGAGCGACTTGTTGATGATCGCCTTGCAACGCGCGATCGCGGCGTCTGTAGCCCCAGGCTCAACCTCGTAGGGGCGGATGCGGTACCCAAGCAGGTTCAGGATGTCGGCGGTGAACAGCGCCTTGAGCAACGCCAGGAAGAACGGCGGGTTCAGCTCCAACCCGGCCTTCTCACCCGTGGCCTGCTTCAAGCCGCCCTGCTGCTGAAAAAGCATGACGCGGAAGCCGTCAAAGCCTGAGTCCCGCAGCGCCTTGCGGTATTCCGTGACGTAGGTCCCAAATCGGCAGGGCCCACACGCGCCCGCCGTGAGAAAGACGTAGTCGCGGATGATGTCGGCGGTCGGAATCCCGTCCTTGTCCCGCAGGTGCGCGAGGTGTTTCACGAGGTTGCCGACCGTGAAATACGTCGGGTTGCACTGCCCCCGGTTGCCGTATTCCTTCCCAAACGTGAGCGACTCCTGGTTGGGCACCTCCATCGCCTCGACCTTGTACCCGATGCCCGAGAGCGCCGCGACGACGAAGGTGTCGTGCGCAAGCGTGAGCCCGGAGACGAGCAGGGTCGTGTGCGGGCGCTCCTTCATCGTGAAGCCCGTCGGCACCGGGTCCGACCAGTGCTGGGTGGCACCGTCGATGCCGAGCTTCCTGGCTTCTGCAGCCTCAAAGGCGGCGAGCTCGGCGTTCAGGTCCGCGTCGTTGGTGTAGCTCGGGTGATCTTCGGAAGACGGGAGGGGCTGGTTTTCGTTCATGGGGAGTTCCGGGGTGTTGATTTTTCCTCCCCCCACCGGGGGGAGGTGCCCGAAGGGCGGAGGGGGGTTGAGAGATTCACGTGGCGATGAAATTCATTTGGGCGGCTACGCAGGCCTGACGCCGGCTTCGTCGTCGCTGTGGAACGCCGCTCAACCCCCTCGCGGGCGCGGCGGGTCATTTGGCCACCGCGGCAGTCTCGGCAACATAGGCCCCATACTTGCGCGCCAGGAGCTCCGCTCGCTTCTCAGCGACGCGGCGTTCAAGTTCGACCTTCTTCTTGGCGTCGTCCAGCAGCGTCTCCTCGAAGAGCGCGAGGCGATGTGCATAGGTCTTCACGCGGATCTTGATGCTACCACCAGGCTTGTTGGCGTCAATGTCGTGGAGCGCCGAGTAGGGTGTGACGCTGGCCTTCACGATGCTGTCGATGAGCCCGTAGGTGGGCGCGTCGTGGCCGCACTTGAAGCTCGAGAGATCGAGGATGACGACGTTCGGATGATGCGCCGCAAACTTGGCCGCCCAGACCTTCTGCACGGAGTTAGCCGAGAAGTTCTCGGGCCACACGTCGCGCACGTCGAAGACATCGTCGATAAGGGGGGTGCCATCGGCCTTCTTCGCGGCGAGGTCGTCCTTGAAGAACCGGTAGAGCCAGGCGGCGTCCTTGGGGATCGAGCGCATGGACAGGATGGGGTAGCCAAGCACCTGGAACTCGTCGGGGATGCCGTGGTTGAGCCCGGGGTCGCTGTGGTAGGGGCGGCCGATCATCAGGATTGCCACGCGGTTTTCGCGCTCCACCGTCTCGAGGATGGTGCGCCCCTTGTCCTGCACCTGCTTGTCAAACGCGTCCAACGCCTTGAAGCCTTCCACGCAGGCGTGGTCGCACTCGTCCCGGGTGAGCCCAAGCTTCGGGCCCCACGCGCGGAACATCTGGTCGCGGAACAGGTTGTGCTCCACGAGCGTGAGCGCCGGGTCGACGTACTGGATGCCCGCGCGCGCAAAGAAGTCGATCTCCTTGGTGAACGCCGCCTTCATCACGTTGGGCGCGCCCGCGACGATGGGGCAGGACGCCGTGTCCATCACCTGCGAGACGTGACTGGGGATGTGCGTCAGGCAGGGGAAGAAGATGAAGTCGAGCGGGCCGGTCCGCGCGGCGCCGTCACGCTTTTCATGCTTGTGGAAGATGAGGTTGTGGATGTGCGCCTGCGCGACCTTGGACGGGTAGCACGGGTCGATCGACCCATACTTGCCACCCTCGACCCACATCTCCTCGCTGGTCTGGTCGGAGAAGACCACGTTCTCCTTCGGCAGCCCGGCGGCCTCGAAAAACGTCCGGAACAACGGGCCCGTCTGGTAGATGTTGAGCACGCGCGGGATCCCGACGCGACACTCCTTGCGCCACTGCTGCCACTCGGCGCTGGAGCGCTCGAAGGGTCGGCCGATGGCGCGGCGTTGAATTCGTCCAAGCAGCCCTTTCCGCACTTCGACGTCCGCGACGTAGGTGCCCTTCGCCGGCAGGGCCTCGGGCTCGTAGAAGTGGGCGAAGGCCATCCGCGCCTCCTCCTCGACCAGGTTCGGAAACTTGCGCTTGATCTCGTTGTTCTTCTTCGCGAGGACCTTGAGCGCGTCCTTGGACTCCACCGTGCCCTTCTCACACGAGAAGCCCGAGATGTAGCGGCTGGTGTCGCCCGACGGGGTCAACGTGTCGATGAACGTCCGCGAGCAGTTGTTCGGGCAGAATGTGCACTTTGTCGACTCGTCGTTGGTCGACGTGTAGGTGAGCGCGATGGCGTTGTCGATGCCGATGAAGCGGGTCGAGCCTTTGCGTCGGACGACGCGGAGGGTCTCAAACGCGGCGCCGATCGCGCCAGCCTCGCCCGTGTGCGGGTGAACCTTCACGATGCCGCCGGGCACGCGATCCTTGATGTAGTCGACCTGCGCCTTCACGGCCGCGAGGTTGTGCTGGGTGCCGCCCTGCAGCACGAACACCTTTCCAAGCTCCGCGAGCCGCGGAATCTGGACCACGTACTGCCAGACGTTCTTGGGGAGGACCTGGGCGAGGCCCGCCAACAGTTCCTCCTTCGTAAAGCCCTCTTTCTGGAAGTTGACGCGGTCCGTGTCCAGGAACACCGCGCAGCCATAGCTGAACTTGGGCGCCAGCTTGGCCCCAAACGCCACGTCCGCGTAGTCCTGAACCTTCAACCCGAACTGGTCCGCCATCGCTTGCAGGAGCATGCCGTTTCCGGCCGAACACTGATTCGAAAGCCGGAAGTTCTTGATGTCGCCGTGCTCCAGCATCAGCACCTTGATGTCCTGCCCGCCGATGTCGCAGATCACGTCCGCGTCGGGCACAAAGTGGACCGCGCTCATCATGTGCGCGACCGTCTCCACGATGTTCACGTCGCTGCGGACGGCCTCCTGCAGCACGTCGGCGGCGTAGCCTGTCGCGCCGAAGCCGATCACGTCGAGGACAGCGCCCTGATCGTGCACGTAGCCCTTCAGGCGCGCGAGGATCTCCTTGGTGTCCGCGATCGGGTTGCCCTTGGAGAGCTGGTATTCCTTGCGTAGGATGACCCCGCGCTCGTCGACGAGAACCGCCTTGGAGCTGGTGGATCCGCCGTCCATCCCGATGACGGCCCGGACCACCTCGCCCGGCTCAAACGTCGCCGATTCGAACCTGGGGACCCGGTATTCCTCGGTGAACTCCTCGAGGTTGTCCGTCTCGCGCATCAACGGGGACCCGGCAGAGGCGCCCAGGCGCGCCGCCCGACCGTTGGTCATGTAGTCTTTCAGCCCGTCCAACCCGCGGTATGCCACGCGCACGTCCTCCGTCAATCCGTACACGACGGCACCGAAGGCGGCGTAGTACTGGGCGTTCTCGGGGACGAAGATGAGCTCGTTGATCGGGATGTCTTTGGGGTAGTCGTGCCCGCGCTCGGCCCAGGTCTCCGGAATCCGCTTGCGCCAGCATTCCACCAAAAACGGCAGGTAGGTGTTGGGCCCGCCGAGCAGCAAGACCCGGTGCCGCAGGGTATTTCCGCGCGTGAGTACGCTCAAGTTCTGGTGGACGATGGCGTCCGCCAACGAGTTCATGATCTCGGGGCCGGGAATGCCGGATTTCACGAGGTTCACGATGTCCGTCTCGGCGAACACGCCACACTTGGCCGCGACGTGGTGCAGACGGTCCGGGTCAAAGGTGATCGCGCGGACGACCTCGGGCGCCATCCCCACCTTGAGCATGCACTTGTCGATCGTCGCGCCCGTCCCCGAGGCGCACTTGTCGTTCATGGAGGTGCCGGCTTGCTTTTCGCCGGTCTCCTTGTTCTCGCGGAACATGATGATCTTCGCGTCCTGCCCACCCAATTCGATCACGCTGCCAACGTCCGGGTGCAGCTTTTCGACGGCGAGGGTGACGGCGTTGACCTCCTGCACGAAGCGCGCGCCGACCGGCACGCAGAGCGGCCCGGCACCCGAGCCCGTCATGAACACGCGGAACGTCGCGTCCGGGAAGGCGTGGCCGATCTTGATCAGGAAGTCCATGACCATCTCGGGCTGCCGCGTCTCGTGGCGGTGGTACTCGGACCACAGGATCTGGAAGGTGTCCGGATCCATCACCACGGCCTTGACGGTGGTGCTGCCGACGTCGATGCCAAGCGCGTAGGTGTTCATCCTCCGGAGGGTATGGGAGGACACCCGCCATGACAAGCAGAATCGGTGAAAAGTGACGGAAAAACCTTATGAGTTATCCGTTATTGTTGACGATGCTGTCGGGATTGACGGGGGTGGCGGTTTTTACGGGGCGGGCAGGCGCCTGCGAAACCCATCCGCCGCTCACGCGCTTCACGACCCAGTGGCCGTCGAGGAGATCGAGGGTGTACGCGGCCCCGGACGCGCTCAGCGGGCCCTCATAGTAGCCTGCACCGACGACGGCCTCGGTCGGCGACGCACAAACGATGGGGCCGACGGAGAACTCCAGGGCCCGGTGCCCTGAAAATGCGGACCCTGGCAGGACGACCGGCTGCTCTCCGGCGAAGCGGGCGAGGAATTCCGCCGGGGGGTCGGCCTTCTCAACCACCAGGAAGTAGGCCCGCGCCCGCTGTTGGATGCCGGACTCGTTGTCGGCGAAGAGCGCCCGGAACACCGCCTCCTGAATGTCTGCGTTGTGGGCGCTGCATGTCGTGTTGATGGCCTGCGGCGGCAGTGCGACTGCCACTGGCGGTGAGGCGTGGCGCGCCGCACACCCCGCGAGGAGCGCCGCGAGTACGGCCGCGATCGGCCTCACGTGCGCAGGCCCCGATGCGACCGCACCGCATGCCCGCAGAGCTTGTACAGCAACCGCGCCCCCACGTTCCCGTCCCACTCGCCCGGCCCGACTTCGTTGAGGTCAAAGCCGACGATCCGGCGACTCGCCCCAACCTCGGCGAGCAGCACGCAGACCTGCCCCCACGAGAGGCCACCTGGCACCGGCGTTCCCGTTCCGGGGCATAGCGCCGGATCGAGCCCGTCAATGTCCAGGGTGATCCAGATGGTGTCAGGCAGGCCGGCGATGATCTCGCGGACAAGCGCGATCCACGGCGTCCCCTCCGCGAGCGAGCGCTGGATCTGCGGGTCTGTGTACCAGGAGACGCGATCATCGGCGTTGGCGAACGCGACTTCCTTCGCGCCAACATCGCGGAGGCCCACCTGCGCCACGGCGGCGATGTCCGGGATCCGGGTGAGGACGTTGTACAGAATACTGGCGTGTGACCACGTGAATCCCTCGTAGGCGACACGCAGGTCGGCGTGCGCGTCGATGTGCAGGATGCCGAGGCCGGGGTGGCGCTCGGCGGCGGCCCGGATCGCGCCGAATGGCACCGAGTGGTCCCCGCCCAGCACTCCGGGTAGGTGTCCTAAGTCAAAAAGGCGCTTCGTCTCCGCGTAGACGTGCTCGTTCAGCCTCTCGGAGAGCGCGTTGACCCGCGCGAGGGCCAGCTCGATCACGATGTCCGCCGGGCCGTCACCCGCGTCGTCGCCCTCCGCCGCGGCGATAACGGCGAGCGCGTCGCCCTCGGCGTCGTGGTCCCAGGCGCGCACGACGTCGTCCTCGGGCAGCATCGCGAAGCCCTCGCGCCACGCGTCGCCGACCTCGAGGTCGTGGAGGTCGACCTGGAGCGAGGCCTCGAAGATCGCCCTCGGGCCACCGCGCGTGCCTCGCCGGTACGACGTAGTCGCCTGCCAGGGCACCGGTATCAGCACCACGCGGGCGTTCTCGGGGGTGAACGGAAGGCCGTAGAGGTGGTCGGGGTTCGCGGGCGCGTCGGGGTCAAAGGACATGCCCACCCTTACCCTGAGCTTGCGACGGCCGTTCCCGCAGCTATACTGGGTAAAGCCCCTTCACGGAGGAGGGCCTCATGGTCTCGCTCATCGCCCTCGTGGTCGCTCTGGCCCCCCACACCGTCGCACCCGCCGCGGCCTGCGACCAGCGCGTCTTTTCGACCATCGCCTCCCCGACCCCCGATTCGGACACCGGCCACGGCATCGCCACCGGCACCGCGGACATCGACGGGATGGACGTTGTCGGCGGTAATTTCACCCGGTACAGCGCCTACACCGTCGCCGACTGGGAGCCGGTCTTGCGCGATGCCGGGAGCCAGGACGAGTGGGTCCCCGAGCGCTTTGGCTACGACAAGAGCGAGTACATCGACAAAGACCACATGTACCTGTCTTTTGACATCGGGTTCATGTTCGACGCCATCCACATCAAGCGCCAGCTCGTCGCGCAGGTCATGAACGTGGACCACGGCGACCACTTCGACAGTTGCTGGTGGATGATCGACCCCGCGCCCTACATGACGCGCATCACGCAGTGGGCCACGGATGCAACGTGGGAGAAAACCATGCTTGGTCGATGGGAAGTGTCGAACCGGCCCGGAGGCGGCAGCCTCGTGAGCTACCAATGGTGGGCCGAATCCGGGCACATCCCGACCGGCATCCAGCGCTACGCCGTGAGCCGCACGATCCCTGACCTGCTGGACGCGTTTGAGGCGCGCGTGGGGCAGCTCAAGAAATAGCGGCGGTGAAGGGCCGGTTTACGGCTCGGAGCAGCAGCGGAAACCGATTGTGCCGTCAAACGTGGGCGGGTGTTCGGTGTGGGGGTCCAGGCCGCAGAGGGCATCGCCCGCGCCCGCGTACCAGGCGCCGCCGAGCTTCGCAGTTCCCGGGGTTCCATCACTGTTCTTCACCCCGGGGTCCGCCCATTCCCACAAATTGCCGATCTGGTCGTACACCCCCTGCGGGCTCACGCAGCCGGTCAACGACCCCGCCGGCTGACTGTCGGTCCTTGAGGTTGTTCCGTCCGAATTGGCGACGGCACACTCGGTCTGGGCGGAGGGTGCGTCGCCCCACGGATAGGTGTAGGGCCCGCAGGCGGTCTGCCACTCATCCACCGTGCAGAGGTGCCGGCCGTCGACGGCGCAGATGGCGTAGGCCTGGTACCAGCTCACGTTTTGCGTCGGCTGGACGCCAGCTTTCGCCTTGGACGTCGCCTTGGTGGAGCCGTCCGGGAACGCGGCGCCCTGATCGATGTTCCCCGGGTCGCCCGAGATGGTGGTCTCGTACGCGTCGATGCAGAACGTGCCCGAGGCGCCGACGACGGGGACGCTGCCTGCGGGACAGCCACCGATGGACGAGTCGCCCGCGCCGCCAGAGTCCCCGTGCCCCGCCGTGTCGGCCGAGTCCTGCGAAGCCGTCGTGCTGTCGTACCGACCGCCATGAAAAGCAGGGGTGCAGGCGGCGAGCAGCAGTGCCGCCGGGAGCAGCGCGACCAGGGGAGAGATACGGGGGAGCAGGAAATCGCGCATGGGCCTCCAGAATGAGCTTGTATGGTCGCACTCGCGCGGGCGCGCGTTCCACGAGTGCAAGCGCGCGTACTGGTACACGTATTACGGCTCCTGGGGCGGGTGGGAGAGCGGCGCGCCGAAGGCGACAAAGCAGGCCTGGATCGAGAAGAAGCTGACGACGCGGGCGATGTGGACGGGCACGGTGGTGCACGGCATCGCGGAGGAGGGGCTCAAGCGCGCGATGGGCGACCTGCAGCGCGGCGGTCACGTCCGGGACTGGCCCCTCGAAGACATGCGGCACGCAGCGAACCGGCAGGTCAGCGAGGACATCGACGGTTCCGAGTCCGGCGCCTGGCTCCAGCGCCCGGCCAAACGAACTGGCTTCGCCGAGCACTATTACGCCACGCCCGTCACCCGCGAGGACTGGGATGCCGCGGCCGACGAGATCGACCGTCAGGTGATCACCCTCCACGAGAACCGGATCTACCAGCGCCTCCTCGCCTCGGCCGACCGGCTGACGGAGGTCGAGGAGCTGCGGCGTTTTACCGTGGGAGACCCGGCGTTTGGGGCCGAGGTCTACCTGGCCGTGGACGCGATGGTGGGCGACGGGAAGGGCGGCGTGGTCATCATCGACTGGAAGACCGGGTCCAACCACGACGACGCGGAGATCGCCTCGCAGCTCGGGATCTACGGGCTCTACGCGACGCAGGAGCTGGGGATCCCGGAGGACCGCATCGTGGCGATGCACGTAAACCTGCGGCACAACACGGAGACGCGCCACGCCGTCGGGCCCACCGAGATCGCGCTGGCCCGGGAGGCCGTGCGCGCGGGTGTGACCGAGCTGCGGGCGCCGCTCAAGGACGTCGCCAGGAACATCGCCGAGAAGGACGATTTTCCGACGCTCGCGGAGGGGTCCGCGAAGTGCGGATGGTGCAACTTCCGACGGTCGTGCGGGCGCGAGGCCCCGAAGGTGTGACGCCGAAGACGATCACGCCTCGCGAATTGCCGTGATCGCCCCTGCGCGATCCTTCGCCCCGAACACCGCCGACCCAGCGACCATCACATGCGCCCCTGCGTCCCGGAACCGGCGCGCGTTGTCGGGCTTGACGCCGCCGTCGACCTCGACGAGCGTCTTGAGCCCGCGGCGCTCGATCTCCCGGCGGATCTTCTCGATCTTCGGGAAAACGCGCTCGATCAGCGACTGCCCGCCAAAGCCCGGGTTCACGGTCATGCACAGCACCACGTCCAGCTCGTCGAGCACGTAGTCCAGCACGTTCTCGGGGGTGTGCGGGTTGAGGGACACCCCCGCCTTGGCGCCGAGCTGGTGGAGGTACTGGACCGTGCGGTCGAGGTGGACGCAGGCCTCGGCATGGACGGTGAGCACGTCCGCGCCGGCCTTGCGAAAGTCGGCGAGGTAGCGGTCGGGCTCGACGATCATCAGGTGGACGTCGAGCGGGAGCGGGGCGGCGAGGGCCTGGGACGCGCGCCGGGCGGCCTCGACGATGAGCGGGCCGATGGTGATGTTCGGGACGAAGCGGCCGTCCATGACGTCCACGTGGATCCAATCCGCGGACTGGATCGACGTGATCTCCTCGTTCAGGCGGCCAAAGTCGGCGGAGAGGATGCTTGGGGCGACGAGGGTGGGCATGACGGCTCCGGGGCCGAGGCGCTTACGCTGCGGGCGGGCGGGCGTCGAGGGTCAGGCGTCCGGCGCCACGGCTCAGCAGAGCGTTTCGCCCAACGCGCGCGCGCCGTTCATGAAGTCCGCGCCGCTGACGGGCTTTTTCCCGGGGAGCTGGACGCGGAGGAGTCGAAGGCCGCCCGCCCCGGTGCCGACGACGGCGTCGCGGGCGATGGCGCCGGGTGCGACGGTCGCGGAGACGGGGGCGGCTTCGAGGATCTTCAGGGGTTCGCCGCGGAACATCGCGTAGGCGCCGGGCCAGGGCGAGAGGCCGCGGACCCGACAGTCGAGCTCACTGGCGGGCAGGGTGAAGTCCAGCTTGCCGTCGGACTTTTGGAGCATCCGCGCGTGCGTGATCCCGTCGGCCGGCTGCGGAACGGGGGTGAGCGTCGGGAGCCGGGCGACGGTGTCGACGAGGAGGTCGGCGCCGATGCCCGCGAGGCGGTCATACAGATCGCCCGCGGTCTCGCGCGTGCCAATGGGTGTGGACGCGCGGGCGAGGACGCCGCCGGTGTCCAGCCCTTCGTCCATCTGCATGATGCAAACGCCAGTTTCGGCGTCGCCCGCCAGCACGGACCACTGCACGGGCGCGGCCCCACGCCAGCGCGGCAGCAGCGAGCCGTGGACGTTGATGCAGCCAAGCCGCGGCGCCGCGAGCACGCGCGCTGTCAGGATGCGACCGTAGGCGACGACTACGCCAAGGTCAAGCTTTGCCGCCTCGATCTGCCCCGCGAACTCCGGAACCCGCACCTTCGCCGCCTGGAGCGTGGTGATGAAATGCGCCCGCGCGAATGCGACGGTTACCGGGGGAACAACCTGGTTTCCGCGCCCCGATGGCTTGTCCGGCTGTGCGACGACCAGGGCGATGTCATGCCCCGCCGCGTGCAGCGCCTCGAGCGACGTGAGCGCGAAGGACGGGGTGCCGAAGAAGCCGATCCGCATCCCCGTCCGCTATCACCCACCCGCGGCGCGACCATGCAGGGGCGTCGACCGCGCGATTATTAGCCGTAAACCTAGTATTTTTCGCGCCATCCGGCACCGGCACCCGGACAGTTTTTGACCAGGGCTCAGATTCGCGTAGGGCGTTTCTGAGACCGGCGTGACCATGCAGCGGCGCCGACCGCGCGATTATTAGCCGCAAGCCTCGAATTCTCAGCGCCCGTCGGCACCGGCACCCGGACAGTTTTTGACCAGGGCTCAGATTCGCGTAGGGCGTTTCTGAGACGGGGGGCGGTCAGGACGCGAGATTCCTGCGGGCGGAGGGGCCGAATTTGGTGCGGAAGAGCTCGGAGCGGAGGAGCGAGGGCGTCGCAGCCATGCGCGCCAGGAACGCGCTTCGGCCGATATCGTAGGCCTTCTGCCCCACGAACGGCACGTACTCCGCCGCGATCTGCCGCTCGTAGCGGGCGTAGCGGGCGGGCGAGGCGCCGAGGATGGAGAGGTCCGCGTCGAGGAAGTGGGCGAGGTCGGCGGCGGACACGTGGACGGGGGTACGCGCCGCACCGTGATCGGCGGTGGCCTCGATGATCTCGGCGGCGCCGTCCGTGTCGGGGAGGAGGGCCCGGAGCATGGCGGCGCTGCGACGCTCGTTCTCGCCGGGCGCGGTGCCAACGGCGTACACGACGTCGTGGAAGAGGAGGGCGAGCCAGACGGCGCGCGGATCCTGCCAGCCCGGGCCGGCAGCGACCTCGGCGTAGCGGTCGGCCAGCTCGGCGAGGTGTTCGAGCGTGTGGTAGTGCCGGTCGGGGCTGGTGTATGCGCCGGCGACAATCTGCCAGACCGAGGCCGGCAGGGGGATGGGCGACCGCGCGACGAGGTGGTCGAGCCAGCGTCGATCGCGGGCGCGCAGGGGCATGGCGACCTCGACGGCGGGTGGACGGGCGACGGGCGGGGACGCGGGACGGGCGACGGGCGCGGGGAGGGTCGTCTGCAGGATCCTCGCCAACGTGCCCGCCGCGGTCCCGACCGGAAGAACCCCTGGAGCAAGCACGCCAACCCGCCATACCCCCTCCACCGCCGCGACCACGAACCCGGCGAGCGCCAGCCGGTCCGGCTGACGGGCCTCGTGCGGGCGCTCGGCGTCCCTGGCGGAGGCCACCCTCGCCCGCAGCCGCGCCAGCGCCGCCGCCCACGCTTGCCGGATCGGCTCGTCCCGCTGCGCAGCGTCACCCACGGCGAGCCAGGCGCGCAGGGCTTCCTCGTCCGCGCTCCCGGCGTCGAGCAGGGCCTGAAGCAACGCGCCGAGCGGGTAGGTCCCGGCGTTGGCGGGGAGGCGCGCCTCGATCCCGGCGGCGAGGCGGTCGACAGCCGCGAGGACGATCTCGTCCTTGGACGCGTAGTGGTAGTGCAAAAGGCCCTGTGTCAGGCCCGTTTCTCGCGCCAGGGCCTGCATCGTCGCCCCGTCGACCCCATGGCGGGCGAGGAGGCGGACCATCGCGTCGGCGATGGCCACACGGCGTTCGGTGGTGTTCGGTCGGCGGGTCATCGGGGCTCCTGCTGGGGGAAGCTTAGCGCACGTTGTGCTCAGGAAGTGATCGTGTCGGTAATGTTGGTCGATATATCGACCAACATTATCTAGCATCCTCGACCAGCCCCCCGCCGCGCCCGCCGCAGCTACGTTTCCCGCATGTCCACCGCACCAGTCGCCACGCCACCCTCGGCCCGGTCCACGGCCAGCCGCCTCGCCGTCCTGACGTCCCTGTACGTCGCGCAGGGCCTGCCCTTCGGCTTCTTCAACCAGTGCATCCCCGTGCTGATGCGCCAGGCGGGGTCGTCATTGGTCACGATCTCACTCACGAATCTGCTCGCGCTACCGTGGATCCTCAAGCTGGTCTGGGCGCCGCTGTTCAATCATCCTCGGCTGGCCAACCCGGCCGCGCGACGGGTCTCGGTGCTTTGTTTTCAGGCTGCCGCCGTCGCGCTCCTCCTCGTCGGCACTGGCCTCGACCCGAAAACCGCCGCTCTTCCTGTGTTTACGCTCGTCCTCCTCTCCAACCTCATCTCGGCGACGCAGGACATCCCGACAGACGCGATGACGGTCGAGGCGCTGGAGCCCTCAGCCCTCGGCCTCGGAAACGGGGCGCAGGTCGCCGGCTATCGGCTCGGTATGGTCATCGGCGGTGGGTGGCTGCTCACCGTTCTGGACGGGTACGGCTGGGCTGCGGCAGTGGGGGTCCTCGCGCTCGCCCTCGTCGCCACGACCATCCCGTTGCTGGTGTCGGGGCCGCTTCGGCCTGCCCGTGCCGTCGAACCCACACCCGCGCCCATCTCACCGCGCTCAACCCCGTTTTTTCGCGAGCCCGGCATGGCGTCCTGGTTCGCCGTCCTGGTGGTCTACAAGCTCGGCGTGTCCTTCGGCGCCGGCAGCCTCAAGCCCATGCTCGTCGACTACGGCTACAGCATCGGCGACATCGGGTGGCTGGTCGGGACGCTTGGCTCGGGGGCGGCGATGCTCGGCTCGGTGGCGGGCGGGTGGCTGACGACACGGATCCGGCATGCGCTGCCGATCTTTGCGCTGTTGCAGGCGGCCGCGCTGCTGCTCTGGGTCGCCGTCAGCCTTCATCCGAGCGGGCCGGGGGCGCGCGATCTCCTCCTGGTCGCGCTGGTGGTGGAGCATGCGACGAGCGGCCTGGCGACGACGTCGTTGTTCACCGAGATGATGACGCGATGCCGGCCGGGCCGGGCGGCGTCCGACTACACGACTCAGGCGTCGACGGTGCTGGTGGCGGAGGGGATCGCGGCGATCGCCAGCGGGGCCTCGGCCCAATGGCTGGGCTACCCGCTGCACCTCGCGCTGGCCTGTGTCCTCGCTTTCTCGGCCGTGGCCCTAACCTTTCGCAACGTCGCATCGACCTCGACCCGGACATAATTTGGCCACTGCTCAGAATCGCGTAGGGCGTTTCTGAGACGGGGCGGGATAGGGCGCGGGGATGTCGCTCATGTCCATGCTCTCGAAGAACGGCCCCAGCGGGTTCGGCGCCTCCACCACCGCAGAGGCGCTCACCAGCGGCCTCGATCTCACCGGTCGCCACGTGCTGATCACCGGTTCGAACTCGGGGCTCGGGCTGGAGGCCGCTCGCGTCCTCACCATGCGCGGCGCGACCGTCATCGGCACCGCCCGGACCGTCGAAAAAGCCAGGGAAGCCCTGGCGCCGCTCGGGGGCAAGACCATCCCGATCGCGCTTGAGCTTGGCGAGCCCGACAGCGTGCGTGCCTCCGTCGCCAGCGTGCGCGCGTTGGGCGTCCGCATCGACGCGCTCATCGCCAACGCGGGCATCATGGCGCTCCCGAAGCTGGAGAAGCTGCACGGCTACGAAAAGCAGTTCTTCACCAACCACATCGGCCACTTCCTGTTCGTCACCGGTCTCGTCGACCAGGTCGCGGACGACGGCCGCATCGTGATCCTCTCCAGCGGCGCCCACAAGAATGCGCCGGCGACCGGGATCGAGCTCGACAACCTGACGGGCGAGCTACATTACTCGGCGTGGAAGAACTACGGCCAGTCCAAGCTGGCGAACCTGCTGTTCGCTCGGGAGCTGGCGCGGCGGCTGGGCGGGACGAAGAAGACCGTCAACGCCGTCCACCCCGGCGTCATCGCGACCAACCTCGGCCGGCACATGGGGACGATGGAGCGCGTCGGCATCCTCGTCTCGGGGCCGCTGTTCCTGAAAACGCCGGGCGAAGGCGCTGCAACCGAGGTCTGGGCCGCGGTGCACCCGGGCGCGGCCGGGATCACCGGGCAGTACATGCAGGACTGCAACGTCGCGGAGTCCTCGGCGTTCGGGAAGGACATGGCGCTCGCGGCGAAGCTTTGGACAGCGACAGAGGCGATCGTCGCCAAGGTCGGCGGGCCCGCGTAGTCTCGCGGTCAAACACGGCGTTCAGCGCGTGTTCTTCCAGCTCCGGCTGCGGGCGACCTCCTGCTGCCAGGCGAGCACCTCGTTCGTCTTGCGCGCGTCGTCCCAACCGCACAGCGTCGCCATGCGGTCGGCGACGAGGTCGGTCGCGCCCAGGCCCTGATCGTGGTCGCGGTAGTAGAGCTGTGTGCGGCGGATCATCACGTCGCTGACGGTCTTTGCGAGCTCGTGGCGCACCGCGAAGTCGACCTGTGCGAGCCGCTCGGGGCGGCCCTCGACGAGCGCCTGCCCGAGCGCCGGATTCGCGGCGATCATCGCGGCAACGTCCACGCCGCGCATCCCGTAGGTCGTCGCGAAGAGGCGGGCGGTGGCCTCGTCGACGGGACCAGCGGCCCGGATGGCCTTGATGACGCGCTCGACGTCGTCGTCCTCGGGCCAGCCCTTGGCGCCGGGGAGCGGCTTGCGGGCGGTGTGTGCCTCGCGGTATTCGGGCGGCGCGGCACCGGCCTTTCCGCCGCTGTTGTCAGCCGTCAACCGGAGCAATGCCACGGCCCGGTCGACCACCTCCTTGGACATCTTCCGGAACGTCGTGAGCTTGCCGCCGGCGATGGTGATGAGGCCATCGCTGCCGACCAGGATTTCGTGCTCGCGGGAGACGCTCGACTCGGAGCCCTCGCTGGAGATGAGCGGCCGCAAGCCCGCCCACGTCGAGAGCACGTCGGCTTCCGTAAGCTTTGACGCTGGGAAGTAGACATTCGCGGCGTCCAGGAGGTAGCGCACGTCGGTGGCATCGGCCGCGACGGCCGCCGGGTCACCCGTGTAGTCGGTGTCGGTGGTGCCGATGTAGGTCCGATCGTCCCAGGGAATCGCAAAGAGGACGCGGCCATCGGTCGGGTGGAAGCAGACAACCGCGTTGTTCACGGGCAGCCGGTCATGTTCCACGACGATGTGGACGCCCTTTGTTGGCCGCAAAAGCGGCTTCGGGCCCTGGCGCACGGCGTCCGACCACGGTCCGGTGGCGTTGATGACCACGCGCGCATCGACGTCGCGCTCCTCGCCGGTGATGGTGTCGCGGACCCGCGCCCCGTGCACGCGCCCGGACGCATCACGCCGAAACCCAACCATCTTCGTCCAATTGTGGATCTCGGCGCCCTCGACCTGCGCGTCCAGGGCGTTCTCGAGCGTGAGGCGGGCGTCGTTGGTGGAGCAGTCGTAGTAGAGCGGCGCGCCCTTGAGATCGGTCTGGTCGAGCGCCGGCTCCTCTTTCGCGACGTCTGCCGAGGACAAGTTTCGGTGGATCTTCGGCGATCGGAACAGCGAGAGGCCGTCGTAGAGCCACATCCCGAGATTCACGGTGAAGACGCCGCGGCGCGAGCGCTTGTAGACGGGAAACACGAAGCCGAGGGGGTGGACGAGGTGCGGGGCGATGTCCATGAGCACGCGTCGCTCGGTCACGGCCTCAAACACCAGCGAGAATTCGCCTTGTTCGAGGTAGCGAAGGCCGCCGTGGACGAGCTTGGAGGACCGTGAGGACGTGCCCGAGGCGATGTCCCCCGCCTCGACGAGCACGACCTTCAGCCCGCGCATGGCCGCGTCCCGGGCCGCGCCGCAGCCGACGATGCCACCGCCGATGATCAGGACGTCAAACGGGGCTGCCGACGACGAGGACGAAGCGGGCGAGGGGGACGCGGCGGGTTCGGACATGGCCCCGGGCTAACCTCAGCAGCAGCCGTTGCCGGGGCTCCGCGAACCTCGCGCTGCCGTCGCCGGTTAGACCGGACCCTCCTTCACGAGTGACCATGTCGTCGACGTTCCAGAACGCTCCCCCGCTCCGCCTCTCCCGACGTGCCATGGCCATCCAGGAGTCCGCGATCCGCAAGCTGGACGCGAGCGTGAACAAGGTCTCCGGCGTCTTTTTCCATCGCATGAACATCGGCCAGCCCGACGTGCCGACCCCGCGCGCGGTGATGGACGCGCTCGCGGCCGAGGACAGCCAGGTGCTCGCTTACGGGCCGGCATCCGGGCTTTTGGAGTGTCGCGACGCGGCCGCTGCGTTTCACAGCCGCACGAGCCCGGGCCTCACGCGCGAGCACACCGTCGTCACGCAAGGCGGCTCGGAGGCGCTGCTTTTTGCGATGGTGGGCCTATGCGACCCGGGTGACGAGATCCTCGTCCCCGAGCCCTACTACACCAACTACAACGGCTTTGCGACGTTCGCCGGCGCAAAGGTCGTCCCCGTGCCGACACGCCTGGACGAGGGCTTCGCCATCCCCTCGGACGACGTCCTCGACAGCCTCGTCACCGAACGGACGCGCATCTTCCTGTTCGCCAACCCCGGGAATCCGACGGGCGCGGTCTATGGCGCGGAGCAGCTACGCCGGGTGGCGGCCTGGGCACGGCGCAAGGGCCTGTGGCTGGTGGCCGACGAGGTCTACCGGGCGATCTGGTTCTCGGCGCCCCCACTCTCGGCGTTGAACCTGGCAGGTCACGAGGACCACGTCATCGTCGTTGACTCGACCTCCAAGACGTTCTCGGCGTGCGGGCTGCGGATCGGCTTTCTCGTCTCGCGGAACCTGGAGTTGATGGAGCGGCTGGAGCGGCTTGGCCAGGCGCGCCTCGGACCCCAACCCCGTGGCCAGCGAGCGGCGATAGCAGCGCTCCAACTGCCCGAATCCTACTACGCGGAGGTCCGGCACATCTACAAGTCCCGCGTGGACGCCATGATGGACGCGCTGGCTGAGATCCCCGGCCTGGCATTCCATCGGCCAGAAGGGGCTTTTTACACGATGGCACGGCTTCCGGTTTCGGACACGGAGCGGTTCGCACGTTGGCTGGTCGATGAGTTTCGGGACACCACCACCGGGCGCGCCGAGAGCGTCGTCGTCGCGCCAGGACCCGGGTTCTATGCCGATCCGTCCAAGGGCCGGGACGAGATCCGGCTCGCCGCGGTGCGGGAAGAGTCGCAGCTCCGGCGCGCGGTCGCGGTCCTCGGCGCGGGGCTTAGGCAGTTTCGGGGGTAGCCAACGCCGGGGCGAGACGGGCAGCCATCACCGGCCCATGCGGTCCGGTGATGGCTGTTTATTCTCGTCGCGCCTTGGCTTTCGAGCAACTGCGCGCGTTCCTTACCTCCGTTGACCCATCCACACCTGCGCAGGTTCCGGCGAGCGCGACCGCTGCTGACCGCGTCGAAGGCACGCTTCGTGCGGGGCACGAAGTCGCGCCTTCGACGTGGCCAGCCATCACTCGCGCGTGGCGCTCGCGATGGCTGTTGTTTCCTTGTCGCGCCTCGGCTTTCCGACTGGGCCGCGCGTTCCTTACCTCCCTTGACCCATCCACACCTGCGCAGGTTCCGGCGAGCGCGACCGCTGCTGACCGCGTCGAAGGCACGCTTCGTGCGGGGCACGAAGTCGCGCCTTCGACCTGGCCAGCCGCTACTCCATCTCGTCGATCGCGCTCTCGATCTCGGCGTGCGCGTGGTTGTCGCCGCTGGCCTCCGTGGCGGCCAGCCCGCGGCGAAGAATGGCGAGGCAACCGTCGCGATCGCCGGACTCCCGCGTGGCCATGCCGTAGTGGTACCAGCCGGCGCCATAGCCCGGGTTCAGGCTCAAAAGGCGTTGGAACGTGGAAAAGCAGTCGGTCCACTCTTTCTCCTTGCGCAGCTCCATCGCGAGCGTGTACAGGCCGAACCGATCCTCGGGGCGTTTCTGAACGTAGGCGCGGGCGGCTTCAAGGCGGGCGTTGGCGGACATGGGCGACTCCGGCCCGGGCCGTATCGCGACGGAAGGGCCGAGTGGCACAGCATGTCCGCAGTGGCCGATCCCGGCTACACTGCCGCGACTGTGCTGCCGTGACGCCCGATCCCGTCCGAATTCCCCCGCGCCCACGCCAGCAAGACGGCGCTGCGGCGACGTGTGAAGGTCTCGGGCCTGTCGCGGACCGGCTGGTGCTCGGTCGGACCCTCGGGAGCCTGCATCACACCGCGCGCGCGTTGTTGCGACCGGACGAACACGTGGACTTCGCGGAGAACATCGCCTTCTCAGAGCTTGCTTTTGCGCGTGTGCTCGCGGCCGGTCGGGCGGGCACAGGAGACTTGCGCGTCGTCCTCACCGCGCCAGCGCTCGACGTGATCGCGGCCCTGACCGGGCAGGTCCCCGGGTTCGTCTACACGCGCGGCGCTGAACCCGCGACCGCCGAGCGCCTGGCGGCCGCCCCCGAGTGCATCATCGCAGTGGACCAGATGCAACTACCGGGCTTCAGCCTGCCCGATGGGCCGCTCTGTGTCGTGGATGCGTGGGCGCTGCCGGTCGGGCACTGGGCCCAACTGCTGTGGGCCAACCTGCTTGGTCTCGGCCCGGCGCTCTGGCAGGCGTTGGGCGCGGGGCTGCCTGGTGCACTGCGCCTTTGTGGGGGTGCGATACGTGCCGGAAGTATCGAGCCGTATCGTGTCGCGTCGCATGTGAACCGGGTCGGGCGCGGCGCGCGCATCCACCCCCGCGCGACGCTGGAAGGCTGCGTCGTGGGCGAAGAGGCCAGCATCGGAGCGGGCGCGGTGGTTCGCGGCTGCATCCTTGGCGCCGGCGCGCGCGTGGAGGAGCTCGCGCTGGTCGAGGGGAGCGTGCTTGGCGACAAGGCCTGCGTGCAGCGACTGGCGATGGTCAAGTTCAGCGTCGTCGAAGCTGGGGCGTTCGCTGCCGGGATCCAGCAGCTTGGCGTCGTCGGGCGGGGTGCTATCGTCAAGCACGGCGCGATCCTCATGGACCAGCGCCTCGGGGCCAACGATCGTGTGCGTGTGCGGGTCGGCGGCGGCCTCGTCGACGCCCCCCACGGTATGCTCGGGGTCTGCGTGGGACCCGACGCGGTGATTGGCAGCGGCGTCCGGATCGCGGCGGGACGCGTCATCCCGGCCGGACTGACCGTCATCGCCGATCCCGCCGGCATCGTGTCCCGCGTGGACGTGCCCGCGGGTGTACGCGTCGCGCATGTTGCGAACGGCGGCCTGCAGCCCCTGGTCGACGGGTCCCCACAATGAGGTGGGGCGAACCCTCGCTCTCGGAGCTGCTGTTTGGCGGCTATCTCGGGCTCCTGACGGTGCTCTGGAGCGGGCTCGCGGCCGGCGCCTCGGCCTGGCGGACCCGGTTCGCGCTCCCGGACGTCGCCGCACCCGCCACCCCCCAACGCCTCTCGATCCTCATTCCAGCGAGGAATGAGGCGGAGAACATCGCAGCGTGCGTTCGCGCGGCGCTGGCGAGCGACTACCGCGACTTTGAAGTGGTCGTCGTCGACGACGCCTCGACGGACGGGACCGCCGCCATCGCCAAGGCCGCCGGCGCAGGCGATCCCCGGCTTCGCGTGGCCGCTGGCACGCCGCTTCCAGAGGGGTGGGCGGGCAAGCCGTGGGCGTGCGCGAGGGCCTCGGAGCTGGCGACGGGAACGGCGTACCTCTTCATCGACGCCGACGTGGAGCTGGCCCCCGACGCAGCCCGTCGCGCCGTTGGCGTGCTCGAGGAGCGCCGGCTCGACCTGCTGAGCGCGTTCGGCTCGTGGAAGCTGGACTCGTTCTGGGAGCGCGCCGCCATCCCCGTGATCGGCTGGTTCATCCGCGGCGCGACCGACATCGCGGCCGTGAACGCGGCGGGGCGGCCGGAGGCGTTCGCGAACGGGCAGTTCATCCTCGTCCGCGGCCCCAGCTACGTCGCCGTCGGCGGCCACGCCTGCGTCAAGGCGGAGGTGCTGGAGGATGTTCGGCTCGCTCGGGCGATGAAGCAGCGGGGTCAGCGCCTCGGGCTCTACTTCGCCCCGTCGTTGTTCCGTGTCCGGCTCTACCGGAGCCTGGGCGAGATCCTGGCCGGCTATGGCAAGAATTTTTATGAAGGGATGGATCGACGCCCCCAGATCCCGCTCATCGCGCTGCTGTTCCTGTTCGTGACCGTTGGCGCGCCCTGGCTTGCGCTGGCCGTGGCCCTCGTTCGCCCAACCGCGGTGTTCCCGGCGATGGACATCCCGTTCTTATGGCTGGCGTGGCTGGCGCTCACCTGCGTGTTGCCGCTGGTCCTGCGCTTCCGGCTGGAGCGGCTCGAAGGACGTAGCGGGGCCCTCGCGTGGACACAGCCGATCGGAAATGCCGTCCTTGGACTGGTGCTTTTTCGGGCGCTGTTCGCTGTTCGCACGACGTGGAAAGGGCGGGTGTTCCATGATGGGAAGGCCGTCTCCCCGGATGCCGCGGACCCCCGGTCAGGCGGGTAGACATGGATCTACAAGGCCTCGACCTGGTCGCGATCGTCGGGGACGAGACATGGCGCACCCCGGGCTGGCCGGTGGCGCTCGCGGTCGGAAACGCCGCCTTCGCCGTCGCCCTCGCGGTCGGCCTCGTCGTTCACAGCCGGTTCGGCGGCCTTGGTCAGCGGGGAGCCGCCTGGATCGTTGGGGCGCTCACCCTGCTGCTCACCGGCCTCGGGTGCGCGGTGCCCTTTGCCCTCCTCCCCGCGACGCTGCTCTCCGAACAGAAGTACGCCGTCGAGGTGTACTGGGCGCCCTTCGCCGTTGAATTGGGGGCTTCTGCGGTTGCCATGCTCGCGATCGGGGCGGGGGTGAGCGCCTGGCTGTACGCGCCGAAAACCTCCGTCCCCCTCCCGGTAGTGCCGCTGTTGCTCGCGCCCGTCGTCATCGCGCTGGCGCTGGCCGGACCGGGCCACATCGTCGCGTTGAACGCCGCAGGGCCACTTCCGACCATGGACATCGCCCTGGGACCGCGCGTGCACGTCGGCAGCGACACCACCATCCCCGTCACCCTCGACGACGAGGCCGCGTCAGGCTGGCTCGCGCCGCCCGTTCACGTCGCCCCAACGACCCGGGGGACGTTCGCCGTCGAGTTGAAGGCCGACCGCGTCGGCCTCTCCGGCCTTCGTGTGGTCACCCGCGAGGCCGGTGAGGACCGGGGCTCGCCGCTGTTTCCGCTCGCCGACGGCAACACCTGGGACCTCGCCGAGACCGTGATGCACGAGGCGCACTACCTATGGTTCCTCAATGGGAACCACGAGAATCCAGGGAGCACGATCCACATTGTCGCGACCGCCGGCCCCGATCGCCCCCTGCGCACGTGGCTGGTCAGCCGCGCCGACGACGGCGATCCGGCGACAACCTGGACGATCTACCAGTGGAACGGCGATCTCATCGACCAGGCGACGGGACAGCCCTTCCTGCAGGTGGGGACGGACGCCGCCGACCACCTGACTGGCTGCTCGCTGGAGGTGCTCGACGGCTGGACCTGCGCCTGCGGACGCCCTCCGCTGCCGCCCGCGGGGACGCCGAAGGGCTGGAAGAACCCGTGGGAGATTGAAGGCCCGGCCCGGTGCGACAAGACCGACTCGCCGGGGGCCGTCCGAACGGGTCTTGGGGCACTGATGGCGCTGATGTCCGTTGGCCTGATCATCGACATGGGCGACGCAACACACACGGTTGTGTTGACCCGGTCGGGGCGAGGCGGCGGATGAGATGGAAGGCTGTTGGTGTGACGGCTTCGACCGCTGCTGTCGCGGTGGTCATCGTGTGCGGGCCCGGGGGAGCGTGCGCGATGGACAGGGCGAATGAGGCATATCTGGCCGGCGATTCGGAGCGGGCCGTGGGCCTTTACGAACAGGCGGCCGGGGCCTGGGTTCCCGTCGAGACCCGGGGTCGGGCGGCCGAGCGCGCGGGGCTCCTTCACCTGCAGTCGGGCGACGCCGTCGGGGCAGTCCGTTGGCTGCACGTCGCGGCGGGGCTCTTGCCGGCGGGCGACCGACGCCGCGTGGCGTCGGAGCTGGCGTTGGTGTACACCTCGCGCTTCGGTGATTATCGGCGTGCGGGCGAGACGTTTCGCGATGCCGCGGCCGACGCCGTCCGCTCCGGCGATGGCGAGGCTGCCCGAACCCTCGGGATCGAGGCCGCGCGTGCGTTCGGCCGCGCCGAGGCGTGGGACGACGCGACGGCGGCGTGGGACCGGGTCATGCCGGATCTGACCGACCCTGCCGACCGGGCGGAGGGCGAAGCAGCGCTGCTGCGCGGCGCACAGCGTGCCGGCGGAACCACCGAATGATCCCCTCCCCTCGCCGCCTCAGCTTTACCGACCATCGCCGGGACCTCGGCGACAACCGATACATCTACGCGGTCGTCTCGCGACGGGCGGCCGGGCTCTCCATCGGGGTCAACCTGAATCCCGACCGCATCTGCAACTTCGACTGCCCTTATTGCCAGGTGGATCGGACGCCCGATGCCCTGGCAACCGTTCGTTCAGGGGTGGAGGTTCGCGCGCTGGAACGCGAGCTGATGGCCCTCCTCGGCTGGGTGGCCGACGGAAGCCTGTGGACCCGTCCGCCATTCGACACAGCACCCGTCGGACTCCGGCGCGTCGCCGACATTGCGTTCGCAGGCGACGGCGAACCCACCTCCTCCCGGGCCTTTCCCGCAGCCTTGGAGGCCGTGCGGCGCGTTCGCGCCGAGGCGGGGCTCTCGTCGACCCCCATCCGCCTTCTCACCAACGCCACCCTGCTGCACCGCGCATCCGTTCGGGCGGCGCTGCCCGGCGTGGACAGCGTCTGGGCGAAGCTCGACGCCGGCACCGAGGCCTGGTTTCACCGGGTGGACGGCACGACGTTCCCCTTCGCACGCGTCCTCGCAAGCCTGCAATCCCTGGCGATTGAGCGCCCGATCACGCTGCAGTGCATGTTCCTTACCCTGCGCGGCGAGGGCCCGGCCCCCACCGAGATCGCCGCGTGGGTCGGCCGGATGGTCGCCATTCGGGACGCTGGGGGGACCATCGCGGACGTCCAGGTCTACACGGTGGCCCGTCGTCCGAGCGACCCGGAGGTCGGCGCGCTGCCGAAGGACCGGCTTGACGCGATCGCGAACGCTGCACGAGAAGCGGGGTTCATCGCCGATGTTTACGGGTAACCCCTTGACCGGGCAGAGCCTCGCGGAACAACGGCGGTCCCGGGCGTGTCCAAGAAAGTAGTCGCATTGCCCCACGGACGGTGCGAAACTGACCTTGGAGGTCCAGATGTCCAACAGCCAAGCCCCCTCCGGAATCCTCGGCATGATCGCCGGGCTTCAGGATCTGCAGACCTACCGCGAGCAGAACTGGGAGGGCTCCTTCCCCGACTATCTGGAGCTGGTCCGGACGCGACCGTCCATCACGCGCAACGCGTACCAGCGGCTCTACGACCTGATCCTCTCGTTCGGGACCGAGCAATACACCGAGTACAAGAAGAGCATCATCCGCTACAAGTTCTTCGACGATCCCATGGACAACGGGAAGGACGCGGTGTTCGGCATCGACGTCCACTTGATGAAGCTGCTGAACACGCTCAAGTCCGCGGCGCTCGGACTCGGCCCGGAGAAGCGCGTCATCCTGCTCCACGGCCCGGTCGGCAGCGCAAAGTCCAGCATCGTCCGGCTGTTCAAGAAAGGTGTAGAGTGGTATTCGCGCCAGCCGGAAGGGGCGTTGTACACGTTCTCGTGGGTCCTGCCGTCGGGCGAAGTCGTCCCGTCGCCGCTGCACGAAGAGCCGCTCCGGCTCATCCCGCTGGAGATGCGCAAGGTCGTCCTCGAGGAGTTGAACAAGACCGCGCGTACGACGGCGGGGGCGAGCCGCTATCGCATCGACATCGAAGGCGACCTCGACCCGGTCTCCCGATTCATGTTTCGCGAGCAGATGAAGGACTGTGGCGGCGATTGGCTGCAGATGATCCAACGCATCCGCGTGCGTCGGCTCTTGCTGTCGGAAAAGGACCGTGTCGGAATCGGCACCTTCCAGCCCAAGGACGAGAAGAACCAGGACTCGACCGAGCTCACCGGCGACATCAACTACCGCCGGATCGCGGAGCTCGGGAGCGACTCCGACCCCCGCGCGTTCAACTTCGACGGTGAATTCTGCGTCGCCAACCGCGGGATCATCGAGTTCGTGGAGATGCTGAAGCTCGACGTGGCGTTTCTCTACGACCTGCTCGGCGCCAGCCAGGAGCACGTCATCAAGCCAAAAAAGTTCGCCCAGACCGTGATCGACGAGGTCATCATCGGCCACACGAACGAACCCGAGTACAAGCGGCTGCAGTCCAACGAGTTCATGGAGGCGCTGCGCGACCGCACCATCAAGGTCGATGTGCCGTACATCACCAAATGGTCGGACGAAGCCAAGATCTACCGGCGCGACTTCAACAAGCAGCGCCTGAGCGCGGGCCAGCGCACGATCGCGCCGCACACGCTGGAGATGGCGGCGATGTGGGCCGTGCTGACGCGGCTGGAGGACCCGAAGAAGGCGAACCTCTCGATCCTGCAGAAGCTCAAGCTCTACGACGGTCGCACCTTACCCGGGTACACCGAGGACAATGTGAAGGAGCTGCGAAAGACGGCTGTGCGCGAGGCGCTGGACGGCATCTCGCCCCGCTACGTGCAGGACAAGATCTCCAACGCGCTCGTGCGTGACACAGGCGCGCCAAGTATCAACGCATTCATGGTGTTGAACGAGCTGGAGGGTGGCCTGAAAAACCACTCGCTCATCAACGACGAGGACCGCAAGAAGCGCTACCGCGAGCTGATCGGCGTCGTGAAGAAGGAGTACGAGGACATCGTCAAGAACGAGGTCCAGAAGGCCATCGCGTCGGACGAGAACGCCATCATGCGCCTGTGCGGCAACTACATCGACAACGTGAAGGCGTTCACGCAGAAGGAGCGGGTGAAGAACGCGTTCACGGGCGGCTACGACGAGCCGGACGAGCGGTTGATGCGGTCGATCGAGGAGAAGATTGACATCCCCGTCTCGCGCAAGGAGGACTTTCGTCGGGAATTGATGAACTACATTGGTGCGCTCGCGATCGACGGGAAGCAATTCAACTTCCGAATGAACGAGCGGCTCTACCACGCGTTGGAGTTGAAGCTCTTTGAGGACCAGAAGGACAGCATCAAGCTCTCGTCGTTGGTGTCGCAGGTCGTGGACCCGGAGACCCAGGCGAAGATTGACGTCGTGAAACAGCGACTCATCGACCAATACGGGTACGACGACTACTCCGCGACGGATGTGCTTCATTATGTCGCAAGCATCTTCGCGCGCGGGGACGCCAAGGAGTAGGCACGCGCCGCGCGTGGCAGCCACGGGGAGCGCTCAGGCGTTAAGGTTAGCGCGGAGGTGCTCGTGGCGAATGCGGCGGTTGTGCTGGCCGGATGCGGCTATCTGGACGGAGCGGAGGTGCGCGAGGCGGTTCTGGCCTTGCTCGCGCTCGATCGGGAGGGCGTGACGGTGCGATGCTTTGCGCCGGACGTGCCCCAGCGGGACGTCGTCGACCACCTCCACAAGACACCCATGGGCGAGAATCGCAACGTGTTGGTGGAGGCGGCGCGCATCGCACGATCGAAGATCGAGCCGCTGACGGCGCTCGACGCGGGGGAGTTTGACCTGCTGGTCTGCCCGGGGGGCTTCGGCGTTGCAAAGACCCTGTCGGACCTGGCGTTCGCAGGGGCAGACGCCAAGCTCCTGCCGGAATTCCAGGTCGCGATCGAGGCATTTCGACAGGCGAACAAGCCCATCGTCGCCATCTGCATCGCGCCGGCGGTGATCGTCGCGGCGCTCGGCGAGGGGGCGGTGACGGTCGGCAACGACCCCGCCACTGCCGGCGTCATCTATACGATGGGCGGTACGCACGTCGACGAGCCCGTCACCAGCATCCACGTCGACCCCGTCCACCGGCTCGTCTCCACGCCCGCCTACATGTACGGAGATGCCCGTATCGGCGACGTCGCGACCGGCATCCACGCCGCCGTGCGTGCCGCGCTTGCGTTGCACCGAGGTCACGCGTGAGCCGCCAGGACCCGGCGAGACGTGTCGTTTGCATCACCGGCGCAGGGCGCGGACTCGGCGCATCGCTGGCCCGCCGGTTCGGAAAGGGCCGGTTTGACGTCGTTCTCGCCGCTCGAACCGCACCGGAGATCGATGCGTTGGCGGAGGAGCTCGGGGACGCCGGCGTTGGAACGCTCGCCGTCCAGACCGACGTCCGCCTCGCGATTGAGTGTGAACGCCTGGTCGATGCGACGATGGCTGAGTTCGGGCGTTTGGACGTGATGATCAACAACGCGGGCGTGGCCGTCTACGGTCCAGCCGAAGACATTGGGCCCTCCGACGTGGACCTGATGCTGGACACCAACCTCAAGGGCGCCGTGTTCGGCAGCCTCGCAGCCTACCGGGCGATGCGTGCCCAGCCCGTTCCCGCGGGCGGTGTTCGCGGTCGAATCATCAACATCGCGTCCGTGGCCGGCAAGCGGTTCCTTCCCAATTTATGGTGAGACGTTCGTAATGTGGCGCGAGGTAAATTTACCAGCTTTCTCGGCGGATCTCTGTACACTTCACTCCACATTACCGCCGTGGTCCCGTCTACAGCTTCGCCAGCCAATCGAGGATTGATGCGTCTGCACG
>CAIMSU010000251.1 GCA_903844155.1 uncultured Pseudomonadota bacterium | reverse complement strand
GAAACCCCTGCGGGACGGCCTACCCCCCGCTGACGAATTCGATGAATTCCAAGCCACCGAGCGGCGCTTCCGGACTCCTCCCGGTTTCGTGGCCCTGGGACGGGCGCGCCGCCCGGTGGTTGACTAATTAGGACAGAGGTTTTCCATGTACTGGTCCTCGTTGTTGTCCTCGATGCACTCGTCCACAATGCCCGCGCTGGCGTTGTTTCCGTAGTCCACCTTGCCGCGGATGTCCTTCAGGCCCGCGGGGATCGGGTCGACCAGGAACTGGATCGAATCGAGCGTCTGCCCCGCGGGGATGGTGTCCGTCACCAGCTGACTTCCCAGCCCGGTCACGCTGCCGTCGTTCAGGTCGCCGATGAGCTGCACGGTCACGTCGGTGTCGACGTCCTGATAGCCATCGTTGCCGATCTGCACCCACGCTGTGAGCCGGTTCCGGTCGCATTCGTCGGTGCAAACGTCGTTGACCTTCACGATGAGGTCTGGCCCGGAGTAGCCGCCGACGGGCGCGAGGTCGCCCGAGCGGAAGTTGTTGTAGCTCAGCCAGTTCTGGGCCGCGACCGCCGGGATTGTGCCGTCGTCGTTCACGTTGGTGATCGAGTACGCGTGCTCATTCCAGATCTTGCGGCCTGGCATCCAACTGTTGGACGCGTCGCCGAACACGTAGATGCCGAGGTGGCTGGTCGTGTAGGCGGTGTTGGCCACGACGATCTCGGCGTGGCCGTCATTGTCCACGTCCGCGATGGTCGGGTACTCGAGCCAGGTGGCGTTGGAGTGCTGGTCGCTTGACAGCTTGACCGAGCCATCCGAACCGTTGAACGCCCACAACTTCGTCTCGTCGGCGTAGACTGCCTCGGCGGCGCCGTCGCCCTCGAAGTCGAACACGCTGGAGCCCGTGTTGCCGGACGACGCGTCCTGGGTGTTCTTCTGCCACTTGACCGAGCAGTCAGCCTCGAACACCGAATACTTGGAGCCGGACGCGGCGGCGAACTCGGCCTTTCCGTCGCCATCAAAGTCGGCGATGGTGGGCGGCCCGCCGTAGCCGGAGGTGCTGGCTCCGGGGATCGTCGCGCTGCAGATCACGTGCATGTCATCGTCCTGGAGCCGGATCTTTCCGCCTGAAACCACGACAATCTCACCCTTGTCGTCGCCGTCGAAGTTGCCGACCGCGGTGTACCCATCGGTCTCGTGGTTTGAGGCCTTGATCGACCCATCCATGTTGTAGAGCGCGTTGCCGGTCACGACCTCCTGCTGCCCGTCGCCGTCGATGTCCACTGCGAAAGCGGTCGTCCCAACGTTGTTCCCGTTCACCCCCGCCATCCCCTTGCTGCCCTCGCCGAGCACGTGGCCCTGGTAGTTGAGGATCGCGTTCCCGATGATGATCTCCGGGTGGCCGTCGCCGTCCATGTCCGAGATCGCCGGGTTGTCCGAGGTGCCGTACATGTGGCCGGAGAGCGAGGGGCTCGTCCACTTCAGCGCGCCGGTGTGGTCGAACATCTTGATCTTGAAGTCCGTCGTCGGAGCGACGATGTCGGTCCAGCCGTCGCCATCAATGTCGCCGATGGCCACGCCGCCGGTGCCTTGCAGGTTCTGGTTGGCGACGCCGACCTCCTCCGTTCCGTCGGCTCCCGAGATGATGCGCAGGGTGCCTTGCGGATAGCTGCCGCCGTACGCGATGAAAACGATGTCGGGCGTGTCGTTTTCGTCGGCCACGCCGTCCCCGTTGTCGTCCGTGAGCGAGCCGACGGCCGGCATCATCATCACGCTGTTGTCGCTCGAGCCCTTGGAGAAGCTCTCCTTCTTCCACTTGAGTACGGGCGTGAAGCTGCCGACGGGCGGGCCGGCGTCGTAGCACTGGTCTGTCTGGGTGACGGCCGCGCCGGGGAAGGTCTGGTCCTGGCAGGACCGGGGCGAGGTGTCGGGCGGAACCCCCGTGTCGCCGCCGCCGGTGTCGACGCTGGTGTGCCCGGTGTCGCCGTTCACGCCGCTGTTGTCTTTCAGGGCGCCGAGCCCGTTGTCGATCTTGCAGGCGTTGAGGAGGGCGGACGTGGCGAAAAGCACGGTGAGGACGGACGGACGCATGGCGCAACCTGGGAGCGCTCGCAGTCTACACCGGACCCGCTACACCCGCGTTCTTCGCGTGAAAAATCGGGTAGACTCTCAGGGTCCGGCGAGCTGAACGATGGCGCGAAACTTCCTCCTCACCGGCTTCGGCCCCTTCCTCAACGTCGACGACAACCCGTCCGGAAAGCTCGCGGAGGCGCTGAACGGCACGTTGCTCAAGACAAAGCATGGGTCGGTGCAGATTTGCGGCAAGGTCCTGGCGGTTCGGTACGACTCCTGCGCCGCCGAAACGCTGCTCGCCGCGAGACAGATCGACGCCATCGGCATCCTCGGCATGGGCGTGGCCCGCAGTGCGACGGAGCCCCACGTCGAGCGGACCGGGCACGCGGCGTGCGATGGCGTGACGAAGGACGCGGATGGGCAGACGAGAGCTTCTCTCGGCACAATCGCCCAGTACCAGTCGACGCACTCCGCCGCGCTGGCGACGGCGCTGGGCGTCACCCTCTCGGACGACGCTGGCGCCTACGTCTGCAACGCGTGGATGTACGGGGTTCTGGCTGGACTTCAGCCGCCCGCGAAGGCCCTGCCCGCCGCATTCCTCCATGTCATCTCCGAGGGCTTTCCGGCCGACGCGCTCGCTGCGGGATTGACCCTGTGGATCAACGGGTTCTGACCGGCGCATGAAGATCGCCTTCCTCTCCGACGTCGAGGGTCGCTGGAGCAAGCTCGTCGATTTTTGCGAGGGAAACCTGCTGGTTTCGCTCGTCGACGGGGACATCCAGGTCGCGGACGGCCCGACGGTCGTCTACGGTGGGGACACGATCGACCGCGGGCCCTACTCCCGAGCGGTACTCTCCGCCTTGATCGAGGGGAAGGAGCGACAGCCGGACCAGGTGGTCTTGCTCGCGGGCAACCGCGACGTCAACAAGCTTCGGCTGCCACGAGAGCTGGCCGGGCACCCGCGTGCGGGCGCTCCCCAGGGTACGCGCGCGGAGATCCTGCGTTGGACCCTCGCGAAGACGATGGGTGCGGCGGACGCGTTCGAGCATCGCCGGACCGAGCTTGGCCACAGGTCCGCGGACGAGGACGTCGTCGACAGCATGCTCGCGGACGTGTCCGCCAGGCCCACCGGCCTGCTCCTCGCCTACCTGCTCTGCTCGCAGCTCGCGTGGCGTTCGGAGGAGACCCTGTTCGTCCACGGCGGCGTCACCGAGGCGAACCTCGGTGTGGTCCCTGGCGACGATCGAAGCTACGACGTGGACGAGTGGATCTGGCGATTGAACCGGTTCTATCGTCAGCAGGTCGACGCCTACGCGAACGATCCCATGGGCGTCGCCCACCACGCCCTCATCGCCTACCAGGCCCCGCTGCCCGGCACCCGCGCCAACGATGAGAGCGTCATCTACGCCCGCCCCGTCGACGCCCGCGGCAATGCGCTCCCACCCTCGCCCGCGCTCCGTGCCCGTCTGCGTGATCAGGGCATCCGCCGCATCGTCGTCGGCCACACGCCCGCCGGAGACACGCCCGCGATCTGCCGCGTCGACGGGTTTGAGTCGATCATCGCCGATAGTTCCTACGGCAACCTGGAGCGGGGCTCGCAGGTCCTGCTCGACCGCTCCAGGACCTCGATTCGGGCGTGGGTCAGGCCCGTCGGCGAGCAACCCCAGAGGTTGACGGCCGATCTTCACCTCGATGAACCGTCGATCATCGGTCGACGGGTGCGGGAGACCGGTCAGCTCGTGAAGGGGCGACTCGACGATGGCCGCTACGTGCTTTGCCGGTTCCTCGACGGTTTTCGGGCGGAGGAAGTGGCGGTCGACACGGTGGACGAAGCGGCGCTGGACTGACGCTCACCCCGGTCGGCTGACCCCGTACAACTTCCCCTGCCGTCGCCACAAATGGTCCATGAGGTCGGCGACCGGGTCGCGGTCACCGACGGCATCGCGGAAGATGCGGGGTGCATCCTCCATATGGCCGCGTTGGTGGATGTTCGTGCGCAGCCAGGCGAGGATCGGCGCAAAATCGCCGGCCGCCACGCGCGCCCACAGGTCCGGGATCGCTGTCTCCAGCGTCGCGCCGAGGCTGGCGGCGTAGAGATTCCCGATGGTGTAGCTGGGAAAGTAGCCGAAGTAGCCGCTCGACCAGTGCACGTCCTGCAGGATGCCGTCGCGCGCGGTGGGCGAGACGACCCCGACGATCCGCCTGTAGGCGTCGTTCCAGGCCTCCGGCAGGTCTCGGGCGTTCAGGCGGCCCTCGATGATCCCCAGCTCCAGCTCGAACCGCGCGATGATGTGCAGGTTGTACGTGGCTTCGTCCGCCGCGACGCGGATCAGCGAGCGGTCGATGCGGTTCGCCGCGCCGTAGAGCTGCTCGGCGCTGAGCTTCAGCTCCGGCCAGATCCCGGCCATGCGCGGCTGCAGGTAGCGGAAGAACGGCAGCGAGCGCCCGATGAAGTTCTCCCAGAGCCGGCTTTGCGACTCGTGGATCCCCATTCCAGCGGCGCGGTTCAATCCGGTTCCGGCGAGGTCGGCCGGGAGACCCTGCTCGTAGAGCCCGTGCCCGCACTCGTGCACCGTACTCCCGAGCGTGGACATGAAATCCTCCGCTTGCAGGCGGGTAGTCAGCCGGACGTCGCCGACTCCCAGCTCGGTAGTGAAGGGATGCGCCGCCAGATCCATGCGTCCGGCGTTCAGATCAAAGCCCAGGTCGGCGAGGACGCGGTCCGAGAGCCGGCGTTGTCCCTCGATCTCGAGCGTGGGGACGACACCCGGCGGGTGCGGTCGGCCAGCGACGGCGTCGAGCAACACGTTCAACTCGCGCGCCAGGCGGGTGAACATCGGGCGCAGATCGGCGACCGACGAGCCGGGGTCGTACTCCTCAAGCAGCGCGTCGTACGGATGCGCGCCGGTGGGCTGGAGTGGGAGGAGCAGGGTCGCCATCTCGCGCTGCAAGTCGATCAACCGTTGAAGTGGCGCCTCAAAGTTCGTGAAGTCGTCTGCGGCCTTCGCTTTGGCCCACGCGTTGTACCCCTCGGAGCGGGCGACGGCCAATTCACCCACGAGCTTGGAGGGAATCAGCGTTGCACGCTGGTAGTTTCGCAGCGCCTGGCGAACCGCGGCGCGTGGAACCGGCCCCAGCTCCTGACCGCTCAACACCCCCAACCACTCGCCCACCTCAGGGGAGGTCGCCCGGGCGTGCTGGAGCTTGCTCAGGTAGGCCGACTGCTTGCCGCGGGTCGCAGCAGCGGCGGGCGGCATGTACGTCTGCTCGTCCCAACCGGCGATGTTGGCGATCCCGGCGAGGGTGTCGAGCTCGTCGATGCGTTCGGTCAGCGCGGTCCAGGCGTCCATGCCACCTCCAAAGGGGGCGTGGGATAACCCGCGCGATGCTCCGCTGGAACGACGTCGAACGCACGCTGGACGTCGGTGTTCGCGACCTGATGCGGGCGCGGGAGGGCCGATTTGCGCCCGCGGGTGTGCGCCTGGCCATGTCAGGCGGCGGACGCATGCGCGCGGGCCGGGAGGTGCATGCGCAAGTGGAGGAAGAACGCGGCGAAACCGGCTGGAGCAGCGAACGCGTTGTCCGGATCTCGCTGGTCGTGCGCGGCTGGACGTGCACGGTACACGGGCGGGTCGACGGGGTCGAGGAGGCCGATGGGCACACGATCATCGAGGAGGTGAAGTCGACGGGGATGACGTCGTCGGCGATGGAGGCGGCCGCGGGGTTTCCGGAGTGGGAGGCGCAGCTTGGGCTCTACGTGTGGATGGCCACGGAGCTGCGCTGGGCGAACCCGGTCGGGCAGCTCCGGGTGGTCTCGCTGGTGGACGGGTCACAGCGGATCTGCACGTTGGCGGCGGATCCGGCTGTTGGAACGCGGGTCCTGGGGTACTTCGGCGAGGCCGTGTTCGAGCGCGAACGCTGGCTCGCGTGGCAGGGGAAGCGGCGCAACGTCGGCGTGGCTTCGGCGCATGGGAGCTGGCGAATCGGGCAGGAGGGCATTGTCGCGGCGAGCCGGAGTGCGGTCGAGGAGGGCAGGCACCTGCTGCTGACGGCGCCGACGGGGGTGGGAAAGACGGCGGCGGTGATGGCGGGGGTGCTGACGGCAGCGGCGAAGCGCGGGCTCGGGGTGTACTGGGCGACGGCGCGGGGGACGCAACAGTGGGTGGCCGAGAAGACGGCGCGGGCGATGATCGCGGCGGGGACGCCGTTGCGGGCGGTGACGCTGCGCTCTCGGGAGAACGCCTGTTGCAACAAACAGGGCCTGGACCTCGTTGTGGACTGTCGCCCAGAAGCATGCAGGTTCGCCGCCGGGCACGCGGTGAACATGCAGGCCAACGCCGTGGTCCATCAGCTGCAGCCTGGGTTTTCGGGTGCTGCGGAGGTGGACGCGGCGGCCGGCGGGTTCACCGTGTGCCCGTACGAGCTGGCCGTCGATTTGGCCGCGGGTGCTGACCTCGTGATCGGCGACTACAACCAGGCTTTTGACCCGGCCCGGGCGCTGCGTCGGGTGTTCGAGGAGCGCGACTGGATCGTCGTCGTCGACGAGGCGCACCAGCTCCCCGACCGGGCGATGGGGTACGGCTCGCCGACGCTCGCGGTTGGGCTCTGCGTGCGCGTGCTGGCGATCGAGGGGCCGGGCTGGGAGGCGATGCGGGAATTAGCGGCGGACATCCAGCTTCACATCGAGGAGGCGAGCTGGCAGGCGGTG
>CAIMSU010000250.1 GCA_903844155.1 uncultured Pseudomonadota bacterium | reverse complement strand
CCGGGCGGAACTGAGAGCGTGGACATCGGGTGCAACCTGCCGCGGAAGCGGCCGAAAGCGCCACCTTATACGCCGAGTGTTGACGTGGCAAGAGCTGGATGGAAACATCGTCGAAGAAACTCGGTGTTTTCGAACGCACCCATGGACGCCTTGCCCCACCGTCATGGCGACGTGAGCATCTCCGTTGCGCGCTCGACCGGGTCGGTCGTCATGCCCGCCGACTATTGGCTCATCATGGCGACCAACTCGTGTCCCTGCGGAAATGCAGGGCATCCCTCCCGCCCCTGCGTCTGCGCGCCCGAGGCGCGGGAGCGGTTTGCCAGCCGGATCGAGCGGTCCGCACCCGAGGGGACGACCCGTATCGATCTTGCCCCGGCGACGCCGGACATGCGGTTGGATCCGAGTCCCCGCCCAACGACCGCAGAACTGCGAGCTTGGGCGGAGGGCCAGGCGACGCCGGGCACATCAGGGCAGCGAGGAACCTGATCCGGGGACCAAGTGCGTCGAGCCGGCGGGGCGCTGACGCTCGCCCAGGCCCTCGAAACCGCGTGCATCGCGAAATTCGAAGAACTATAGGTTCAAGAGCAAAAAAGGCAAGCAGTACTTCCTTGGACTCCTTGGAGGATAGAGGGACTGCTGCCCCGCCTTTCTCACCAACAAACCTAGATAATCCCCAGAAACACGATTCTGGTTCACAGTGTCAAGACCTCGCCCTGCTCGACGGCCGGGAGGTCGAGGATCAACGCCCCTGCTCCGCTCGCGTGGGCGCCCCGTGGCGGGCTGCGCGCGTTTGTCCGCGCCGCACGCTGTGGACGACGCTCCGTTCGCGCGGGAGCAACTGGACTGGGAGCCCGTCCAGGGCGTCCAGCGCAGCACCCGCTCCCGCCCAGCGGTCGGGGACGCCGTCCTCCGGTGCCTGGGCTCCACGAGGATGCCTGGCTCGGGGCGGCCGCCATCTGGCCCATCGACGCCTCGGGGGAGGTTCGTCGGACGGCCGGCGGCGATGCTGAGCCCCTGAGTCCGCGACGATGCCCGTGGCCCCCCGCCCCGTGGCCCAGGTCACCGCGACCGCATGCAAAGGGGCGGACGGACCGCCCCGAACCGATCGAGGCGTCCTGGAGCCCCCAAGGCCACTGAGAAACACAGGTTCAGCAATCGGAACGAGCCGACGCCGCAGAGCGCACTTCCCCCGCGACCACCGGCCAGAGGGCGCTCGTGGTCGGTGCCTCTTCAGTCCCCACTCAGGTGGAGTGCGGGTCCTCGAAGCCAGCGCCGTGGGGCCGGCTGCCGTCTACGTCCGGGAGCCCGAGCAGGAACACCGCGCCGGTTGCGTGATTGGCGTAGGCCTCGAACACGAACTCGGGCCAGTAACGGGCGGAGAGTCCGTGCTTCATCAGCCCCGGGTAGGCACGGGTCGGCTTCTTCGGGTCCAGTCGATGGAGCGTTCGGTCGAGGTACGCCTCCCAGGCCGACGCAGGCGACCACAGCACGTAGGGCGTGTTGAACACCAGCGATGGAAGCCCGACTCCTGGAGAGGGGAGTACCCGCACCAGCCACAGCTCGCCGACACGTCCGGGATGTCCGGCTGGCACGACGCACTCGCGGGTGTCGCCCATGACCCCCTCGCGGAGGATCGTGGTTCCGTCGCCGTGGCCGCTCACGGTCCACAAGCCCATGCGGCTCGCCGCCAGCGTGCGCATCGCAGCGACCAGCCCCGCATCGATGCCCAGGCTCGCCACGACGTCGATGGTGCAACTCGCGGCGGTCTCCTTGCCGATGCCAAAGGCGAGGTCGCAGTAGGCCCAGCCGAAGAAGTATGTGCCGGTGAGCGGACTCATCGGCGGTCCCATCGGGGAGTACTCGTCTTCCGCCGCTGTGATCGCCTTGGCGATCCGATCCGCCTCCGGCAGACCCAGGACCTGCTCAGCGAACATCGAGAGGTTGTGCTGGACCATCGACCAGTAGGCGTGCGACGGGTGGAGTTCGTCTGCCTGGGCCTTCGTCATCAGGGTCGCTTTCAAGTCCTGGGCGATCTGCCCACCTGCCCGAAACGCGGCGAGGTCAACCACCTGTGCGCTCTGGACACGGCGGATCCCACGCAGGAGGCGCTCGGTGATCGGGCCGCGTGCCATCAGGTGCCGGGCGCCCTGCGGGCCGAGAACCCGCTCTCGTCCCCCCTGTGAAACCGGATGACGCCTTCGATCCGGTCTGCGCCGACGAGCTTGGCGTGTCCGAGCCCGCTGGTCGGGGTGCCCTCATCGTCGCCCTCGAAGGTGAACTCGGCGGCGGTGCCCGCCCTTCCCTTCGGCCGGCAGTCGAGCCCAAGGTTCACGCAGATGAACAACATGTGCGCGCCGTCCGCCGTGAAGGTGATGTGGCCTTGCTCCAGGAGGTTGATCGCCTCCGCGTCCCATAGGTCCATGGACTCGATCTCCCAGCGGCCGAGGAGGGAGGTGGGCGTGGGCACACCGCCGGGTATCCCGGCGCGCGCCTCGGCCACAGCCTGCGCAGCGTGAGGTTCAGACTTGAACGCCTCGGTCAACGCCCCGGAACCGCCTTGTGCCGCGTCGATTGGCTACCGGCCGCGGGCGGCGACGGCCCAGTCGCGGGAGTGGGCGTCAACGCAGGGTTGACCCCCGAGGGCTGTCGAGCGCCGCCAACCCGACACCGTGTTGCCACCACCATCGCGCACGGGGCTTGTGTAGCCCGCCTCGTCACAATTCTTCCTCCTGTCCGGACGGTCCTGGCTCTACGTCGGCGCCATCCAGCAACGCGGCGGGCAGCGTCTTCCCGGACCTCGCACCGAGTTTCTTCAGCTTTTCGGACTGCCCGACGAGGTTCCCACCTCCCGTCGACAACTTGCCGAAGGCGTTGTCGTAGCTCGTCCTCGCCGCGTTCAAGCCCTTGCCGATGCCCTCCATGTCGGTGACGAACCCGACGAACTTGTCGTAGAGCGCGCCCGCGCGGTTGGCGATGTCCTCGGCGTTCGCGTTTCGGTTCTCCACCCTCCAGAGGTTCTGGATGGTCCGCAGGACGATCATCAACGTCGTGGGGGTGGCGATCGTCACGTTCTGCTTGATGGCGAAGCTCGTGATCTCCGGGTCCTGTTGCAGGGCTGCCGCGAGGGCCCCCTCGATGGGCACGAACATGATGACGTAGTCGAGGCTCCCGTCGCCGATGCGGGTGTACACCTTCGCGCCCAGCGAGGTGATGTGGGTCCGTAGCGACCGCACATGGTCCGTGAGGCACCGCTCCCGCTCGGGCTCGGTCCCCGCGCTCACGCGGGCCTCGAACGCCGTGAGGGACACCTTCGCGTCGATGATCATCCGCTTCTTACCCGGGCCGCCGGGCAGGTTGACGATGACGTCAGGGCGGAGCCGGCCTCCGTCGTCCATCGTGTGGCTGTCCTGCGTGACGTACTCCACCCCCTCCGTGAGCCCGGACCGTTCGGGGATGGTGGAGAGGATCATCTCGCCCCACGCGCCCTGCGCCTGAGAGTCGCCCTTCAAGGCCCGGGTAAGGCTCGACGTCTCGGAGCTCATCCGGGCGCTCGTCTCCGAAAGCGCTCGAATCTACTCCGCCAGCGTCGCCCGCTCCTTGGCGCTGTCCGTGTGGGCCGACTGCAAGCCCTGCTGGAACTCGCCGAGCTTGGTGTGCAGCGGGGCGAGCATCCCGCCGATCTGCTCCTTGTTGTGGTCCGCGAACGCCTTCCCGTGCTCCTTCATGAGGTCGTCCGCGAGGACTTTGAACTCGCGCGTCATCCGGTCGCGCGCTTCGGCGAGCAGCGCCAGCTTCTCATCGGCCTGCTTCGCTTGCTGAGCGAGCGTCTCCTTGAGCGTCGCGTGGGCCGCCTGGAGGTCGGCGAGGTCACGGCGGGTCGCCTTCGCGTCGTTCTCCAGGGTCGAGACCTGCTGTGCGGCGGCGGTGAGCCGGCGCTCCGTCTGCCCGAGCGCCTCGGACGCGCGAGCCAGGTTGCTCTCCGCAGCGCTCTTGCCCTCGCGCGCAGCGTCGAGCAACCGCGACTTCTCGGCGGACTCGCGCTCAAGGGCTGCGGCGTGGGACGCCTTCTGCTGCTCGACGGCGAGGTCCCGTTCGAGGGCGGACGTGGCCCTTTGCAGAGCCTCGAGATCCGTCGTCAGCTGCTGGACACGGGCCTGTGCTGCGGCGGTGCCCGCGTAGGCGGATCGCAACAGGATGGCGACAAGCACGCCACCCGCCCCCACAAGGACGAGGAGGACGATGGCGCCGACGATGAAGAGGGTGGGGTCCAAGCTGGGTCATCCGGTGGCCGTGTCGGGTAATGCGACGGGACCAACGCGGCGAAGGCGGGATCGGTGGTAGGGCTCGCAACCGCCCCTCGGACCCGATCTGTTCCTCCGCGGCTCAGATGCCATGGCCGAGCAGGAGGTACACGAGGCCGGCGTCCGACCTTGCCTGCGGGGCACCCACGACGAGGTCCCCGTGGCCGTCGTCGTCGAAGTCACCGGCAGCGGCGAGTCGCGGGGAGCCACCGTCCGCGTTGGAAATCGTGGCGTCCGCCGCGGAGAGGTCAGCCCCTGCGGGAGCCGCCGAACCACGGAATAGGTAGTCGCTCGTGGCGTCGCCGATGATGATGTCCGAGTAGCCGTCGCCGTCAACATCTTCGCCCGCGACGGACGTCCCCGACAAAGACCCCGACGTTACCCCCACGTAGGGCACGCCAACACTGTCCAAGGTCGTCGTTGCCAGACCGGAGCCGCCAAGCACGAGGTAGGTCTCCCCCGCGTCCGGGGCGTTGTCGCCGCTCGCTCCGACGAGAAAGTCCGAGTAGCCGTCCATGTTGACATCGCCCGCGCCACCGACGGCGGAGCCAGCCCAGGAGTCCGCGACACCGGTGAATGTCGCATCGGCAGAATCGAGCGTGCAGCTCACCGGAAACGGGCCCCCGAACATGACATAGGCAGCGTTGACCACCTTGTCGCTGACGAGGGCGTCGGGGAACCCGTCGCCGTCCAGATCGCCCCCGGCCGCAACGGATGAGACCGTGTCGTATCGCAAGGCCGACCACTCCACCGTGTCGGACCCGAGGGTCTCACTCTCTGGCGAACCGGAACCCGGTACGAGGAAGACCGCCCCGGATCGGGTGGCGTATTCGTCCGAAGCCCCCACCAGGGTGTCCGAAAAGCCGTCCCCGTTGAAGTCGCCCAACATCGCCATCTCGGAGCCGTAGTTCGCGTTGGTCGGCGGGGTCCAAACCACCCCCTCGCCGAGAGTCACGCCCGTCGGGGTTGGCGACCCCAGCCAGAGGTAGATCGCAGCTGCCGTGTAGTACGGGCTGGCGACAACGACATCGTCGTACCCGTCGCCGTTCACATCTGCCCCGCCCGCCACGGTGGCCCCGGCTTCGACTCCAGCCGCCGGGCCGTCTGCGCGAACGCCCGCGTCGTCGAGCCACCCCGCAGTCGGCGTCGCCGACCCCAAGACCACGTACGCCTTCCCCGGCGTTGATCCATCACCCTCAGCACCCGCTACGAAGTCCGCGAACCCGTCCCCGTTGAAGTCCCCCGCGCCGCTGACGCTGACACCGCACCCATCGTAGCCATCCGGGCTCGCATACTCCGCATCAGCATCGTCGAGGCTGACGTCCCCCATGCCGCACCCGTTGGCAGTGCCGTCGCAGTCGTCGTCCTTGCCGTTGTCGCAGACCTCCACCGCGCCGGGATGCACGGTGGGATCGGCGTCGTCGCAGTCATCGCCGCCAGCAGCCATGCTCAGGTAGCCGTCGCCGTCGGCGTCATCGGAGGGTGGGCCGGAGTCTGTTTGGACCGTGGAATCCGGGGGTGCGGTGTCATCTGGGACGGACTCGGTGCTGTCGGTGAGGGCTGTGTCGCCGCCAAGGGCGTCGACCGCTGGGGAATCACCCGCGGCGCCGGGGAGCTTCGGGACGCAGCCGACGGCGAAGGCGACGAGGGCGATGCCGACGCAGGATCCTTGAACGGCGCGAGGGCGGGCGAGTGTTTGCCACATCCCCCGGACATAACGCCCCGACGGCCGTGCTACCTTCTCATCCGGAGTACGACCTCGATGCCTGCTGATCCGAACGACTGGCTCAGCCGCGTTGCTGATGCCGTCAAGACCGACGCCGAGCGGGAGGCCGACCAGAAGGCTCGGGCCGAGCGTGCTACTGCGGTGTTCGACGCGGCGCAGTTGGAGTTCATGGGCTTGAACTGACCGACGCATCGCCAGACCACCCGGTTGCAGCGGGTTCGGGGGCAACGACGACCGGATAGGCGCGGCGGGTCATGCCGCCTGAAAGGAAGCTCTCCATCCTCGTCTCGCCCGAGGGACTCGCCCTCTTGAAGGAGCGCGCGTTCCCGTGCTCGGAGGAGGTACTCGCGAGCGCGAAGGTCACAAAGTACGGAATCAGGCTCACCGGCGATCGCTGGGACATGAACCGCCTCGCTGGCTGGGTGGCGGGGCAGGCGAACCACTCGCGGGAGAAGCGCCGGCACGCGAAGGCCGACTTGTTGGACGCCATCGCGGACGAGCTGGAGTGCGTCTTGATGCGACCGGGCCGATCCCGCGGCTTTGACCGGGGCCGCGCCCTGCAGATAAGGCCTTGCGATGACCCGTCACGTCCCGCCCCCCGTTCCGGCCTACGTCAAGCCGCACGACTACACATACGCTCATTTTGGGGCGTCACCCCTGCTCCATTGGCGGGAGGCCGACCTACCCGGGGCTCTCCATGGCAAGCGTCGCGCTGCCGCGATCCGGCTGCTCGATGACGCCGTCGCCCTGTTCGTCGCCCACCATCGCGCGGCGCACCACGCCCCCGCGTCCGGTGAGGCGGACGGAATGTGGCATTTCCAAAGGATGCACGGGGCAGAACGCCGGGAGGGCGTCACGGTGACCCCGGCGGGGACGTTTCGGTTCTGGGTGCTGGAGTCACGGTCGACGCAGGAGCGCAGCCACAGGTTCAACCCCGATTTCGATGCGGCCGCCCACCAGATCATGGGCAAGGCACTGGCCACGCGCGGCGGCGCCGCCTTGCGGGATCTCCACATGCCGGGCAAACCCCAGGAGTTCACGAGCGCCTTGGAGGAGCTGATCGCCGAGATCCTGTTCGGGGAGGAGTAGGCTGCCCGAATTCCGGAATCCCGGAGAAGACGTACCGAAAAACGCGCAGCAGAGCAGGATTTAGCCCCGCGGGCGGTTCAATTCCGGCTCACTGCAGCGCAGAAGTCGGCCTCCTTGATCTCGAGCCGCCGGAGCATCAGGCGGAGGAGAAAGCTCGGATAGTGCGTGTTCCGCTTGTGTCCCGGGAGCGTGTAGATGCGGCTACCCGGCCGGTACACGGTGTACTCGCTACCTTTCCCGTGCTTGATCTCGCATTGGAAGTGACGTTCCAGCAGCGCGAAGAGCGTGATGGCGCGCACCGCGGGCACCCGACGGCTGCTCATTATGTCGCGCGCGCCGGACACCACCGTGGGCTCAACATCACGGTCTTCCGCGGCCAGCACCTCGCAGGCCAAGGCAATCGCCTCTCCAGCGGCGACGTCGTCGTCCGCAACGAGCTCGACCACCGTCGGTCGGGGCAATGCGTCCCACAGGCCGAGCAGGTGGGCGTGGATTGGCCGGAGCGCCCCCAGCGCCCAACGCGCCATATCCGGGCCAAGGTCGACCCAGGGAAGCAGTGGAGTGTGGGGCCTGCCGTCCAGGCCGAGGTCCACTCGCGTCGTGGGGGTTCCCGCGTGCGTTGCTTCCACCAAGCCAGACGCCCGATCGGCGAGCCGGAGACTTCCCGCCTGGTGCCGCACCTCCCATGTCCAGGTGGCGAAGGTTGCGTCGCCGACCTGAACGACGTGGGCTTCGGGTTCGTAAGTCCGAGCCAAGAGGGGCTGCATCTCCATGAGGTCAGCGGCCATGATCCGCAGCTCCGCGCGGGCAGCTACGGGGTCTGCCGGTGCCGCCGCCGCCACGCCGGGGCAGGTCGACACGAAGGCGTGGATGCATCCCTCTTCCGTCCATCCCACCTCGTCGAATAGGCGGATCGCCTCTTTCTCCGCCTCCCGACCCAGTCCGATGAACCCGGAGATCCGACCCCACTCATCTCGAACAATGTGCGCCCGAAGGGGCTCTTGGCAGAGCGTCCACGCGAGCGTTCGATGGAGCGGTTGAAGGACGACCACATGCCCGGAGCCGGGCGCGAGGATCAGCGCCTCCGCCCACACCTGCAGGTCCTGGAGGACGCGGCAGGTCCGGCTCCACGGGTCGCGACGGTCTCGAAAGGAACGGGTGGCGAGCCGGACGTGAAGCTGCCGGTTGAGCCACGCATCGAATTCGTCGCGAAGCAGGAGCGTGTACTCGTCGCCGTTGTAGAGGATCTCGGCCTGCGCGAGCGTCAACCCGACCATCTCGCTGCGGAGCTCACGCAGCTGACGGAGCAGATCGGGGAGTTCGGCGCGGGCAGCGGAAGCGACGGTTTGGGCAAAGTGGGCGGGCAGTGCGTAGTCGGCGTCCTTCGGTGGCGAGATCGGCCGCCCGAATTCTGTGATGATTGCGCCGAGCCCCGGGTGCGCTTCCAGCTCTTCCCGGTCGATGGACCGAATGATTCGATGGCGTTTTTCCTCATGGAAGTTGATCTCGTCGGCTCGCTCGGCGAGGGATGATGCGTGGGGAAGGGCGTCGCTGCTGTTCAGGGGACCTCCGGACGCGGGATGCGCTTTGGTCCCTACGCGGACCGGGGAGCAGGGCTGAACAGACCGCGGCTTCAGCGGCGGGTGGAGGCTCGTCGTCACCTTCCGGTGGGCTGCGCCGTGCCTGCAGCGCTGGAGCTGGTCGGGGGGTAGCGCTGAAACCGCTCCCACCCCAACCGAGAAGGTCCTGACCTGTGATCGGCAAGCTACTCGCTCGCCGCCGCTTTCCGCGCTTCGAGCAGAGCATCGAGGCCGCGAATCTCCGCCCGGAGGGTGCACATATGGCGCTTGAGATCGCGGATGTGGCACCGGATCTGGCGACGAGTCGCCTCGCGGTGGCACTCGACCGCCCACGCGCGCTGGCTCTCCGGATCCCGCACGACGTTGAGCGCAACGTTGATGGCCGCGCCGGCCTCATCCATTGCCTCCGCCTCGTCGTTGACTTCGTCCGTGACGACGTCGGAGATGCAGCTTTCGGCGAGCAGCATGTCCACGTAGGCCTCCGCGTCCAACTGCCCGATCGCGTCACCGACAGGGTTGCTGGACAGAGTGTCGAGGATGCGGCTGTACCGGTGGGCGGAGCCGCGGGCGTAGGGTGCGAGCGGGCGGGATCGCAGGTTCGCGAGCCGCGTTTTCCAGACGCCGGGGGCTTGCGGACCGGCGTGGGCACGCGTACGATGGCGGAGTGTCCTCGGAGATCGCCCGTTCAAGTTTCCTTTTCACTATCCTGCGCTGGCTGGAAGTCACGTGATCCCCATTCTCTCGCGCCGCGTGTTCCAGCTCATCTTTGCCTGTGTGCTTTTCGGCGCGTGGATCCTTGCCTTCGACCTCGCCCACAATAATTCTCCGGCGTGGCGCTGGCTTGCGGGTGTCTGCGCCAGCGTAAACGCCGCTTTGTCAACCCGGCACACCTCTGAGGACCATGGGATGTTGGCCCCGGTGCTCTGGTGGGCTGCCGCCACGGTCGCGGCAATTTTGGTCGTCCTACCGCTTCGTCGGTTGACCGACTTGCCGTCGATGGCATCCCTCTCGGGGGGTCTCTACCCGCCCAACCCGGCCCAGCTGCTGCGTGCTTGGGCTGAGAGGCGACGATACGAACGGACGATCGCCCCGCTCCTACAGGTGCTGCGCGAGGCAGGCTTTGCCGTCCGGGGCGGTTCGCCGTACGACAAACCGTGGCGAGAGGGGCGCTATTGGGTGAGCCTCGACCCCAATGGCGAAGCCATGCGCGTCAGCGCGTGGCTGCATCTCGCGGCTCACCGCCGGCCGAGGCTACCGCGGGGAGTCCACGTCCATCTCGATCTCAGCGGTGAGCATGGTGCTGTCACCCAGAGCGTGTGGTTTGACGACGGAGCCGATCCCGGTGCTGAGGAACGCATCGACCAGCTCATGGCTGTTCACCGTGGGGTGTTCGCTTCGCTCACCGAGCCGGACTTTGACATGCAGGACGACGTGCGACCGGTCATGTTCAACTGGACCATCGCTCGTGACGACGGTGAAGCGCTCATGCGTGGTCTCGCCGTCGTCGACGCACTTGCGGTCGCTCTGTGACCCTGGGTCCGGGGTAGATGATGCTTGCCGCGCCGCTCACCTCGATCCTTCGTTCGGATCTTCGTCCCGCAGGGTGTGCGCCGTGACGAGTTGCCGAGGGCTGCGCGATCACCCGGCCGACGCCAGTCCCTCCCGAATCGCCTCCAGCTTTCCCGGCTTCTCAGGACCGATCCAGTCAATCCCGTTCCGCGCGTCGATCCCCTTCCCCAGATCCGCCTCCGTCACCCCGGAGTAGCGTCTCGCTTCGGTCGACTCCGCAGCGTGCCCGACGAGCGAGTGGCGCACCTCGGCCACCAACCCAGCCTTCCGGAACGCGGCGAGGAACCCCGCGCGAAACGCGTGGTCCGGTCTCGCCTTTCCGCGGTTCCGGGGTTTTCACACCCGCTCACGCACCTCCTTCGCTTCGGTGGCCGCTTCCGAGACGCGAGTGACGTGGTGGCTCGGGGCGTTGCCAAGCCGGTCGCGCGATGGTGCGCATCGGGATGAAGCTGGAGTACCGGCCAAGACCGTGATTTACAGCGGGATCCTGGCCGGAAACGCGGCATGGCGCGCGGAGGTGGTGCCGAGGGTGCGGACGTCGACCGAAGCGGAGCGGGCGGCCAGGAAGGCGAGGAAGCTGAAGCGACGCGACGGTCCGGAGCCGTCGCTTCGGGCGCAGCCTGCCCCCGTACTCCGACCGCAAAGGCCGCGCGAGAGGCGGCGGACCTGTTCCTTCGCGTGTTGCGTGTTGACGGGATGGAGATCCGGGGTCTGTTGCGTTGCAGTCCACCCGCCCACTTCCGTTGCACCCTCGCTGGCACAGCGCAGTCCGCAGTCGTCACGTTCGCCCACCGCCATCCGGCTCCCAACCCGAGCCAGCGGCGAGCGGTGTGAACGGACCGGCGCGCGAGCGCTGGGCCGATCACACCGGGAGTCGCTGGCCAGACGGCACCCGGCCACGCCCCATCGGGCGGTGAGCTTCGGGTGCCGGCTCGCCGAGGCGAGCCTCCGTCGCGCGGTCGATCCCGCCGCGGTCAGAATGGCAGTTGCATCTGGAGATCTCGCCGCTCTCGGGACTCGACGTGCCCGGCTCGGTGGGCACTTGCGATGCGCGCGGCCATTCGGGCCCGGGCGGCGAGCGCGGTGGGTGGCACGCTCCTGAGCCAGACCTCGGGGACGATCACCAGGTTCGCGGTTTCGAGCACCGCGTCCGAGACGGCGTCCGCACAGCGTCGGCCAATGAGCACGACGCTGACGGGGTCGCCGAGCGACTGGATGGCGTCCTGGAGGTCGGACGGGTGGATGACACACATGCACGCCCGCAGGCGTTGGCGGGGCCACCCGACGAAGATGCAGTAGCCGAGGGGCTTCGGGATGAGGACGACGACGGTCATGCGGGGGTCTCCTGTGTTGCGGTGAGGACGTGGTTTGGATCGACGGCGGTTGCTGGCGGGTTCATGGCTGCAAGCTCCCGCGCGCGGCGATGACGTGCGGCGCGCCAACGCGGTCGAGGCCGGCCTGGTGGGCGGCGTCGAGCGACCGACGGGCGAGGTGGTCGGTGGCCCGGGGGTTGCCCTTCCCCATCTCGAACAGGGCTTCGACAGCACGGTCGTCGAAGGTCGTAGCGGGGGCACCAGCGACGGTGCAGCGGTGAGCGACGTAGTCGCGCAGCTCGTCGCGGGTGAGCGCACGGAGTGAGCCGTACCAGGCGAGCCGTTGGGCGACATCCTCGAGCTCCGGCCGACGCAGCAACTGGCCGAGCCCCGGCTGTCCAGCGAGGATCACGGACAGGATGAGCCGGCTGTCCATCTCGAAGTTGGTCAACAGACGGAGCATGCCGAGTACGTCGGGGCGCATCTCGTGGGCCTCGTCGAGGATGAGGACCGTGCGCATGCCGTCGTCGTGGACGCGACGCTCGACGGCGTCCTG
>CAIMSU010000249.1 GCA_903844155.1 uncultured Pseudomonadota bacterium | reverse complement strand
CCGCGGCGTGTGGTAGAACTCCTACCCATAGGTTCCTCGTTCGTAGTGGGGGTTTCAACAACCAACTACTAAGGCGGAACCTATGTTTTGTCTAGGCTTGGATGTGAGAATTCGCGGCGTTCGCGCACATCTTGGGCTAGGGCGCGCGCTCGCTCCCGTGCGCGGTTGGCATCGATCCGGGCCTCCACTGGCGGGGACTGGTTGACTCCTCGAACGAGGACACGGTAGGCGGGCTCGGCTGCGAGCAAACGCGCGGCGCCGAGGCGAAAGAAGGCGGCCTGAACATCGTGTAAGGACGTTCCTGCCGCCCGTGCAACCTCGACGAGATCGGTGTCCCCGTTCCGATGCAGACGCGCCTCAAGAGGGTGTTCGGGGCGGTCTCCTTGGGCAACCCCCCCAGAGAGCCTGACGGCAACATGCCCCTCGACGGTGAGGACGCCCGCCCGCTCGGCCGCGTTTAGTGCCACCTCATTCCAGGCGGCGTGCCAGGCGTCGATCTCCACCGTCCCGCCACCAGCGTAGTCGGGGACAATCCGGGGGTCGAGAAGGACGCCTCCGTCGGGCAGTTCCGTGCGGGCCCGCCACATCCCATGAAAGCGGCCAGCGACTTTCTGGGTGCTGAGCCTCGATGCCTCCTGCTTCGCTGCGGCGTTGGCCTCGCTCTGAACGTACAGCAGCAGCGCATGAGCCTCCGCGCCATCGCGACCGGCACGGCCAGCCTCCTGGCAGTAGCGCTCGATGCTGCCAGGCGTCTGGTAGTGAAGGACGAAGCGCACATCGGGCTTGTCCACCCCCAGCCCAAACGCGTTGGTCGCGACGATGATGTCGAGCAAGCCCGCCTGGAAGTCGTTCAATACCCGTCTTCGCTCCACCGGGTCGGTCGCTCCAAAGTAGACCGCGCACGACCTGATCCGTGCTTCGCGCAGCAGCGCGAGCAGCCAGGTGCACGACTCCGTGCGGGTGCAGTAGATGATCCCCGGCCTGGGAAGGGAGCGCAAAAGGGGCAGAAGAGCGTCATCCCGCTCCTCCGCGTCGGCGAAGCGGTGCACGCCGAAACACAGCTCGGGTCGATGTTCCGAGTGCTCCGCTACGGCTGCACCGGGGCAACGGAGCGCAGCAAGCACCAGCTTGCGCGTTTCGGCGCCAAGAGTCGCCGAGAGCAGTAGCGTCCGCATTCCCGGGTGGGCTTCAAGAAGCCGCAGTCGGGCTGCTCCGAGTCGCTGGAAGTCGCAGCGAAACTCCTCGCCCCATTCCTCCACCATGTGCACTTCATCGACCACAAAGTGCTGGAGCGGCGCCGGGGCTGTCATGAGCACGTTCAGGAACCATGGGTCCAGGAGCGTCTCGGGGGAAAGGTACAGCACGTGTACGCCCCCGCGGAAGAGCCGCCGGAACAGATCGGTTCGCTCCGCCCCTCTGACCGTTCCGTTGCTCTCCAGCACCACAAAGTCGGGAGCCCTGTCGGCAAACCGCGCATGCGCTTGCTGCACCTGATCGTTCATCAGGGCGATGATCGGCGTGACTACGACGGTGAGCCCAGGGCGCCGGCCGTTCTGAGTTCGGACGAGGGCTGGCAGCAGGAACGTCAGGGACTTCCCCCCGCCCGTTGGCAGGACGCCGAGCATCTCCTTTGGCCCCTGATCGTCCAACATCCATCGGACGAGGACTCGCTGCGCATCGGAGCGCCATGTGTCGAAGTCGGTCAGGTCGGCGAGGGCCCCGTCTGCGGTCGGACCATCTGCGGTTCGCACAAGAGGCGGAATGCCGGGAACGTCTGGACCAGACTTGATCTCCACGAGTTCATCCAGCGGGATGTCGCGCGGGGGTAGCGTGAACAGGACCCCCCAGTTCGGCGCCGCGTCGCGCAGGTCGTCTGTCAGGTCGTCGGGCAAGATCCGGGTGGGCTTCCGGCGGAACCACCGGGCGAGTGTCCCCGCCCGCACCCGTAATTCGCGCAACTCGCCCACCAGCTGCCTCAGTGCAGCAAGCGTGTCACCGACGTCGTCAGTCCTCTTCGTCGCCACAACCGGGCGCCGCTCGATGTCCCAGCGCAGGCTGCCGCCCGCGAGACGAACCAAGATCGGGATGACGTACTCGATGGACTCGTCTTCGAGGTATCCGACGGGGATCTCGAGGATCGCCGCCAGTGCATCGTCGCTGGAGTAGGTACGCGCCCCCGCAGCGACCAGCGCAAACGCTCGCTCGGCGACAGCGGCGACGTCCATTTCGACGGTGTGGGACAAGGCCCACCTTGTATCCGAGGACGACGGCCTTCGCTCGCGTCATTTACCAGCCGTCTCTTGACGATGACGCGGCTCGGCGTCGCGTTCCGGGCGGTGGTGGTCGCCCTCGGCTCGGAAACCGGCACCGGCGATCTGGCATTCTGTATGCTCGGGAGCCGGACGCGGCGCCGGTCTGGCGCTGACTCCCGCGCACCGTGGTTGCACCATGGTTGCAACCACGGACCCTACCCCAGGGCTGCCGCCGTCCGCCATCCACGCCAGCCGCCCTGCCGCCGGCCGCGACCGTCGGCCGCCCGAGCTTGCCCCAGCGACCGGGCAGCAGCCCCGGCTCGTCCGGGCCCCTGGTCCTGCGGAGATGCCGGACGTCGCCCCGCAGCACGCGCGCGCGCCGATCGGCCACGCAGGCTCGATCTCCAGGCCCTCGCGCTCCTCAGCCGGGGCCCGCCCTTCCACCTGCGGGCCGGACTCCGGCCGGTCGCGCTGTAATCCCCCCTACCGATCCCCCTCTGCAACCCTGCAACCATGGTGCAACCATGAAGGGCGGGATTCTGCAACCATGGGCGGGATTCGGTACGACTACAGCCGTTTCGGCGTTCGTCTTTCTTACCGTTCAACCGTCACTATTTCGAGGTGGTGATCCCAACGGGATTTGAACCCGTGTTGGCGAGATGACACGGGGCTTTGTGCGAACTGTAGGCTTGAACGGGTGACTTCATGTGGCGCTCGTGGTACGTCATACCACGTCCGTACCACAACGACCCCGGAGCCTCCCCATGATGCAGCCCAAGATCAGCAAGCGCGGCGACCGCTACCTCGTCCGCTTCGACGACTACGTCACGGCCGAAAACGCCGATGGAACCACGACCCGGGACCGCAAGGAGCGCACGAGCTCGTTCCGCACCCTCCGCGAGGCCCAGGAGCGCGCCCGCGCCATCGAGGTCTCGCACGCGAAGGGGGAGACGTTCCTCGAGGAACAGCACCGCCCGGTCGCCCGCCTGCGGGACATCGCCGTCGCCTACGCACAGGCCCGGCCGAACCCGGCGACGCAGAAGTACCGGATGTCCATGATGAACAAGTTCCTCGGGCACGTCGGCGACGACGCCGTGGTCACCGTTCTCACGACGGACAACCTCCGTGCGTTCGACAAGGTACTGACCGCAGAGGGCATCAAGCGCCGGGATCGCTTCGTTGGCGAGGTCGAGCGGCTGTGGGCATGGGCCGACGATCGCGAGTACGCGGGCGTGCCCAAGCCCCGTCGCATCGTGGGCAAGGACGTGTTCACCCCGCCGCCGGTGATGGCGACCGACACGCCGACCTGGGCGGACTGCGACCTGATGATCGCCCAGCTCTCGGGCTGGCACGAGCGTGTCGCCACGGTCCTGCGGTACACGGGCATCCGTGCCTCGCAGGCGCTCACCCTCGATCGCAGCGACATCGATCTGGACCGCGCTCTCCTGCGTTTGCGAGCTGGAGCGCGAGGAGCCAAAGGCGCCGTTCGCCATCGGGCCGTGCCAATCCACGAGGCGCTGGTCGACGCCATGCGGAACTGGGATCTGCCTCCGAAGGGCCCGATCTTCGTCTCCAACGACAGCCGCCGAAAGACGGGACCTGGACTCTGGCGGGAGGACGCGCTGGTCGGACCGCTCACCCGCGCATGGGTTCTGTCCGGCGTCTCCGAGGCCAAGTGGGGCGCGCCCGAGGACGACGCTGGCGGCCGCGTGCACGCTCGTCCGGCCCACAGCTTTCGCGGCGCGTTCAAGGTCGGACTGCTCGACCAGGACGTGCCCGACGTCATCGTCAACCTGCTGGTCGGTCACGCGACCACCTCGACGCAGGCCGCCTACGTCCCCGAGAGCACGTCGACCTCGTCGCCGTACTGGCAACGCATGGTCGCCGCGCTCAAGAAGGTGCCGCCGATCCAGAAGCGTGGCCAAGTCATCGCCCTCCGCGTGGAGGGTTGATCTCGGCAAACGTCAGCTTGCCGCGTGGGGCCTCGGCGTTCTGGGGCTTCGCGTTCGCGATCCGGGGGTGACGGGTCGGCGGTCGCACGACCGTCGCCGAGACGCGCCTGGTCGCCCGCCATCGACCGTAGGCGTCCCACCACTCGGTCAGGCGAGCGGCATCCCAGACCCAACGGTGCTTCTTGCTCGCCAGCGCGCCGATGTCGACGGGACCGCCCGGCAGGTCGGCAGGGGCCTCCGCGATCATCCGGTCGATCGTGTCCCGCGACACGCCGAGCACACGAGCGGCCTCGTCGGTGCAGATGCGGAGCGGGGCGGCGGGGGACATGGACGGGGGACTCGATCGCGGGTTCGCCGACGAACATAGCGACGAAGTCCGCGACAAACCGCTGGAATCGCCTACAGCATCCAACCGCGGAGACGCTGAAAGCGCGGTTGGGAACCGCCCGACCGCTGTAGGTTGTTGGCATGGCGGCGCCTCTGCGATCGTCCGGTCGATCGTGTCCCGCGACACGCCGAGCGCACGAGCAGCCTCGTCGGTGCAGATGCGGGTGGCGGTGGGGGGCGACATCGGGGTTGGGACGCTGGTTCGGGGTTGCGGTGGAGGACTACGGGCGCGCGACGGGGTCGACGGTGAAGGGCTCCGCCCGCGCCAGACTCCTCGGGCGGGCGCGACGGGCCGATGTCAGCCATTCGGCGAGGCCGTGCGCTGGCCAGCGGAGCATCCTCCGCGCACCCAGGCCGACATCCACGGGGCCGCCCGACACGTCGAACCGGCTCAGCGCATCGAGGGTCTTGCGATTGACCCGGAGCAGCCGCGCCGCCTCCATCGTGCTGAGCCACATGAGCTCGGGCGGCGGGGTCTGGGAGAGAGTGTCGAGTGGTTGCACGGGCTGCCTGGGAATGCATGCTCGTACCGAGCCCCGCGCCTGCTTCGGTTCTGCTTCTGAAAAAGCACGCTGGGGCGCGTGCAGCGGCTCTGGACCCGAGGTTGTTGGCGACGGCCGCGGGGTGGTTGGTCCACGGGTGCCGAACGATGGGGCGGTGTAGACCCCGGACACGGGGCTGTACGCCGCTGCTGGCGAGTCGCTTGGTGCTGTAGGAGCGAGGGTGCGGGGCTGTAGGTGCCAGAGGGATCGCTGAAAGGCGTGCTGTCGGTGAGGGCGGCGGCCCTGTAGGACGCCGCTGAAAGTGATGTCGGGGCTGAAAGGGGGGGGCATTCGCCGGTTTTCGGGGGCGCGGCGGGGGTTTCAACCAGTTTTGAGAGCCGATCGTCGGCGAGGAGGCCGGCGGGAGCAGACCCGGGACTGGTTTTGGTGAGCGCCTCAGGGTTGGCTGCAAGGTGCTGATGGCGGAGCAGCTGTCCCCGGCGCTACACGGAGGGGTCGCAGAGGGCGACAAGCTGCGGGCCCCTCCGGTGGTCGCAGAGGGGGCGGCGACCTGGGCGGAGGTGGACGCGATGATCGGCAGGGCGACGCATGACGCCGTGATCTCGTCACCGGATGACGGGCCACGCGGACCATGCGCCCCGCGTAACGGATCGGGGTCGAGTAGTCGGGCTGGTTAGACAGTTCGAGCATGTCGCTTTCGGCCGCCATTTCCCGGACCTCCCCGCCGCCGCCGACCCGGCTTGCGAGTCGAGCCCCCACAACGTGTTGACCCCAGACGACATCGACGACCTCCTCCTCGCTCGCGAGAGCGAGCATCTTGAGTTCAAGGAGGCCAGGACGAACTTTCACTTTGAGGAGCTCGTTCAGTACTGCGCGGCGCTGGCGAATGAAGGCGGGGGCCGGGTGCTGTTCGGCGTGACGGATCGCGTCCCGCGCCGAGTGGTAGGCAGCACGGCCTTTGACGTGCTGGACCGTGTGAAGCTCGGGCTCTGCGAACGCCTCGGCCTCCGGGTCGACGTTTTTGAGGTCGCCCATCCGTCCGGGCGCGTGCTGGTGTTCGAGGTTCCTGGTCGCCCGCGAGGCGTGCCGATCGCAGTCAAGGGCGCATACTGGATGCGGGCCGGCGAAAGCCTGAAGCCGATGACGCCGGACATGCTCAAGCGCATCTTCGAGGAGGCGGAGCCAGACTACACCGCGACGCCATGCCCCGGCGCGACCATGGCCGAACTCGACCCCGCGGCGATCCGGGTGTTCCGCGATGCGTGGATTCGCAAGAGCGGAAACGGCGCGCTTGCCGAGCTCAGCGATGCGCGGCTCCTTGAGGACGCCGAACTGCTGATGGACGGCCGGCTCACCCACGCCGCGCTCATCCTGTTCGGCACCCACGGCGCACTCGGGCGGTATTTGGCGAACGCAGAGGTCGTCTTCGAATACCGGTCCTCCCGGGCGACTGGTCCCGCGCAGCAGCGCGAGGACTTCCGTGCGGGCTTCTTCCTCTGGTTCGATCAGCTGTGGACCACCATCAACCTCCGGAACGATCTTCAGCATTTTCAAGTCGGGCTCTTCGTGTTCCCGGTGCCCACGTTTCACGAGGCGGCCGTCCGTGAGGCCGTGCTGAACGCGGTGGCTCACCGCGACTACCGCAGCCAAGCGTCGGTATGGGTCCGGCAGTACCCACGCGAGCTTGAGGTGGACAGTCCAGGGGGGCTCCCGCCGGGAATCACACTGGAGAACATTCTCTTTCGGCAGTTTCCTCGCAACCGGCGGCTGGCCGACGCTTTCCAGCGATGCGGGCTCGTGGAGCGCGCAGGACAAGGGATGAACCGCATCTACGAGGAGTGCATCCGGAACGGGAAGTCCTTGCCGGAGTTCGGCGGCACGGACGACACGCAGGTCGCGGTTCACCTGCCCGGAACAGTGCGCGATCCACGCCTACTCCGGTTCCTCGAAGAGATCGGTGCGAACGACGTGGCGGCGTTCTCGACGGAGCACTTTCTCGTCCTCGATCTGCTCCACAGGGAGCAGCCGCTGCCACCTTCCCTGAAGGAGGCGCTCCGGTACCTGCACGACCGCAAGATCGTGGAGGCCGTCGGTCGCGGGCGCGGGGCCCGGTACATCCTCTCCCAGAGATTTCACGCCTTTCTGGGCGAAAAAGGCTCCTATACCCGGAAACTCGGCCTGGACCGGGACACAAACAAGGCGCTGCTCCTAAAACACATTCGGGCGAACGCTTCAACCGGCAGCCGCATGGAGGAGTTTGTTCAGGTCCTGCCGAGCTTGACTCATGATCAGATCAAGGCCCTGTTGAGGGAGATGAGTGAGGGCGCCGACATTCGATGCGAAGGCAAGACGCGAGCGGCGCGCTGGTACCCTTCGGCTGCTCGGTCCGGCGGTGCGTCGGCGTGATTCCAAAGCCCAATCGGACCAAAAGCTGGCCTAATCGAACGGGCTAACTAACCGAATATAGGCAATTTTATTGGGCCGAGCGGATTGGAGTTCCGCCCAATCTCGGCTGCGTGGACGACGTCGGGCACGCGCGCAACGGAGGCGAGGGCCAAGCCGCCGGCCCGCCCATGTCGGGAGTCTCAAGTCCAGATGCTTCCGCGCCACTTCTGCCGTTGTGCGCCGCGATCAGCCGGCGCCCGCCGGGGGAGGTCGCCGTCCGTGGTCATCACCGGGACTGCAAGGTCGGCTTCGCCGACTTGAAGGTAGATGGCCTGCGCACCGACGAGGACGACGGCCTCTCGTTGGGGACCAAGCGCGGAGAGCGCGTCGAGCAGGACCCGTCGCGCCAGGATGTACTCCGGATCCAGACTCATGCTCTCCGTCTCCATGCGCTCTCGTTCGCCTCCATCCATTCCATCAGCGCCGCCGCCTCGGCCGATCCTCGCCCGGGGCCGGTAAGCAGGTCCGCGTACACCTGACTCGGGGCACACCGGACGATGCCATCGTCGCCGCGCAAGCTCCGGGCGTACACACCAGCGTCGGCAGGCTCCACGAGGACCACGTTAGCTCCAGACTCCACGATCTTGAGTCCAAGCGCCGCGGCGCTCCGCTCGGGCGACTCGACATACACGGTCGCCAGCTGCACCGGGACCACGGCCACCCCGGGCGGTACCCCCATCGTTCCCGTCGCTGCCCACGAACCTGAGGAGATCAGCAACTTTCGGGTCAGGGCCGAGATTCCGCGCGGCTCCAGGCAGGGAACTGCCCGATGAGACCGCTGGAAGCCGTAGTCCTCCCCCCAGCGGCGCAGCACGTTCGCCCACGCGACGGTCTCAACGGCACCGCGTGTGCCTCTGGTGACGAGCCCCTCGCGCTCGACCAGTGCCAGCACTCGCGACAGGACCGGCGCGGATGCACCCGACGCCTCCGCCAGCTGGCGCACGCCATAGGGCGGCATGAAGTCAGCGAGCGCTCGAACCGCCCGGGCCGCCCCCGCTCCCTTCAGGCTGGCGAGGGTGGACGACGCCGGCTCCGGGTCGCGGTCAGCACCGCTCGTGTGGATGTAGAGGCCAGGGCGGTCCAGCCGGAGGTCTACGTTCCCGGTCAGGTCGAGGTAGTTGATCCCCACGGCCGTCAGTTCGGCTCGGGAAAGGGGGCTCAGCCAGCCTGCGACCAGCAGGGGCGTCGCGGTCGCCGCCCGGGAGAGCGCGGCGCGCACCTGCGGGATCACCCCGAGCGGTACCCGGCGTTTCGCCTCCACAACCAACTCAGCGACGACATCGTCTGGTGATCGGAGGGCCACCTGAGGGTCCGAACCTCGCCGCTCTGCGACACTGGAACAGCTCCATCCCGGCGGGAGCAGCCCCTGGAGAGCGTCGTACCCCTCGCGGAGGATGGCCGTTTCTGAAAGCATCGTGTTTCTATAGCACCGAAACAGAAGGCGTCAAGAAACGTGGTGGGAGCAGCCGCGGGAGCGCGGCTACCCCTCGCGGCAGACGGCCGTTTCTTAACACGTCACGTTTCTGTTGAATCGAAACAGGTGGCATCAAGAAACGCAGCACCGTGACCGCTCCGGGCAGCTGTCCGGGACGTACGCGCAGGCGGTGTGGCGCTGCGACTGACCGACGGGTGCAGCACGGCGGCCCCTTCCAGACGGCCTGTCACGCAGGGTTTCAGGTCAAAAAACGCACACGGCCCGCAAAATAGCTCCCTAAAACGCCTCGTCACCCTCGTTCCGAGATCCCGGCTGAGGCGCTCACGGCGCCGGACGACGAAACCGTCCGTAGGGCCCAAGCTGGGCGGTGCCTCAGCTGGGACCGTTCAACATCCCGGGCCGCCAAAGCTGGAAAGCGCGTCCGCGGTGCGCCGGCACGGCAGCCCCGCGGCTGGCAAGCGCGCCCGTCCTCGGCGACGGGGCGATAGGAGTGGAGGTATGAACGCCGCAGACGCCGACCACCGCCGCTTGCAGGTCCTCGATCTGCTCGATCGGGCCGTGTCCGAAAAGCTCACGGCTGGGGCAGGCACGCAGGCCGTTGAGATCCTCGAGGGCGCGCTGTCGCTGGCCACGACGCCAGCCGAGTGCAGCACGCCGGCGGTGGCGCTCGTCCGCTACCGCCTCGCCCTGCTGCGCTTCCGTTCAGCACGTTCCGCCGAGGAGCTCGCTGCCGTAGAAGAGATGCTCGCCCTGGCGATGTTGTCGCCGACGCTCGCGCCGCGGGCAGCGGTGTATCGGTTGGCAGCGCTCGCGCGCCTGCGGGCGGTGGTCGGGCCAGGGAATCGGGCGGCGATCGACGAGAAACTCGCGCTCGCGACGAAGCAGGCGCGCCTGTTGGCCTGCGCCGAGCGGCGGGGCCCGTACACGGAGGACCAGCTGCTACGCGAGGTGCCCGTGCAGACCTCAGCCTTCAACCTACTGGAGCTGGCGACCCTCTTCCTGGGGGGCGCCTACGCCGACCTGGAAGGGTTCGGCGCCGGCGTGGAGCCGTTCGACCGCGGCGAGCATGCCATCCTGCTCGGGCCGGATCCCTCGCTCCCGCAGCGTAGGGTGACCTGGGCCTTCGCCACCGAGGAACTCGACGGGCTCGCCGACCGAGGCGACGACATACTGCTGTTCCGCGTCCCGAGGGTCGCGGCCGACGCGAAGAGGTGGACGCGGTCGGTGGGATGGGAGCCCGTCGCCCCAGGTGATGCTCGGGTGCTTGTCGCGGCACTGGACGGGGTGCGTCACAGGGATCGGGAGCTGCTCCGGGCCGTCGGGGCGAAAACAACTGACGGGTCCTTTCGCGCGGCGCTCAAGCGCATTCGGCAAATGCTGGCGACATGCTCCGGTCGCTCGCGTGACGAGGTGTTGTGCGGCTCGCTGAAGGCGGGGATCACGCTGGGACCAGGCCTGAACATCCACGGGGCAGTCCACGAGCACTGGCTGCGAGGACGTCACAACCCGGTCACAATCGGCGGGTGACATTTGGGAGGCACAACGGAGCTCCCCATGCGGTATTTCGCCTACGGTTCTAATCTCAATCCCTCCCGCTCGAAGGCCGGCCTTCGCCACGTGGCAGTGGCATCGCTGCCGGACCACCGCCTCGCTTTCACGCGCCGGTCGGTGAACTGGAAAGGCGGCGTGCTCGACGTGCTGCACGCGCTGGGCTCCGCCGTTCGAGGGGTGCTCTACGACGTTGACAACCTCGATGTGCTCGACACTCAGGAGGGTGTACGCTCCGGTGCCTACCGCCGCGTACGGGTGGTGGTCCTGCTCGACGACGGCTCTCGCGAGTTCGCTTTCATCTACGTCGTCGTTTCGCCTGAGCCGTTCGTTCCGCCCTCGCCCGAGTACCTCGATCTTGTGCGGGGCGCCTATCGGTGCCTCGGGTTCGATCCGAGGCCGCTCGACCTCGCGGCCGCCGGTGCCGTCTCACAGACTCGACCTCTCTTCGTGTACGGGACCCTACTCCGCGGTGAGTGCCGGGACGCGCTCGTGCGCGGGGCGGTCGTGAGGCCAGCCCGCGCCCGGGGGCGCTTGCTCGACCTCGGCTCCTACCCGGGGTTGATGCGCGGAGACGGCTGGGTGCAGGGCGAGCTCGTCGAACTCGGCGATGTGGATCGCACTTTCGCGAGGCTCGACGAGGTGGAGGGGTTCCGTGGGTGGGGCGTCAGGGGCTCTCTGTTCGAGCGCGGCTTCGTCGAGGTGGATGTCCCGATGTGTGAACCGGTTCCGGCCTGGGCTTGGCTGTGGGCCGGACCGGAGGGCGTCGGCAGGCTCATCCCGTGCGGGTCCTGGCGCGCGCGGCATGTGCGACCTACGAGTGATCCCACCGCCGACGCATTCCGGCGGCTTCGCGCCGAGGTTGCCGCAGCGGGCGCCGAACCCCGCCCGCTGCCTTCCCCGGACGCCGTCGGGAACATCCACTGGCGCGGTCAGGACGTCTACGTGGCCGACGGCCCCGTACCTGAGGATCGCATCTCCTGGACACACTCCAGCGACCCCATCGCGGTCACCCCGCACGCTGCAGCGTTGGCTTGGCTCATCTCCGGGTGGGGGTGGGATGCCCCCGCGGCGGTGGACGCGGTCATCGCGCACCACGCGCGCAACCCGACGCCGACGGAGCGGGAGACCCTCGTCGCCGCGATCGACGGCATGGAGCGGGCGTCGCACGAGTTTCCCCGTGTGGTGCGGACAACCGCGAGCTTCACGTGCCCGGCCGCGGCCGAGCGGGGCGACGTCGAACGCCTCGCGGCCCGAGCGCGGGCCGCGGCGCCGGCAGAGACGCACGGGGGCGACCATGTCGACCTCGATCGTCCGGAAAGAAGCGCGGAGGTGGCGTACGAGGAGGACGAGTTCGGGCACCCCATCGAGTCGGATGTGGAAAAGAGCGCATGGCGCCCGATCGGCGTGGCAGCGCTGCCCCCCGCGTTCAGGGAGGTCGCCGACCGCCTGGCGGGCATCGTGCTCGACTCGGAGGCTGAGGCTTTCGCGGCAGCGGTGCGCGAACACACGGTGACCCAAACGGGTGTCGACATCTGGTGTGAGCGCGAGTGGCGGCTGGCCTACGCGAACGCGCGGGGTGGCAACTCCGCCGCTGTCATCCTCTCCTGGCGCGAACACGATGACGCCGGGACGCTCCAGCGGGGCGCGACCCTCGAAATCGGGATGGTCTTGCCCGGCGGCGCGGTGGAGGCGTGCGCCTACATCACGAGCGCGGGCATTACAGGGGTTACTCCTACATCGCACCGACGAGGCACTTGATGGCGGACGGCATTCTCCTGATCACCGTGCTTGGCACCGACGGGCCGCGCCTCGCTTGCGGCGGCAACGACAGGCCCGGCTGGGCGCTGTCCCTCAGCGGCAAATCCAAGAAGCCCGAGCGGGTCTGGATTCCAGCCCGGCCCGACACGATCATGGAGGACGGCTTGCTGCTCTGGATGCTCCACGCTGCACGGGCGGAGTCCGTCTTGTCACTGGCGAAGAAGCTGGATTTCCCCATGGAGGGGGACCGGCTGGAGTTCGCCGATGTGGACCCGGAGGTTCGTCGCCAGCTGGTCGACGCTTGCATCGCCAGTCCGTCCGGAGGCGGAGCCTTCATTCTCGGCGACGAGCGCGCCTGGGGCTGGGACCAGATCGGCATCGTGGAGGACTTCAAAGCGACCTTCACCGTTGCCGAAACTGTGTACGATCGCTACGACGACACGTGGGGACTTATTACTCACCGGTCGCGAAGTTGGCCGGGCCCGCGCAAACCAACGTAGGACAGACGGAATTTAGCGGTCACCGCGCGACAGTCCGAGCAGCCCCCAGGAAGCTGCTTGTCAGCCTGGTAGCCGAGCATCGAGTCGACCGCCCAGGGGGACTACATCGGCTTCCAGGCCCGGTGGGGGCCGATGCCGGTCGAGGAGATCAGCGAGCGGAAGACGTCAAACCGAGCGCAGTAAAACACTCCAAGTAGCCAGAATCATACTGACAATTGCTCATCCGTGCTTACCTTTGGGGGGAGGTCACCACCATGCACACCGACGCCGACGATTTTGAGGAAGCCGCTTGGACACTGTTGGGCGAAGCCGCGGACGCGGACGATGGGGACGCCATGATCGCCCTCGCCGAGCTGGCGCAAGCCGCGCAGGAGGACGCCGATCGCTGCCGTCGCCGGGACCGGCGGCTGTTCGAGGCCGCCGAGGACGCGTCGAACCAGCGAGCGGCGCAGAAGGAAGCCGCGGGACAGGCCCGACTGGTGCGCGAGTTCCAGGAGAGGGAGGAGGCCGATCGCCTCGCGGCGAGCAAGCGCCGACGCGAGGCGCAGCAACGCCAGAATGACGCCGACGCCCGCGACACTGCGGCGAAGGAGCTCGCAGATCGAAACGCGGCCGCCGACGCCAGGGCCAAACGCCGGGCCGCGGAGCTCGCCGAGGACGAGGCCGCGACGAACGCTGCCCGGAAACGGCGGATCGACGAGGAGCGGCGGGCTGAGGAAGCGACCGCACGGCGGGAGGCCGAGGAGCGCAGGTTGGGCGAGGTCGAAGCGAGGGCGAGGGCCGCGGCGCAGTCTGCCCGGCAGCCAAGCCCGCGCCTTGATGCGGCCCGGCCCGAGCAGCACGCGCCCCAGGACCCGGGCCCGACGCGGCCGCCGGAGCCGGCGCGAGCTGCGCAGTCACCGCTTCGGGCCCAGCCGGAGGCAGGGACGGCGACTCGGGACGCGCTCCGGGTGCTGACCTCGCCGGTGGTGAGGGCCGCAGCTCCGAGCAGCGTTGCCGTCGCCGAGCTCACCGGCGGGGATGTGCTCGCCTACCGCAAGGGGCGCGGGCTGACGCAAACCCAGCTCGCGAGCGAGTGGCAGGTCACGCAGGGGACGATCGCGAGGGCGGAGGGCGTGCCGAGCAAGGCGCTCGGGCCGTCGTTGCAGGTCGCGTTGGCCGGAGCTCGCCGGAAGTAGGGGGGGCGTCCAGAAGTCTGAAGAAGGGGTGATCCTTGAGGCTTGTGGACGGGCGGTTAGCCGCACCTGAGGAGACACCGATGCCCTACTACTACAACCCCCACGCCGGCGGGATCAAGATTCCGACCAACGCGCAGGAGCGGGTTCGCTCCCGCATCCTCGCCCACGCGGCGGCCAAGTATGCTGGCCAGTTCGAGAGCATCGAGGTCCGGTTTCGGGGTGCGCTCTGCTACATCGACGCGATCGCGGGCTCCCCGCCCAGCGAATTCCATCTCGTTCGCCTGCGCTACTTCAGCGATATGGAGCGGTGGTCGCTCGCCTTCTACACCTACAGCAACGAGCGCTACGAGCCGTGCGTGTTCCACGATGGCACCTTTCAGGGGACGCCGGAGGACGCCTTCGACATCGGCGCCGTGTACCTGGGCGGGGTTTGACCGACCCGGAACGCGAAGTCTCACGGAGCCGAGCACCCCCATGAATGCAAAAGGAGTGACCTCCCCTATGCGCGATCCCGCCTCCGAGACGACGCCCGCTGAAGCGATGTGGGCGGTCTGGTCGACGATGCCCGACCCCGCGACGGTCGTGCGCTCGCTCATCCCGTCGACGCGGACATCGCGCGTCTCGCGTCAGGAGCGCTGGCGTGCGAGCGAGCTGAAGACTTCTTCGAGCATCGCGACGACTCGGCCGCTTCGGTGATCCGGAAGCTCGTGGCGTTGGACCGGCTGGACGCTGAGCAGGTCCGGGTGGCCCGCGAGCGATTCCCGCAACCGAGTCGCCTCGGGAAGCTGAAGTCGGTCCATGGCGGAGGTGGATCTGAAGCTGGCGGCGGCACTCGGCTTACGCATCGGGCCGTAGGGGGTAGGGGACGATGGCGAAGCGGCGATACATTGTACTCGTGCCCACCCGCCAAGCCCGACCCCCGCCGCCCACAACCGAAGGGGGAGTCTCGCTCTGGTCGGTGCCGCCGATCCCATGGCGGGATCCTCTCGTTGGGGTGTCGATCCCGGATGGCTGGGTCCCGTCGCCCGCCAGGCTGGATGCCAGGCGGCTCCGAAGCGAGAAGCGGACAGAGAAGTACGCCCGGCGGATCAGCGATGACGCCCTCTCGAAGCGGGTCGATTGAGGCGAGGCCGTGTCGCGCGCTGCGCGGAGAGGAAGGCGGGCGGCGCGCTCAACGCAAGCGACGAGCCCTACAACCTCGTCGGTCGCCTGCATCGCATCGACGACTCCCCTCACCACGTCGCGATCCACCAGCACGAGGGTGGAGCCGAGAAGATCGTCCACATCGTGCCCGCGCTCAGGAGGCCTGTATCGACGCGCTCCGGCTCAACGCCGATACGTTGATCCGACTCACCGGGGCGGCCCTGTGGACCGCCGACGGCCGAGTCCTCGGCGACGCGACCGCCGTTCAGATCATCGCCGGGCCTCCCGTCACCGCACGGCTGCAAGCACTGCGCGATCTTCGGGGCGGCTGGCTTCCGGAAGCCGAGGGCGCCAGCGCCGCTCCCGACCCCGCCCTGCTCGCCGTGATCGGCGATCGCATCTGGCGAATCATCGAGCTGGCGGGTGTGGACCGGCCCCACATCTTTGCGCTCCCCGACGGCGGGCTGGAGTTGGCATGGCGGCGTGCCGATGTTCGGGCGACCGCGCGGTTCTCACCGACAAGCGTGGACATCGCCGCATGCGCCGTGTCCGTCACCGCGGGGACCGCCGACCGGACGGAGCTGCGCTCCGTTGCCGAGCTGGCGAGCTGGCTGACCGGGGCCCTTGGCGAGCTGTCGTGAGGCGGGGAAACCGCGACCGGCGAGGCTGGCGCGCTGAAGCTGGCGGCGAGGCTGGCACCACATTCTCGGCCCCGGGGCGCGGCTGGCAGCAATGATTCGCGACAAATAATCCGAATATGTCTTGATATGCGGCTGACATATTCGGGGTCCACCGCGTCGGCAGACCGCGATCTCGCGGGGTCGGCCGGCGCCCCTGGCTACGACGCCAGGCCCCGATCCCGGATGGTCACGAGCAGCGACTTGAACTCACCCACCTTCAGGTCGTAAAGGTCCCGCACGGCGGCCAGGAACGCCATCCAGATGTCCGTGCCTTCGCCGTTGGTCTCCCAGGGGCCGAGGATCGCATCGGCGTGGCGCCACGCCGCCTGCTTGGGCTCCTCGCAGTACCGGTAGAGCTCGGTCAGCGCCGCTACGGCCGCGACCGCGGCCGCCATCTTGGGGTCGTCCTTGAGGGTCGGTTCCTCGACGGCTTCACCGAGGACACGGGTGGCGATGATGCGCAGAAACTCGCCGTCGAGCGGTGGAAGATCTGACCTGTTCAACACGGACTCCTTGGGCCGGACACCGTATCCCTCCCGCCGCCCTCGCCGAGAAAATGATCGTGCGAGAGGTTCAGGTCCCACCCCCTCGCGCGTAGTGCACTTTCCCGGTCCAGAATCGCCCCTCTGAATCGTAGCCGCGCCACGCCAGAATTCCTCCCTTGGTTCCTCAACGTTGCTCCCGAACGTAACCCGTTCACCCCAAGGAACTCCATGAGCCGCAGACACGCCAGCAAAGCCAGACGAGAAGCCCGCCGGGTGCGCCAGGCCGACCGGGCGGAGTACCTTCGAACCTCCGGAACAATGAGGGAGCGGCGGGACTTCTCGTACATTGCGCGGGGGGGCCTCAAGCTCCGATTCGTGCCCGTTGGACCCATGGTGCACTTCGACGCCACCACGGACTTGCCCAGGGACCTGCCCCTCATGGTGGTCGACGAGATGCTGCGACAGGCGTGTCCTCGCGCCCCAACGGAGCCCGAGCCCGACAACTGATCGGCTCCACGCGCAATTCTCCTCACTCTCGGTTTCCCAGATTCGTTTTGACCGTAACCCTCTCACCCCCAGGCCCCCCATGAGCCGCAGACACGAGAGCAAAGCCCGCCGCAAGAAGCGCCGCGAGCGCATCGCGGCGCAGCATGCGCGGATCTTCGCACCCCTGCCGCCCGGCACGTCAAGCGGCAGCCCAGGCTGGGCGCGGAGCCGAGGCCCCATCACCTTCACGTTTCGGGGCGGTGCTAGCTTCACTTTGCAGCGCGCTGGACCCGCCGTGCCCTTCGACCCCGCGATCCACTCCCCTGTGGACCTGCCCCTGATGGTCGTCAACGAGATGCTCCGTCAGGCGATCCCCCGCCCTGCTGGTGAGCCGGACATCGAGAATTGACACGCCGTCCGCCTCCTATTTTCGTCGCCCCACCAGAATTTTCCTCTGATTTTCGGTTTCTCCAGATCGTTTCTCAACGTAACGCCATCACCCCCAAGGATCTCCATGACCGCCTCCCGTCCCATCACCCCCGTCACTCCTCTCACCCTGCTCCAGGCCGAACTCGCCTGGGCCGAAGCCCGCATCCGTCGGCTCGGTCGCGAGCTGCGCGACGCTGGCCAGGGCGCCCGCCGCTACCGCAACCGCGAGGAGCCCGAGAAGTCGCCCCCCGTCGCGGTGCTCAAGAAGCGCGAGCACGCCCTGCGCGTCGCCTTCGACGCGATGGCGCCGATCACCGCCGAGAACTACGAGCCCGTCGGCCTCGACGCCGTGGAGGCCATCTTCGGGCTGTCCGACATCGAGCGTTGGGCGCTCCTGCTCTCCGCCGGGATCGCGCTGCAGAAGCGCTTCGGGCAGATGCTGGACGAGCTGGAGAGCGAGAACTCCTGCTCCGTGGAGTTGCTGTTCAACTTTGCCGAGCTGTCCCTGCCGGAGCGTGTTGCCAAACGAGCGCTGTTCCGGCCGGGCGGCGCGCTGTTCGCCCAGGACCTCGCCCAGCTGAGCATGAACTCCCGCTACGAAGGCCCTGAGCAGCTGCTCGACGCGACGGTGAGCATCACGGGGCGCGGGCTCGAGCTCATCCTCGGCAGCGACGGGCTCGCGCAGGAGTTCGAGAGCTTCTCCGTGCTGGAGGCCCCGAACGCCTCGTTCGAGAGCGTCGTCCTCCCGCCATCGGACCTCGCGCGCATTCTCGCCGTCGTCGACCACCAGACCGCGCTGGCCACGACCTGGGGGGCCTGGGGCGTCAACGAGGTCGTAAGGTACGGCCGCGGCTCGCTTTTCCTGTTCACGGGTCCGCCGGGCACCGGCAAGACGTCCACCGCGCACGCCATCGCCGACCGCCTTGGAAAGCGGGTGTTGAACGTGGACATCCCCACCTTCGTCGGGCATTCCGACGCCGCCCGGTTCCTCCCCGGCCTGTTCCGCGAGGCGCGTCTCCACAACGCCCTGCTATTCTTTGATGAGTGCGAGGCCTTGTTCGCCTCCCGTCGCAACGGGAACGAGCTGATGACGCTGCTCCTCACCGAGCTGGAGCGCTTCGAGGGCGTCGCCGTCCTTGCCACCAACCTCGCTGACAAGCTCGATCAGGCGCTCGACCGCCGTGTGTTGGTCCGCGTCGACTTCCCGCGGCCCGACGGCATCGCCCGCGAGCGCATCTGGCGCATGCTCATCCCACCGCGCGCTGTGTTGGCTCCCGGCATCGACATCCAGGCCCTCGCGCGTCGCCACGACATCGCCGGCGGGTACATCAAAAACGCCGTGCTCAACGCGATCGCTGCGTCTGTCGCGGATGGAGCGAGCCGCGGTGTGGACCCCGTGCTGACCCAGTCCCAACTCGACCGGGCCGCCCGGGACCAGGCGCGTCGACCGGCATCGTCCGAGGACGGCCCGTCGCACCAGGCGCCGCTCTCCACCCTCGCGGACGTCAGCCTCCCGACGCGCGAAAAGCGGCTCGTGGAGGAGATCGTCGCGGCGGCCAGCACCCGACGCACGGTGTTCGAGCGCTGGGGCATCGCTGCGCGACAGACGGGCGGGCGAGGCATCGTCGCGCTGTTCCACGGCGAGCCCGGAACCGGCAAGACGTTCTGCGCCGAGGCCATCGCCGGAGAGTTGGGTCGCCCGCTGTGCCGGGTCACGTTGCCCTCGGTGTTGTCCAAGTGGGTCGGCGAGGCCGAGCGCACCCTTGCCCGGCTGTTCGCTGAAGCCGCGAAGGACGAGGCCGTCCTCCTGCTCGACGAGATCGACAGCCTGCTCATGCAGCGCGGACAGGCCCGCGCGAGCCGACACGACGACTCGCTCGTCAACACGTTGCTCGACCTGTTGGACCGACATGAAGGCGTGGTGATCCTGTGTACGAACCGGCCCGACGTGTTGGACAAGGCGCTCGGTCGGCGGATCGGGTGGAAGGTGGAGTTCCCGGTTCCCGACGCTGCGGGGCGACTGGCGATCTGGCGATCGCTCGCTCCGAGCACTGCGACGGGAGGCCGGGAGTTGGACCTGCGGGGGTTGGCTCATCGGTACCGGTTGACGGGCGGGCTGATCCGGAATGCCGTGGTGCGGGCAGCGTCGCGGGCCGCGGCGAGCGGGATGAACCTCGATCTCCGGGCGTTGGAGGCTGCGGCATTCGAGGAGGAGACCGACGGCTCCGAGCCCGTTCCCGATTTTGGTGGGGTGGGCGATGCGTAGCCAATCCAAGGCCCCGGCGATGCCGACGCTCTCGTCGCTCCAGCGGTACGCACTGTGGGAGCTGCTCGCCCAGTCCGAGCGCGTCGACCACGTCTCGCCAAACACGTGGCGCGCCCTGGACCGGCGCGGGCACATCAGCGGGGCGGTCGTGACCCCGACCGGCTTGACCGCTCTGGGCCTCCCGCTGCGACGGCCCCGCACTCTCAAGAGCGCGATCCGCGTCGCATGCCGGGCGCTGCCGTGGGGAGAGGGCGCACTCAAACCCGACTTCGGCAACGCAGCGGCCTGCGTCACCGTCGACGATCCCGACGACGACAACGGCTACCTTTCGCTCGGCTCCCACCCCGACTGTCTCGGAACGATCGACATCGAGGTCGAGCTGGACTGGGAGGACGAGCACCCTCGTTTCTGCACCGACAACGTTTGGTGCGGCGTCACCGCGTGGCTTGAGAGCCATGGCTACGCCGTGACGACGGACACTCACCACCCGCGATCCACGCGCGTGCGCTGGATCTACCGGGACTTGGACGCCTCGCGATCTCCCGCTGAGAATGAGGCGTTTCATCGGGCGGCAATCGAGGCCGTGCGGCGGAAGCATGTGTGAGCGTTCTGGGCTGGTGCTCGTTCTCGGCGATCCGCAGCCGTGGCCCAAGGACCTGCGCGGGCAGCCGCTCCCTCGGCGACCTGTGCGTGGCCTGCGCGTCGACGTCCAGTGGGGCGAGCACATCTGCCTGTTCGACCGTTGGTCCGTCGTCGTGGTGACGAGGGAGAGGTTCGTCGCCCGCGATTCGGGAAAGGAGGCCGCCGGCCCGATAGACGAGTGGGGCGACTGGCTTCGCCACCTGAAGGACCACGAAGTTGCGCGCCGCGACGGTCGGCAGGCCAAGCTCTCGGTGCACTGGCCGGGCTGCTCGATCGGGTGGTGCTCGTGCAGGCAGACCGTGGAGGCGCGAACGCGGCTGGAGGTGATCAAGTGACGCGGGCGTGGCGTGAAGCGGCGGTTCAGCGTGGCCCTTGAGGATATCGGCAACAAGTCGGTGCGGATCATCGGCGGCCAGCTCTGGAACGCGTCGTACAAGCGCGAGCACCGTCGCCGGCTGCGGCACAACGGGAACGCCTGGGTGCGGAGAGGAGCGGACGGCATGGACCAAGGCACCGGCGTGCCAGGGGAGGCGGGGAACTGCGGCAGCGGCGGGGCGCCTGGCGCGTGGTCGGTCGACCGGTGGATCATCGGGTATGTGCTCAACCGCGAGATCCTGGGGGTCGCGACCCTGCGGGCGATGGTGCGGAGGTCGGTCGGGGAGGAGCGGTGGTACGGGGCCGGGGACGGGCGGCTGTTTGAGGAAGCGGTGCGTGGCGTAGTCGAGGACGGGATCCTGGAGCTGGAGTGGGGGCTGTTGACGAGGCCTCGACGGAAGGCGCGCTGGCGGCTGTGGGCGCCGGGGTATGTTGCGGGGGAAGCTCCAGAATCGGTGATCTGAATCGTAGTGCGTCCATCAAGAGGTTCCATGAAGATCGTTGTTGTCCGTCATGCCGAGAAGTCCGAGATCAAGCCGAACCCCATCACCGAGGCGGGCCGCGCGTGCGCCCTGGAGGCTGGCGCGTGGTTGCAGGCGCAGGGGGTTCGACCGGTGCTCGTGGGGTTTACCGAGAAGCTCCGGACTCGGGAGACCGTCAAGGCGATCCTGTCGACCTACGGGCTGGAGCGGGCGGGCGTCGCGCAGCTGCCGGTCGGCTCGATGCCGGCGAACCTGGAGGGGTGGACAAGGGCTGTCGAGCGAATCACCGAGGTGATGCGAACACGCGGGCTCCACGGGGACGTGATCCTCGGGGTGCACGGGACGACCCAGGACTTCCTGGTGCGCGAGCTGGGGGCGAGGAAGCCGCCGAAGGGGTTCCGGGGGGCGACGTTTGTCGTGGACGTCGGGCACGGCGTGGGGCGAACATCGAGATGCCAGGCATCGTGGTCGGGTCAACCCGAAAAGTTACCGTAGGTTCTAGTCTCATACTTCGTGAACAACCCTCGCCGGCAGCTCGCGGCAGGCGGCGCACCCGAAGCGGGACCCTGCCAAGGAGGTGCGACAAGGCAAACGCCAGCTCGTCGCTGGCCCCCCGGCGAGGAAACGAATAGCCGCGCGTGTGAGGAGTCGTCGATGGCACGTGTTTTTCTGTACAAGGCGGGGGAATCCAATAGGAACTGGCCGCTTTACGAGGGTCTCGGCGTCGCGGGGGTGGGGGGAGGCGATTGGACCCCCTCGGCGCAGGCGGCCTTCCAGGCGCTTGAAGCCAACGATATCCTGATCTGCGTGCGGTCCACGGGCGGAGTGAAGGGAGTGAAAGCGAGCGCGATGTTCGTCGGGATTGGCGTAGTCGAGGGCGAGGTCGACGATGAGCTGAGGAAAGCGGTGGAGCAAGGGGTCGCCAAGAGCAAGGGACCAAAAAAAATGGAATCTCATCCGAACCTCAAGAAGGTCAAGTGGGAAGCTGTTTCCGCCCCATGGACGCCTGCGCCGGGCGACAGATTGCCTGGCAACGACTTCACCATCCTGCAGGTCGGTGAGAAGAGTCCTTCAGGGGGTGCGGGTACGCGCCGGACGATCCTCGACTTTGCCGAAAGCCTCCCCGTTGCGCTCCACGGCCGTCAAGCGCTGCTGGACGCTGCGAATGAGCCCGGAGCAGCGGCGGCGGCCGGTGCTCGGTCGCGGCCAGTCCCGGGACCCCGCGCAGACTCCTCCGCTCGCGCAACTTCCCGACCTTGGACGCCGGTCGTTGACCAGTGCAAGGTGCTGGTGGAGCTGGTCAGCGAGAAGCCGACGTTCCTCATTGCCTCCGTTGGATTCAACGAGTCGCGGATCACCGGCATTGCGAGGCTGCTGGCCGCCCTGCACAGCTTCAAACTGGAGTTGGCCTACGCGGCAGAGAACAAGCCCGAGGTCCGGATCCCTTGGGTCCAGACCGGGCTCGCAACCAATCCGGTCGCGGCCGCCACCGAGCTGGAGCATGCAATGCGACGAGCCGGGAAGGAGGCCAAAAGTACTTGCCGAATTACCGCGGAGGGCATCAGTTTGGATCGAGCCAACTTGATCCTCGCGAAGATCAGCGGCAGGCTCTCAGTTCGTCAGGCCCTGGCCTGGAGAGTTGAACCGTACTGCATGGTGCTTGAAGGCGTTCCGGGAACCGGCAAAACCTATCGACTCAAATGCCTGGACGGGGCCGCCAGCCCCGGCGGTCTGATCCGCGGGGAGGGAACCGGCCGCTTCGCAATGACCATGCATCCCGCGACCGCGTACGAGGACTTTGTGGAGGGGCTGCGGCCTGGTCCGTTTGAACAGCCCATACCGCGCTTCGATTCGCCGGAGTGGAGCCCGAGAACCGCGCACTTCGTTCCCGATCCAGCGGTGCGCCCCGCGGTGACCGATGGACCGAACGCAGGCCCGGACCGGCGTCACTTCTTCTTCCGCAACAGTGACAAGCTGCCCGACCTCGCGCAAGCATTCTCGTTGCACGACGGGTTCTTCGTCTCTGTTTGCATTGAAGCGGCACATTACCCACGCTGCGAGTTCGCAGTGCTCCTCGACGAGCTCAACAGATGCAACATCCCAAAGGTCATGGGTGACCTGCTTACCACCATCGAGGGCTCAAAGCGGGCTCGGTGGCGATCGACCGCGTCGGATCCATCAGATCCGACCCAGGACGGCCAAGGATACTGGGACATCGGCGAAGCTCAGGTCGTCACCCTGCCCTACAGCGGCCGCCTCTTCTTTGTTCCCGCCAATGTCTATGTGATCGGCACGATGAACACCACGGATCGGTCGATAGCACCGATGGATGCGGCGCTGCGACGGCGCTTCGCGTTCGAGCGAGTCTGGCCGATCGGGTTCGATCCAACGAGGACCGACGGTACACCGGCGGCCAGGGTCCTCGAAGCGCTCGGCTGCACGCCCACCCACCCGGTCGCGCAGTCCGTGGATGCGTGGGTCGCCATGAACCGGAGGCTCCAGGTGCACGGCGATGACGCCATGCTCGGGCATAGCTACCTCTTTGATCTTGTTCGCGACCTCGGCGATGGCGAGATATGCAAGGCCGGTGACGAACCCAAGATTGTTGCCCACCACTGGAACAAGCACATCTTTCCACAACTGGTGGACTCCTTGCTGTCCAACGACCTCCTCGACCGCGTCTTCAAAGACACAGGGAAAGACGGTTCCGACACGCGAAGTGGCCACTCAATTCCGGAGTTGGACCTGGGCGACAGTGCGTTGACCGAGTGGAAGTGGGCCCTTACCTGGCGCCTGAACGGGTCCGGCCTGTTGCGGGTCCCAATAATCGTCCTCGCAGTCTGATGCCCTACGTCCTCGTCACGCCGAGCCCTCGCGGTCATCGTAGTGGCCTGTTTCACTATGCGCTCGGGGGCTGCAGCATTACGGTGCTTGTGCACCCTAAAGCTTGGAAGTCGTCAGCGGCACCCGCCAGGCCAGTCGTTGACCTCGGAGAGGGCGGGCGTCATGTGCTAGTCCTGTACGAGGTGGATCGGGTTGCCCTGAAGGTTTCCAAGACGTTTGCCGATTTCCTCACAACGACCGTCCAAGGCTCTATCAACGAGTCCGTGCGGGTGGCGGCCAAAAAGGCGCGAGAGGCAAGGGCAAGGGGGGGGCCCAGACCGAGCCGGCTGCCCAAGTATGCCGACGATCCGGACACGGACGATTCGGACTCGGACGATTCCGACGAGGACGCCGTCCTCAATGAATTGGTGAATTTTTCGCCCGGAAAGGGTGACAACGCACCCGCCGACTTTGAGCTTCCTGCGTCCGACACAGTGCCCGGTGGGAGCCTGGCGCGTCCGGAGGTCAACAGCGCGGCGGAGGTCGGCAGGGGCTTGATTTCACTCATCCACCTCGCTTCCCGATGTCGCCGCTCGACAAACCTTTGGACCCACGAGGCGGACGCCGAGGCGGGTTCCGGCGGAGCCATCGGCGAGCATGGTGACCGGCGAGCCCTTCATGATCCACTCGCCCTGCTCTCTCAGTGGTTGTTCGTTGAGCAGATGGAGGCCCGGCTGCGGAAAGTTCGACGTGGTTATGTCCCGGTCGTCGAGACATCCTGCGTCGTGCGTGGGCGCCCTACGATGCGGGGGATGATCCAGCAGGCCGCGATGGGCACCCCGTGGATCGAGTGCGCGCGCGACGAGTTCACGGAGGCCACACCGCTCTTTCGGGTGCTGGTGACCGCGCTGGAGCACGTTGCCAGCGGAGCGATCGCGGCGATGTTCGGGCTCTCGAACTGGAATGTCGCCGCTGATCTGGCGAAAAAAGCGACACAAGTGCGACGGATGCTCCAATCGATCTCCGCATTGCCGCTTCCCGTCGCGGCGAACCAAGCGGGCCGCATCCGCCTGACACGCGCGCAAAAGGAATGGGAGCGGCCGGTGGAGCTGGCGCGGCAGATCCTACGCGTCGAGCCCCCAAAGGCCGGCACTGCCGGGGACGGTGAGGAGGCCGCGCAGTTCTGGTTCGATACGAGCAAGTTTTGGGAGGACGTCGTATTCCAGGCACTGGAGGACCACTGGGCCTGGCGGGACGAGCAGTCGAAGGACAAGCCGCTGGACGTCTGGATTGGCGTTGGCGCGTCGAAGCGCCCGGACTTCATAGTCTCGGTGCCCCGGCCGGCGGAGAAACAACCCCGCACCGTTGTTGTTGACGCAAAGTACAAGGCCATGCCCGGGAAGGGCCGCTGCGTCGACGCGAGCGACCAGTACCAAACCTTCGCCTACTCAATGCTCTGCGAGCGGAGCCCGTGGTCTCTCGAGACCGAGACGCCGGCCCCCGACACCGTGGCGCTCGTCTTCCCGCTCCCGACGCTAGCGGGCGGGGCCCGCGCGCCGGATCCGGTGCATCTGAAGCCAGCCTCAAGGGGCCCCGTCCACACGGAGCAGGGGCCGGCGCACCTGCTCCGTGTCGGGCTGCCGTTCCCTTCGCACAACGACACCCTGTCTCCGGCAGCTTGGCAAGCCTATCTCAGAGAGGTCGGTCAGGCGCTCTCGTCCCACTCGCTGCCGCACCCACCTCCACTACCCACCCCGCCACCGCAAAGTAAATGAACCCCCCGATCACCGGCCGCCCCGTCGCCGCCCCGATCGCCCCTGCGTAAGCCCCAAGCTGCCCGGCATGCCCTGCAGCCTCCTCCAGCAGGTTCGGCAGCCCACCCGGCCGGCTCTTGTGGTCGATGACCACGAACCCATCGGCCGTGTCCAGCACGAGGTCCGCGAACCCCCGCACCTGGCTCCCGTCCGCCCGCGGGTGAGCCACCGCCCACTCCCTGCACCACTTTGCACCCGGCCAACGCCGGTCCACCCACGCCACCAGCCGGTTTGACGCTTCGATCAGGTCCGCCGGGGCAAGCGCGACGTCCACCCCCCATCGCGTCAGCAGCCCGGCCGCGAGCCCGACACGAGCAGCAGGATCCAGCCCCGGACGGTCTGCGGCCAGGAACCCGTGGATCGCGTCTCCCCGATCGGCGTCAGGCACATCGGCCGTGAGCTTGAGGTGCACGCCCAGCTGCTCGTGCGCCGCGGCCACGCCCTTCGCGTCCAGGTCCGAGGGCTTGACGAACGCCTTCGGGTACTCGCGAGGACCGGCCGGATCAAACCCGAGACCAGGTACGACCGGCCGAGCCGTAGGCAGACCGGGCGACGGAGTCCGAACCAGGGCATCGAGTTTACGGCCCGCCCACGTGATGCCGGGCGCGGGCTCGCAAACCAGGGCGTTTCCGCCCTCCCGTAGCAACTTCAGACAGCCGTTCATGAGCTTCCCCGATCGCGCCGCGAACACGACCCGGTCCCGAGCACGCGTCCACCCGACGTACAGAAGACGTAGCTCTTGGCGGGCTTCGCGGGCTTCGGCCGCGATCGTGAGCGGATGAACGGCGAGGTTCCTGTGGAACTCGGTGTCAGTGTTGTTCGCCGCGTAGGGTTGAGCCCAGAACCGGACCCACCGCCCCTTCAAAGGGTTCGCGAAGTCGAAGGCGTCGTTTGGGGTGTCGCTGGCGGTACGAACCCCGAGCTCGGTGGCCTTGAACTCCGCGTTCAGGCTGCTGAGAACGACGATGGGCCACTCGAGACCCTTGGACGCGTGCCAGGTGCTGACCACGACCGCGTCGGACCCCTGCCGCACTGCCTGCGAGTCTGCCTCGTCGTCGGCGAGCTTGTACAGCCACGCGACGAGCCCCGCAGGAGTCGCAGCGGCGCCGCTCGCCTCTGCGCCGGAGATGTAGGCGAGCACGTGAGCGCGGAGGCGGTCGAGGTTCGCGAGGCGAGCGTCTGCATCGCCCCAGCGGCGGCACAGTTCGGCGATACCCCCTGCCTGAACAGCAAGGTCGTAGCCCTGAAGCGCGCCGGCTGCCGGTGCTGCCTCCCGCGCGGCCACCACGGACGCGACCACCGCGAGGTCGTTGAGACCCTGGGCGTAGGGCTCTGCGACAACTCGCGAGAGCCACGCGTTGAGATCACCATCGCCCTCGATCAAGCGCGACAGCTCGGTCTTGGCGAGCGCATCGCGAGCATCGACGAACAACCGGAGGGCGGCGCACGCGGCGACGCCCTCGGCGGTTTGCAGGAGCCCAGCTCGCGGAAGCGCAGCCCGGATACCGAGCGCTTCCAGCTCATTGGCGACGGCGCCACACTCGACGTGCTTGCGACACAGGACCGCAATGTCCCCAGGCCGAGCCGCTCGGGAGCCGTGATCTCCGTCACGCACCCGCGTAGCGGGATCGGCGAGGAGCTGCTGTACCCCGGAAGCCACGCACTTCGCGTCGTTCCCCTCGTTGGTGCTCCCCAGGTTCCAGCGCTCAACGACCGCGCCAAGGTCCGGCACCTCGGTCAGCGCTGCAGGCTCCAACACACACCGCTCGGCGGGAATGCCTTGGGACGGGAAGGCGCGGCTGAACACGTCGGAGGCCAGCCGCACGAGCTCCGGGCGGCTGCGATAGGACCTGGGCAAGGTCTCTGGCTCGGCGGCACCGAGAACTGCCCGGATCGCTGCGTCCATGAGCGTCGGATCGGCACCACGAAACCCGTAGATCGCCTGCTTCTGGTCACCGACCCAGTACGATTGTTTGGCGAGCTTGGCGAGTTGAAGGAAAATAGCCAACTGGACCGGGTTGGTGTCCTGGAATTCATCGACCAGAACGAGGTCGAGCTCGTCGCGTAGGCGCTCTTGAACATCGACGCGGTCGAGCAACTCGAGCGCGTAGAGCTCCTGGTCGGCGAAGTCGATCACGCCCCAGTCGGCCTTGTGCCGCTGGTAGAGGCCCATCGCCTGACTGGCGACCGAAAACACAGTGCGGATGGCCAACTCCACGTCCGCGAGCAACGCCGGGTGGCGGTGCGACCCACCAGCCACGGCGATCACAGGCGCCACGAAAGACGCTGACTCCTTGGCGACCGAGAGTCTCGTCAGCGCGACCCAGGCGGACCAGGACACCTCCCGTCCTCGCTGAAGCGTGGACAGGACGTCCTTCGCCTTTGCGACGGCGACCCCAGTGTTCTTATGGCTGTCGCCGGACTGAGCCACCTGGCGGATGAACTCGGCCAACGTGGACTTCAGGCGCTCGTCCATCACCTCGGCGGTCTCGGTGGCCTTGCCGAAAAGGCCAAGGATCTCCGCTACGCTGCGATCGGCGCACGCCGCCAATTCCGTCGCTCCGAGCCCGTTGGAGCGCGCTGTGTCAACGACATCGCGCACGGCTTTGAGCCCGTCGAAGGCGACCATCCGCGATTGTAGATCGTGAAATGTCGTCGTGGCGTGCCCCTCCAACACCGATGAGAGGGCCTCCCGAAAGGCAGCGTCGGAGACAGCAGCGTCGAGCACCCGCAGTTCGGGCGACAGTCCCAGCTCGAAGGCGAATTCTGCGACGAGCCGACCGCACACAGCGTTCACCGTGCCGATTCGGGCAGCGCCCAGGCGCTGCGCTTCAGAGAACCGCCGCTCCTGGAGCAGCTTCCTGCGCGTGCGCTCCTTCAACTCCGCCGCAGCCTTGTTCGTGAACGTTGTGGCGAGCACACACTCGGGGCGCGCGCCGTTCGTGATCGCCTCGTTGAGGAGGTCCGTCAGGCGGTGGGTCTTCCCGCTGCCTGCGCTCGCCGAGATGATGGTGATCCGGAGGGCGCTGCCCTCGGTATGGGGGGCGTGGCTCACATGCACCTCGTCTTTCCGCAGAGAGTTCCGTAGTCACAGAAGCCGCACCCGGGCGCGATGACAAGCTGTCCGTCGATCACCTCGGACTTCTCGGGAGGTAGCTCCCCGGCGAGGGTGGAGTGCCCGGAGGCTTGAACATCGCCCTCCTGCACTTCGGCCCAGCGAGCGTCCCAGGCTTTCTGAAGCAGGAGCCACGTCGCCTCGGGCCCGGCTCCGGCGACCACGACTCCGCCCTTGAACCTCGTCGGGTCGGTGGTGTAGAGGCGCTGCTCGGTGAGGATGAAATAGGCGACCGGCGGGTAGGGTCCGTCCTCACGAACGAGGTGCGAGTAGGCCGCGAGCTGGGTCGACGTCCCCCGTTGAAGCTCCTCGGCTCGGTACTTGCCGCCGCCCCACTTGAGGTCGATCACCGCTGCTGCTCCGGCCTTCGCGACGAGGTCCGGCGTGCCCTCAAGCGTTGTGCCGAACGCAGCCTTGGAGTACGCCTTCTCAACGCTCTTCACCGTCAGGCCTGCGCTGGCGAGCGCACCCACCACGTCCCCCGCCGCGCGCCCGATCACCGTCCGCACGCGTTCGCGCTCGTGCTCGTTGCCGGCGCGGAACAACTGCGTGGCCATTCGGGGGCCGTGGCTGTCGAAGAGCGAGAGGGCTTGCGCCTCGGCATCGCTCGGGGCTGGGAGCGCGTCCTGGGCTGTGTCCAGTACCCGCGCGACGATATCGTGAGCGACGTTGCCCCACAGCACGTTCTTGGCGGGCAACGAGGCCGTCTTGCCCGCCCGGACCTTGCCATGGTAGTTCAGTACCCACTGCAGCGAGCAGCCCACGAGCGATCCGAGGCTCGAAGGTGACTCCAGTTTGCGGACCTTGACCGAGCCAGCGGGTAGCGTCCACGCGTGTTGGGGCAGCGGCAATGCCAACGGGGAGCGAATGCTGGGCACGACCGCGGAGGCCGGCGACGCTCGCACCAGTCGGCCGGCCTCGCTGGCCGGAACCCCCGCTACGATTTCGTCCCAGAGAGGGTGGGGGTGCGCGGGAGCGCCATCCTCGCCCTGGACGGGACACACCAGAACAAGCCTGCCCGTCGTCTGCAGCAGCGGACGGCGCCAGCGCGCGGCCGTCGCCATCGCGACCGCCGAGGATGTGGGCAGATCGACGCCGATCGCGGCCAGAGCGTGCCGCTCATGCCGTGAAAACGCGAGGCGGGGCACGCCCGGCGCCGTGTCCGAGCGGAACGACCACCAAACCACCTGCGCGGCCGGTCCGAGCAGACCGGCTGGCCCGGCGAGCGCCCGCAAGCCGGCCTGAGCGACGTGGGGCGCTGACTCACTGGTGGCGGCGGTCGCGTCATCGACGAGCCGACGAAGCTGCGGTGCGGTGAGCGGGTCGAGCCCGGAAAGGTCGAGGAGCCGCTTGAAGACCTGCGCCTGCCCGAGCGCCGGTCCGAACTCCGCGGGTACCCGGCCTTGTTCCTTGGCCGATTTCTCCTCCATGCTGGCGCGTCCGCGCATCCAGGTCGCGAGGGCGTCCACGCGACGACGGGCCTCTGCCGCGGGGTAGGCAGCGCCGAACACCGTTCCGTACAGAAAGGTCTGGACGCGGTCGGCCTGGACGTCTCGGACCGCCTCGTCAGGGATTGCTGCCAGCGCATCTGCGAGCGCCTCGTCCCAAGATTCGCTCCCCACCGCGGGCCAAGCTTGAAGCGCGCCAACCAGCGCAGCGCTGACGTTCTTACGGATGGGCGACAGCGGGAGGGTCAACAGCTCCAACGCGCGCTGTGGGTCCGTCGGTGCCCAACCGAGCGCGAGCACCAGGGGGAGCAGCTGCAACAGCGCGCCACCGCCGCGGCTCGAACCGCCGGTGGTCGGCAACCCGTGGCGGTGCAGAGCGGCGTCGAGAACGGCATCCGCACCGATGATGACGGTTCCCTCGCGGTTGGGGTCGGTGGCGAGCCAGGCGGCGACAGCCTCCGCAGCTTCGAGGGGACCAGCGGGTCGGATCAGCTCCAAGGTGCCGTCCCCGGTTGGACGAAAGCCCTGCGACCGCGCCGTCATCAGGTCGCCGGATGCTGTCGCTGCGTGCAAATCCAAGGGCCGGACCAGGGTCCCGCGGGCGACGAGGGCGGCCAGAACGTCCCGCACAACTCGGGGAAGGTTCTCCGCCGGTTCGACGAGGATCACGGTCGCGATCTCGGGGTCTCGCTCGTTGATCGCAACGCACACCGCGTTTAGCCGGTCGGCAAGACCGGGCGAGACGTTGGCGGTCACGTCGGCCACGGCATCGAGCCTGGGAGCAACGGACTCACCACGCCACCCGCTCAGCCGGAGGGTGTCCCGCCAGTGCAGGAGCTGCCGAGCCACCCCGAGCGGGTCCGTCTTCGCGGACTCCGTCCAAAACCCCGGAGTCGCGAGGAGCACGGGCACCAGCTCCGCGGCGCGTTCCCCGGTGGAGAGGATCGGTCCAGAGAGCCCAAGGGCGGTCTCCAGCCGGTCCGCAAAGCCCGAGGGGCCGACGACGGAGAGGCCGAACGAGGCGGTCGCCGTCGAGCCGAGCAGGGCACCGGCGTCGAGGTCGGGGCCGAGGATGAGGGTGAGGCCGGGGGCGGTCTGGAGGTACACCGGCAACGGTGCGGCAAAGACGATGCTCGGAGGAGTTGGGGCATCCGCTGGGACCCCGGCGGTCGGGGCGGCGCTTTCGTGGGCCGGCGGGGTTCCATGCGGGCCGGCCGCCGTCGGCATGGCCGCGGCGTCATCCCCCTCCGAGTCCTCATCCCCGTCCGGGGCGTCTGTCCCCCCGCCTCGGGACGAGGGCGCGTACGCGACAGCGCCGTTCCGCTGGGCTTCCTTCACGCGGTCGATCAGGTCCGTGAGCTCGCCGATGCGGAAGCGTGAGAGCGGGCCGCGAGGGTCGATCCCAACCTCGTCTCGAAAGAACGCCGGGAGATCTTGAGGTGGCGCAAACTTCCGGCGCCTCATGAAGGTGAGCAGCGCGAGGTCGCGAGTGATGAAGGAGCGGGGCTTGCGCTCGTACACGCCAAACGGCATCGTTTCGTGAGTGACGCCCTCGACGCCGCCCGCGGGCGCCTCGTCTGCCTGGGTGACGAACGCATCGCCGGATAGCGCGGGCTGGTCACGGTCCAGGAGCGGAAAGCCTGCCAGGATGCGCGCGTACTCGGGGACGGAGAGGCCGTAGAGCTCCGCGATTATGGCATCCAGCTCGGCCCGTAGGACTCCACGCGTCCAGGGATCACGCTCAGCGCTGTCGTAGGTCCAGGGTGAGGCCGGGAAGACCTCGTTCCAGACGTCCGCGAGCTCGGGGGTGGTGCAGGAGAGGAGGGCCACGCGTTCGCTCACCCCAGCGGGGATCGAGTCCGGCCTGGGAACCGGGATACGCGACATGAAGGTCCAGGTCATGGAGGTGGAGACGCGCAAGCGCACCAGGAAGTCACACACGAATGAGTTGACCACTGCGGTGAGCGCGATGGCGCGAACGGAGTCGGACACCGTGAGATACGGCACCTTGTGGCCACCCAAACTCGTCTTGGGCAACAAGGCCGCAAGGAGGGAACGCTCATTCGTGGCGCCAGTTACGTCGCAGAAGCCGACCGCGAACGGCACATTTCTGTCCAGCTTCCCAAGGCTGAAAACTCGAGGCTGCAATCGCTTTTCCGCGACGGGGATCTCGCTCCAGACAGCCTTGCGACCTTGACCCGACTGGTAAGCCTTTTGCGCGTGATCGAAATTGTGGACCATTCGGCCCTCGTAGAGCGCCGTGTAGATGCCATCCGGCACGATCAGATGCCGCTCCTTGGACGGGACCCCTCGAAGGGGCTTCTCAGCAGCGTCTTTGGGGTGAATGAACCCTACACGAAACGACCGGGCTTCGTCAGAGAACACCGGTTCATACTGCCGCTGCTCGTACCACTCGGCCTCTGCGGCGAGCCAGTACTCCCCACCGTCAGGGATGTTCAGGAGGTACTCTGCGCTCGGTGATCCAAAGTCTCGGGACTGTAGCCAACTGCCGTCCGGCTGTCGGACCGGGCGCAGGCAAAGAAAACCACGAGCCTGCATCCATTCTCGGCTTTTGAATCGCCACGCCCCTGCGGTCATGTGGACATCGCAGCGGTACTGCGCTCCCCAGCCGCTGTCCGCCGTGCCCAAGCCGGGGAGTTCTCGGTGAATCTTGGCCACAAGCGCCTCCTCGCCCTGGCTTTGCACGTCGAGCAAGCCGAGCGTCCCGGGGCTCAAAGCCTCCGCCGACGCCTTCGTGAGTCGCACGATCCGTTCAGGAAGCAAACCCGCCACGGCGCGTAGGTCTCTAAGCATGAAAGCCGCAGGGAAGGAGTGATTCGCCGCCGGGGCGATAGCTGCCGCGACGAATGTCGTGAACTTGGTACTCGTGTGAATGTCGAATGCCCACCTCCGATAGTTCTCGAAGATGAACGTCTCCTCAACAGTTGCCTTGGAAAAGAGCATCTGTCGAAGCCCGGTACACCCCTCGGCCTGCCATAGGGCGCCCGGCACTACCAATGCGACACGCCCACCCTCGCGGACCGCTCGAAATGAACGTTCTACAAAGTAGCGAAACGTGTCCGGGTCCCCCCCGGTCGACTTGCCCTGTACCAAAACAATCTGATCGCGGAACACCCCGGCGTGACGCAGGAACCGCGCGGTGGCGTCGATGGTGGATTCGTACGTCGCCCACGCCCGTTCAAGTCCGGGATAATGCTGATGCAGCCGGTCGATCAGCGCATCCAGCGACGCCCCCTGCGTGTTGGCGACATCCCAGCCGGGCTTCTCAGGTTGCCCATAGGGCCCATAGAATTGTCGGCGCTCCGGCTTGATTTTGTCCCACGGCGGGTTCCCAATGACGGCGTCGAAACCGAACCCCTCGCGTGGCTGCCCGTCCCTCCCGAAAGCCACCTCCGGGAACTCCAACTGCCAGTGAAAGAAGGCCTCTACGCGGGGGCCGGAGCCCGCTGAGCGCGCGACCTTGACCTTGGCAACCCAAGGGTCCGCCCCAAGCATCGCGAGCGCTGCGTCGCGCTTTTCGCCCAAAGGCAGACCGCAGGTGCGCTTGACTTCATCATAAAGTCCATTGGGAGAGTTCCATGCTCTGCCCGCGTCGTCATCGGCCGGAATGAACCACTGCAGGCACCAGAGATCCGCCAACAACCTATGGGCAGCGAGCCGCTGCTCAACGGCCTTAGCGTACGCAATGCCCTTCGCCTTCACGTCCCTCGCCGAGTCGCTAGGTTGCGCAAGGATGCTCCGAATGCTCGCGAGGATGCCCTGAAAAAGGGTCGTGTCGATGGGAAACGGCAGCGGAAGCTGAGCCACCGAACCCTTCCTCTTTTTTCCTTTCTTCGGAGTGTCGCCGGGCGTCGCAGCGACCTCCTGCGGCTCGGCCGGCGCAACAACCTCCCACGTTCGCTCGCCCTTGTTGAGTTTGATGTGAAGCGCAGGCTTCGCGAGGCGGTCCAGCGTCACGCCCACCAGGCTGTTGCCGACCTTGAGGTGATGGTCCAGGAATGAGAGTGGCTTCCCCTGCTCGGCCGTGTAAAGCCAAAGCGCCACCCGGGCGAGCTCGACAGCCATCGGGTTGTAGTCCACGCCGTAGATGCAGTTCTCGACGACTCGCCGCTTCCAGTAGGCGTACTCGGCGGGTCCGTTGTCTCGTGGTGCATCCGCATCAACGGGATCACAACGGCTCGTCAGGTAGTCGGCCATGACGTCCACGGCCTTGACCAGGAAGTGGCCGCTACCCATCGCGGGGTCCAGCACCCGCAGCGCCAGGACCTTGGCGGGGTCGTCACCACAGGCGTCGAGCAAGGGGAGCAGGGCGCGTCGGGTGAGATGATCGACGAGGCCGTCCGGCGTGAAGTAGGAGCCGCTCGCCTTGCGCTCCCCCTTTTCGTTCGCGAGGTGCAAGGACGGCGGATCGCCTGCCACACCCACGAGGCGTTGTTCCAACAGGCCCTCGTAGATGTCTCCAAGGTCACGGACGTCGAGGTCGGCGTAGGGGACTGGATCGGGATTCTCGCCGCCGCCAAGGTAGATCAGGAGGTGAAGCACTTCGAAGAGCGCCTGATCGAGCAGGCGCCAGTTCGCGAGCTCCGGGTGCCGGCCTGCGTCGAAGAGTCCGCCGTTGTACGCCGGAATTTCCAACTCAGGATCGCCTTGATCGATCCCGGTGAACAGCAGCCGAAGCTGCTGGTAGACCTTCGAATACCGGCTTCGATCCTCGAAAGACCGTCGGTGAAGCTCAGCGTACAGGCAGCGAGTGGACCCTTCCCGCGCGTACCCCGTCGCGGTCCCGTCCTGACGGAGCATGGGGAGCAGGTTTTGCGCCTCGGCCTTGAGGATGAACAGGAACCGGTACAATAGTGTGAGGGAGACCTCGCGGAGCCGATCAAGCTCGGCCTGCGTCGGAATTGCAGGCGAGACGGGCAGCAGTTGGGCGTTTGCGGGGCAGGACCAGAAGCCGCGAGAGATGACTTCAACCGCTTCGTACGCCCGCCGACGCAGGACGTCCCGAACCACGGCGGTACTGTCACTGCTTTCTCGCTCCACGTCGTCCAGGAAGCCGTCCGCGGCGGGAGGCCCGAACAGGTGCCAAAACACGTCGAACACGGCCAGATCCGCAGCCGTGGTGGTCGGAACCTCGCGGCGATCCATGTCCTCAAGCCAGAGTATGAGATCGAAGCGGACGTGCTCCTGGATCTTGCCCTTTCGCACGAGACGCCAGCTTCGCCCGTTGGTCAGCACACCCCAGTTCCGGTCGTAGCCGCGGAGGTATCGCTCCACCTGCTTGATGTCGTCCAGCGCCGTGGGCTCGACGCGGTTGCGCTTGGTGTGCGTGGCTCCATCCGACTCGTCTGCCCCGACGCCCTTGTTGAACCGCTTGGCGTCGACGATCATCGACGCTGAACGGCAGAAGTCCACGCCGTTGGCAGCCCCCCGGCCCGGCCGGTCCCGTTCGCCGAAGTGCAGGACGACCGCTTCATACTTGGCGGCGTCTGCGAAGGTGATGACGTCGGGACGTTGGGCGTTGCCTCCGACCTCGCGCGCCGCCTCGCCAGTCATCAGGAGCGAGCGTTGAACCTCGACCCTGTAGCCGAGCACACGCTGCAATACGGGTGAGATGATCTCCGAGAGCGCGGCGTCCTCATGTCGCCCTTCGAGGGGTTCGAAGGACTCGGGCAGCCCCGTAAACCGCCGGTCCGATCGCGCCGCGAATCGTAGCCCGACCTGTGGGGCGGACGCCCGCGAGTCGCGCATGAAGGTCTTCCGGACCCCTCGCCAGAGGGCGCGCAAGGTCTCGATGCGAGCAGCCGGATCCGCCGGCGGGCGACGCCGCTTTCCCCTCAGATCCGCGAGCAACCTGTCGAAGTAAGCGGAGGCGAACAACCCCTGATTGTGAACGTAGCCGTCGGCCATCGCGCTTCCTGGAAGAGGGGCGGAGTGTATCAGACGGCATGGACCGGCGTGACGGGCCGACGCCGGAAGCGGCCGCTCCCGACGACCTGCGCCCGCCGAGCGTGCGTTTTTCGACGGCGGTCCAGTTTCTCTCTCCAGCGTCGTACCGTAATGCAACCACACCCCGAGGCCCTCATGCCCTTCACTCCCGACTCCCTCCGCATCGCCATGGTCACCCGCTGGTCCGTGCCGGAGCCGGAACCAAAGCTCACGCACAAGATCCGCCAGAGCAGCCGGCCGGTGGAGATGGCGCACATGATCGGCGAGATCTACCTTGTCAACCGGAGCGACACCGCCATCACGGCCCAGCTCGACACGGGCGGGTACTACACCACCGACGACGCGCTCCAGATCCTGTCGGGCAGGACGCGCGCCGTCAACATGGAGCCTCGCAGTGCCCTCCTCCTGGAGACCGCCGACGAGAAGTCGGGCGATTTCGAGTGCCACATCTGGTACACCGTCACCGTTCCGCTCCCCGACGGCACCCGGGTCTGCGGCACGTTCGGGATCTCGCTTTACGCCGATCGCGAGTTGGACTCCGATGAGATCGATCCGGTGCTCGGCGTCAACGCCCGCATCATCCGTCCGAGGGCCTGGGAGCCGGTCACCCTTTGACGACGTCCGGCAGACGGCGCGCGCTATCCGCCTCGAACGTGTCGATCGCGTCGATCACCGCGGCTGTGACGACTCGCGTGAACTCGGGTTCCTCGCCGGTCGCGTAGGAGCCACAGTCGGCCGGGCGGAGGATCATCACCCCGCGGTGAACGTACGCGACGAGCTCCGCGGCGTCCCAGCACCCTGGGATCCGGTTGACGAGCGTCTTGTACGCGCGCATCCAGGCCTCCGAGTAGAGCGCCTCGCGCGCCTGCCATTCGAGAAGCCTCCACATGTCGCCGTCCCACTCGCTGAAGCGGTCCCTTCGCTGCTTCGGGCGGTCGAGGGGTCGATGCAAGCCGCCAGCAGGGCGTACCAGCCGAAAAGCATAGCCCTGTCGATCCAGCACGGGCAGCGGCTCCGGCACCCGGTTGTAGAGTCCGACCTCAACGAGCCCTTCGACTCGCTGCAACCGACGGCCGCGAGTCGCACGCCGGATGTCGGCGGTCCAGAGCACGTCGAGCTCCGAGCGCTCGCTCAGGTTGTCCATGAGCGGGTGCGCGGAGCGGGCCGCGACATCGCCGATGGCAGACCATCCGGCCAACGGGCGAGGCTCGTCCTCCTCCGGGGGCTGCCCATGCGGTACAGCCACCAACCCGCGCCGCTCGTCCAGCAACACCGCGGATCGCACGTTCACAGTCACGGGCTCGTCGGTCGCGTTGACGAACCAGAGCCGGAGGGCTCCGCGCGGCTCCGCAGTCTCGGGCGTCAGGGCCAGAAACCAGCGGGCGGTCTTCAGAAAGTGCTTCTTTCGCATGGTAGGCACCTGGATGGTTCAGCCCCTTACGGTCGGCCCGGCGGTTGAGAAACTACGATCGCTTCGAACCCCGGGGCTTCCGGACTGCGGGCTCGACCGGCGCACCCCCCCGCACCGACACTGGAATTCCCGGTTCTCGGTGAACGAATGCGGTCCCCAGCCCTCACGCACGAAGGCGGCGCAGCAGAAGTGCTCGATCACGGTCTCGGTGAGGTGCTGCGAGCGGGGATGGCAGCACAAACCCCAGTCGGCGTTGAACGGCGCGAAAAACGAGCATCCGCCGCATTGCATCCCCTCGCTGTACATCATCCGCACGGCAGGGGCCGTCGGCCACTCGGACTCGTACAGCTTGCGCGACGCGGGGTTGGAGAAGCCGTCGGTGTGGATGACGT
>CAIMSU010000248.1 GCA_903844155.1 uncultured Pseudomonadota bacterium | reverse complement strand
TCATGCTACGCAGATGCCGAAAGAACATGGCTCTGGCAGGAGGCGGCTTGAGCGTCGTCGAAGTTGAGCCGCACCCATATCGAACTGAACTTCAAGCGCTGGAAATCCATCTTCGACCTCGACCGCCGGCGAGCGGATGACCCCGACCTCGCCCGCGCCTACATCTACGGCAAGCTGATTGCAGCCGCCCTCTCCGACACCATCACCCGCGGCGCCCGGGCCTTTTCCCCCTGGGGCGTGCCGACCGTCGCTCGCCGGTTGGCGCCTTGCAGTCTGGGCTAAGTCGATGTTGAGCACCGCCGTCGCCGGGGTCGTCGCGACCAACACCTTGCTCGCCGGCCGGATGGATTGGAGAAAACGCAACAGAGAAGCTACATGATTGCGAAGTCGTCAACGACTACCCGTTGGACCGTGGGGCGACGAATGTTAGCGCCTATTTGGCTTCGGGGCCGGGCCGGAAAATGTCGGCGGGTTCGCAAGGGTTCGCAAGGCTGGGCTTCCGGTGGAGGGAGGATTCCGGTAGGTTCCCGGTCGTGTTCCTCCTCTTCACCACGGTGCTCCTTGGCGCTTCGCTCGCGGGCGCCGCGGACCTCCCGAGCGTCGATTACCAGATCGTCACCCGCCTCGCAAACACGACGGATCCGCCAGCGGCCGGACGGTTCGCGCGCGAACCCGCCTCATCCGTGCAGACCAACTGTCGAGCCACCCGGGGCGCACGAGTCAGATGATTCCTTTCGTGCTGTCCCGAGCTTGGCTTCGACCGCGACGGGACGCCAGTACCTCAGGGTACAGCCAGTCCTCTGCTGCGGTTCTCTCACTGCTCGTGTTCTCCCTCCTCTCGTCCTGCGCCTACATTTCCCCCTCCAACCTCGCCTCCCGCCTGGACGCGGACGGCGACGGCGTCCCCTACCCCGCCGACTGCGCCCCGAACGATGCGTCCGTCTACCCCGGCGCGCCCGAGATCTGCGACGGGCTGGACAACAATTGCGATGATCAAATCGACAACAACGCCGTCGACGCGTCCACCTGGTACGCCGATGTAGATGGCGATGGTCACGGCGACCTCGCGTCCCCAACCGTCGCCTGCACCCAACCCGCCGGCACCGTCGCCAATTCCGACGACTGCAACGACGCCGACCCGGCCTACTACCCGGGCGCGCCCGAGACGGACTGTGCGGACACCCACGACTATAATTGTGACGGTTCAACGGGAGGAGCGGACGCGGACGGCGATGGATACACGTCCTGCACCGACTGCGACGACACGAATCCGGCCGTCAACCCTGGCGCGACCGAAGTCTGCAACGGCATCGACGACAATTGCGACGGCGTGGTCGACACCGATGCCGTCGACGTTGTGACCTGGTACGACGACGCCGACGGCGACGGGTTCGGCGACGCCAACATCAGCGCGACCGGGTGTGCCTCGCCCACTGGTTACGTCGCCAATTCCGCCGACTGCAACGACGGCGCCTCCGCGATCTTCCCCGGTGCTGACGAAACCTGCAACGGCCTCGACGACAATTGCGACGGTCTGACCGACAACAACGCGACCGACGCGACCGTCTGGTACACCGACGCTGATGGCGACGGCTACGGCACCGGGACCGGAACCCCAAGCTGCACCCAACCCGCCGACACAAGCGCCTACGATGGCGACTGCGACGACGCCAACGCCCGCTACCACCCGAACGCGGACGAGTCCGACTGCACCGACCCGAACGACTACAATTGCGACGGTTCGACGGGCTCCGCTGACGCTGACGGCGATGGCTACGCCGCCTGCGTGGACTGCAACGACGCGGACGCCAGCATCAACCCCGCCGGCACCGAGGTCTGCAACGGCAAGGACGACAATTGCGACGGGACCGTCGACAACAACGCCGTCGACGCCTCGACCTGGTACGCCGACACTGACGGCGACGGCTACGGTGACGCCGGGACGACTGAAGCGGCCTGTACGCGGCCTTCGGGCTACCTCGCCGACGACACCGACTGCAACGACGCCGACTCCAGCATCAACCCCGGCGCCGTCGAAGTCTGCGATGCCCTGAACACCGACGAGAATTGCAACGGCGAGGCCGACGAGGGAGGCGCGTCCGGCGAGACGACCTGGTACCAGGACGCCGATTCCGACGGCTACGGTTCTGTCCCATCCCCTCCTCCCCACCCACCTCCATCCCGCCCACGCTTCCCAGTAGCCACGCTGGGATCCGCACCACGACGGGGTCCCATCCCGCCTTGCTTTCCCGCTGGCCGCGTGGGATGGGCCCCGCCAAACGTGCGGGTCCCAACCCGGCGCTCCGAACGGGCACCGACCGGAGCCGGTGCCCTCAGCGTCAGAACGGCAGGTCGTCGTCATCCAGGTTGACATCGGGGAAGTCGTCCATGGGGTCGGGCCCGATGTAGTCGTGGATCCGGTCCCGATAGCGGTCTTCAGCCAGCTCCGCGGCCATGTCCTCGCCGTGTACGGCCCAGACCGCATCGACCGCCTGTCGAAGCAGGTTGACGGCGAACAACGCTTCATCTGGCGACCACTCGCGCGGCACCAGGCGACGCATCCAATTGTGTCTCATGTGTTGCTCCCGGCGTCGTAGAGGGGGTGGGCGGCGAGCTGGGCGACGAGGAAGTCGCCGGTGATGGCGTCGTGGCCCATGACGGCGGCCTGGATGAGGGCGTGGACGGCGATCTGGTTGATGCGACGGGGGTTTCCCTGCGACGCCAGGAACATGCGCTTGACGGCATCCTCGGAGAAGAGCCGGTCGCGAGCACCCGCGCGGGCGACGTGGAACGCGACGTAGTTGCGCGTGTCATCGAGCGAAAAAGGCTTCAGGGAGGCGGCGAAGCCGATGCGGGTGACGAAGGGTTCGAGGGCGGGATCGCGCAGGGTGCGCATGAGCTCGTCTGTGCCAGAGATGAGGACGCTGAAGCGGTCCTCGGCGTCCAGATCGAACGAGGTCAGGCGACGGAGGATGTCGAGAATTGCCGGTCGAACGCCCTCTGCGTCGTCGAGGACAAGGACCGTGTGGGGTCCGTGGTTGACGCCGTTGGCGGTGAGGTGGCGGTGGGCCTGATCGAAGAGATCGGCGTTGTGCGCCCGCATCGGCAACTCGAGCGCGCGGTTGAGCGAGCGCAGGAAGCCGGTCTCGGTCGTGCGTGTGTTCGGGACGTAGACAACGTTGTAGCGTACATCCTCGCCCCGCCCCCTTTCCGCCGACTTTTTTCGATTCTCTCCGGCCGCTCGCGCGCTCAGCCGTCCGACGGTCGGCGTCCCACGTCCCGCTCGGCCTTCCACACGTGCGGCGTGAGAACGTCTTCGCGGTTCG
>CAIMSU010000247.1 GCA_903844155.1 uncultured Pseudomonadota bacterium | reverse complement strand
GGTGCGGATCGGGATGAAGCGCGCGTATTCGGATGGCACCCACGCGATAGAACTCTCGGCGTTGGGCCTTGCAGAGAGGCTGGCAGCGCTCGTGCCCCCTCCGAGGGCGAATACGATCATCTACAGCGGCGTCCTCGCCGGTCACGCGGCGTGGCGCGCGGAGGTGGTGCCGAAGGTCCCCACGTCGACGGATGCGGAGAAGAAGGCGAGGGACGCGCGAAAGCTGAAGCGGCGTGACGGTCCAGAGCCGTCGTTCCGGGCGCAGAACGCGCTGTCCTGGGCGGACCTCCTTCAGCGCGTCTTTCGGGTCGACGGCTGGGAATGTTCATGTTGCAAGAAGGCAATGTCGCTGCGGACGGTCGTGATTGGGATCCCGGAGTGTACGCGGATCCTGCACGGTCTCCAGAACAGCACAGGGCCGCCGGCGGACGCGTGACGGACGAGGACCGGGAGGCGTAGCGCAGGGGCGCGCGCGGGGCCGGGCGGGGAGGCGTGCGCGGCGGGCGCGATCCCGCGGGATCGGTCGCGCGAGAGGCGCGTTTTCGACGCCCGCGGGCGCTTGCGGACGGGCGCGAGGGGGTGTACGATGGCGGCATGACCGCTGAGGTGTATGGTTCATGCTTCCTTTCCACTCCCGGTTCAAAGCAGATCGCGAGGGTTCAAGGCCAGGATCCACGACCAGGGCGACGACGGGTGATGTCGTGGTCTCCGACTTCCACCCCCGCGGGCCACGCCGGCCGGTCCCTCGCCGCTCACCGCACGGGACGAGCGGCCGCGGACTCGTCATCCCCTTCGGGCAGACCGACGCCCCGTTCGGGTCGCCCTCGACGCCCGACGAAACCTTCCCGATCAGCGGGGCAGGGTATAGACTACTGGAAGGATCTGCCCCCATGCCCGACAAGGACACCATCGCCGCCGACCTCATCAACTGGCACTTCAAGGTCGAGCCCGGCCTCGTGGCGGTGTACCGGGTCACGAACGAGAACGAGGCGGACCCGAAGGAGCCGATCAAGCTCATCGAGGTCAACGCCCAGACGGTCGCCACCGGGAGCTTCGAGGCGTACGGGTTCGCGCCTACGCGGGATGTCCCTTTCCCCACGCTGATCGCGGAGGTCACGCCGGACGAGTTCGCAGAGCTGCGCCGGAGCGGAAAGATCCCGCGGGGCTGGGACATCGCCGGGGCCAAGCAGTATTTTCCGTCTGCGGCGTAGCGATGCCGACGCGGGAGGGGTGGGCGGTGGCCTACCACCGACAGGGCCGTTCGGACTGGAGCATGTTCGCGGAGCTTCAGGGGCGCGATGACGTACCTGCCTGCCACTCGTTGCACTTCTTGCAGATGGCCACCGAGAAGCTGGCGAAGGCGTACCGCTTCCGCGACACCTCGGCCGACACCGCCGCGCTTCTGACGAGCCACGTCGGCTTCCCGAGGTTCTTGAACGCCTTCCTGCTGTCCCCGCAGATGCGGGAGGAGTACGACGGCCGCCACGCGCAGTTGGAGAGCATCCGCAAGGACTTCGCGCCGCTCGCCCGCGCCATCGAGCAGCTCGCGCCGGCGGTGGATCGCGAGTCCGTGCCTGGGAACGCCGAGTACCCCTGGGAGCGGGGCGAGGGCGTCGTGGCTCCCATCGACCACGGATTCCCGGAGGTGGCGCTGCTCCGGCATCCGCGCGGCCGCATGTTCTTGAACTTCATCCGGCGGGCCTTCGAGGAGTTCCCGGCAGCCTGATCGGCGGCGTGAGGCCGAGCCGTGGCGGTTCGAGATGCCGGCCGAGGAAGTCGTGCTTGAGGGGACGGCGGCGAAGTAGGCGCGTGTGCTCGCCGGCCGTCCGAGAGCACGAGTCGGTCGAAGACAGGCACGCCCAGCCGGTCCGAGCGGTGCGAGCACACATGGGCCTTGAACGTCGGGGAGGAGGCGTTGGCCCCGCGCGCGGCGGCCCACACCGGCGCGTCTGACGGGATATTCACGCCGCGTTGTTCTTTTTCCACCCGGAGCCCACCATGATCCCGCTGACTCTCGCCCTCGCCGCCTTCACGCTGACCGGCTGCACGCCCAAGGCCGACGACACGTCGAACCCCGGCGATGCCGATACTGACGCGGATACTGACGCGGACAGCGATGCAGACTCGGACACCGACACCGATGCAGACTCGGACACCGACACCGATGCAGACTCGGACACCGACACCGATTCAGACACGGACGCCGACGCCGGCTTCGTGAAGATCCCCGCCAGCACTTTCGACATGGGAAGCACGCCCGGCCAGCCCGATTACGGCTACGGCGTCCACAGCGTCACGCTCACGCATGCCTACTACGTCGGCGTGACGGAGGTGACGCAGGGCCAGTTCCAGGCGGTGATGGGGTACAACCCGTCGTATTTCACGGACTGCGACGGGCAAGGCCCGGACAACTGCCCGGTCGAGCAGGTGAATTGGTACGAGTCGGCGGCCTACGCGAATGCGTTGTCGGACGCTGCCGGGTTGCAGGAGTGCTACACCTGCACCGGGTCCGGCACGAACGTCGAGTGCGACGTCGGCATGAACCCCTACGACTGCACTGGCTACCGGCTCTTGACGGAGGCCGAGTGGGAGGGCGCGGCGCGCTGCGGGACCGACACGGAGTACGCGGGCTCGAACACCTCGACCGACGTGGCGTGGACCGACGAGAACACCAACAGCAGCCCGCACACCGTGGCGGGCCTCGCCCCGAACGCCTGCGGGCTCTACGACATGAGCGGCAACGTGTGGGAGTGGACGCAGGACTGGTACGACGACTACCCGTCCGGGAGCGTGACGGACCCCATCGGCGCAGAATCAGGCTCCTTCCGTGTCTTTCGCGGCGGCGGCTGGTTCAACGACGCGGGCGCCGCGGCCGTCTCCGGCCGCAACTACGGCACCCCGGGCTACGCCGGCGGCCGCGTCGGCTTTCGCGTTTCGAGGTCGAGCCCTTGACACTTGATCTCCTGATCCCTTGGTCGTATTTGCATTTTACTCAGGTAGTAAGCGGCTTTTACCCCCCCCCCACGTCGCAGCGCCAGGCGGGATCAGGCCGTGCGATAGCCGGCCCCCGCCTGAGCGCGGAGACTTGGGGGTAGGCAGGACGGTGGCAGCGCGATCTTCTGGGGGTCAAGGGGGCGAAAGCCCCATTGTGGCTGCCTCTGAGGAAATTTTCGCGTGAAAATGCGAATGTTCACCTTCAAGCTGGATCCCGTCGCTGGCACGTTCGATGACGGCCCGCTGACCGCCTTCTTCGCGGCCCACGATGCGCTCGACGCCACAGAACACTGGTTCGTCCACGATGGCGTGCCGACCTTGACGATGGTGGTGCGGTATCGGGATGTGCCGCGCTCTCCTGGGCGGACCTCCTCCAGCGCGTGTTCCGCGTGAACGGTTGGGAATGCCCCCATTGTCACAAGGCAAT
>CAIMSU010000246.1 GCA_903844155.1 uncultured Pseudomonadota bacterium | reverse complement strand
GGGTCAAGGACGTCACGAACAGATCAGAAACCCGAAATTGGCAGGCCCGACCCAGAAGAAACAGCCATCACCGGACCGAAAGGGCCGGTGATGGCTGGCCATGGAGAAGGCGCGACTTCGTGCCCCGCACGAAGCGTGCCTTCGACGCGGTCAGCAGCGGTCGCGCTCGCCCGCAGCGGCGCAGGTGTGGACTCGTCAAGCGAGGTCACGAACACGCGCAGTTGGTCGAAAGCCAAGGCGCGACGAGAATAAACAGCCATCACCGGACCGAAGGGGCCGGTGGTGGCTGGGCGGCTGGCTGGCCCGGTCCGGCGACCGGGGTTAGCATCACGGAGTCCCGTCGTGCGGGGCGATGGCGGTCGGGTCTCGCAGACCGGACCCTCGTGAACCCCGCCAGATCCTTGCGGAAGCAACGGTAGCGTCGGGTTCGGGGCTGTGAGGTGCCCGGCCGCCTTCTCTCCGCACGACACGGCGCCTCCGGAGTCCGCAGAGATGGCCGACGAACCCGCGGATCCCGTCGCACCCGCCACCGGCGGCTACGTTGCGATCGCGCGCAAGTGGCGGCCATCCACGCTGGAGGAGATGAGCGGGCAGGCGCACGTCACGCGCACGCTCAAGAACTCGCTCACCTCGGGCCGGCTCCACCACGCATTCCTGTTCACCGGGGCGCGCGGTGTTGGAAAAACAACCGCAGCCCGTGCTTTCGCGCGCGCCCTGCAGTGCGCGGAGGGTCCGACGCCAACGCCCTGCGGCGTGTGCGGACCGTGCCGCGACATCCTTGCCGGGACCTGCACGGACGTCGTGGAGATCGACGGCGCATCGAACAATTCGGTCGAGGACGTCCGGAACCTGCGCGACGGCGTGCGCTACCTCCCGGCGAGCGCCCGCTTCCGGGTGTACGTGATCGACGAAGTCCACATGCTCTCAAAAGCGGCGTTCAACGCCCTGCTCAAGACGCTGGAAGAGCCCCCCCCGCACGTCAAGTTCATCTTCGCCACGACCGAGGTGAACAAGATCCCGGACACCATCCTCTCCCGCGTCCAGCGCTTTGACTTCAAGCGCATCCCCGCCACCGTGGTCGCCGCCCGCTTGCGCCTCATCTGCGATGCCGAGCACGTGCCGATCAGCGACGTTGGCCTGCAGATGATCGCGCGCGCCGGCGAAGGGTCGATGCGCGACGCGCAGAGCCTGCTCGACCAGGTCATCAGCTTCGGCGACGCGTCGGACGACAAGCAGGTGGCCGACATCCTCGGCCTCGTCGACCGCAAATTCCTGTACGAGATGCTCCGCGGCGTGCTGCGCAACGAGCCCGAGCGGTGCCTGGACTCGGTGCAGCAGGTCTACGACAGCGGCCATGAGCTGCACCAGTTCACCAACGAACTGCTGGAGCTGGTGCGCAACGCCACGATCGCGACGATGTCCGAGGGCGCCCGCCGCTTTCTGGACGTGTCCAACGAGGAGCAGGCGGTGCTGCTCGATCTCACCGCCGGCGTGCCATTTGAGCAGCTCTCGCGCACGTTTCAGGTCCTGCTGGAGGTTCACGACCAGGTGTCGCGGTCGATGCGGCCGAGGCTCGTGCTGGAGATGGCGGTGGCGCGGCTCGTCGCGATCCGGCCGGCGCAGTCCGTCGGCGCGCTCGTCGACCGGCTGGCCGACCTCGAACGACGCCTGCGTGGTCAGGGCGTCGCGGCGCCTCGCGGTCACGATCCGGAGGGCGAGAGGCGGTAGAGCGCGTCCGCGTCACGGTTCCGGGCCCGGTCGTCGCCGAGCCGGTCGCCCCGAGTGCCGCTCCAACGCCGGTTATGACGCCGTGGACCCCAGTCGCAGTCGTGCCCCTCGCCCGGCGCACCCCCGTCACCGTGGTGCCCCCGGTCGCCGCGCCCGTCGCCCCACCGGCAGCCCCGAAGAGTCCCGCCGCCTCCTGGCGCGGGCTCCTGGACGCACTCGCGCCGTTGGAACGCGTCACGATCCAGGAGAACGCGGCCTTCCTCGGGTACGTGGACGGGCGGCTCGCGCTGGCGGTGCGCACGGTGCTCTCGGAGTCGCACGTCCGAAAGACGCTCCGGAACGTCGAGTTCTATAAGTACTTCGATGGTTTCCGAGCGCTGGACGTCCGCATCGACGCCGACGCGGGGCGCACCGGCGGGGAGCGTCGCAGCGCCGCCGAGGATCAGCAGCGCGCCGACGCGAACGCACGCGCCAGCGCGTCGCCATTGCTCAAACGCCTCGTGGCGTCGTTCGGCGCGCGCATCGAGACCATCGTGCCCATCGGCGCGCCCATGCAGGATATGACGGGGGCTGAAACGGAGTCCGACGATGAGTGACCGGTTTGGCGGCGGCAATCCCTTCGGGGGGCCATTTGGCGGCGGTGGCGGCGGAATGGCCAGCATGCTTGGGGGCTTTCAGCAACAGATGCAGGACCTTCAGGCCGAGGCCGAACGGGCAGAGGTCGAGGGGGTGGCCGGCAACGGGCTCGTCCGGGTGCGGATGAATGGCGGGCAGGAGGTCCTCTCCGTGCACATCGATCCGAAAGCCGCGGCCGACGTCGAGCTGCTCGAAGACCTGGTCCGCGCGGCCACCAACGACGCCATCCGGCGGGCGAAGGAAGTCATCGGCGAGAAGATGATGGGGATGGCCGCGGGAATGGGCCTTCCGCCTGGCCTCTTCGGCGGATGAGCGACCCGTTCCGGCGCGCGGTTCAGCAGCTCGCACGCTTTCCCGGCGTCGGGGACAAGACCGCGACCCGGTACGCGTACTGGCTGCTCCGCCAGCCTCCGGACGCGGCCCGGGACATCGCGGACGCGATCATCAGCCTCAAAGCCTCGGTGCGCGAGTGCTCGGTGTGCTGCGACCTCACGGATCGCGAGGTGTGCGGTCGCTGCACGGACGGTCGGCGGGACCCGGCGCTGATCTGCGTTGTCGAGCGCCCGCAGGACGTGCGCGCCATCGACGCTTCCGGCGAATTCAAGGGTCAGTTCCACGTCCTCCACGGCGCGCTCTCTCCGTTGGACGGCGTCGGCCCCAACGACCTGAGAATCCAGGCGTTGCTCGCGCGCATCGGCGCGATGGGGCCGGGTCCGGAGTGCATCCTCGCCACCGACCCGGACGTGGAGGGCGACGCGACCTCGCTCTACCTCGCCCGCCTGCTCAAACCGCTCGGCGTGCGCGTGACCCGGCTCGCGCACGGGATCGCCGTTGGAACCGAGATCGAATTCGCGGACCGCGTCTCCCTCGCCCGGGCGCTGGAGGGGCGACGCGAGATCGGCTGACTACTCCATCAGCAGCGGGTCCTGCCCGCTCTGGCCCAGCATCGCCTGCAGCGCTTGGCGAGACTCCTCGTCCAAGGCGACGAAACGCACGCCGGCCCCGATGACCGCATCGTTCTCGTCCAGGCGATGCCAGCGCACCTCGCCGGTCGCCCGGACGGCTCGGCCGTCGCCAAGGTGGACGTGAAGGCGCACGACCTGCCCGACCGCCGGCGGATCCGGCATCGCCACGAACACGCCGCCTTCGCTGACGTTTTGCGTGAAGCCCGTGTAGAAATTCGTCTCGGACTCGACCGTGATGCGCGCCTCGAGGTCGTAGCGCGGGGCGAGGCGGGCATTCTCTGCGGGGTTTGGGGGCATAGGTAGACTCTTAGCGCAATACCGGCGTTTTGCCGGCTTGTTTCAAAAAGCCCCCATTCAAACCGTGCTTGCGGTTTTCCCGCACACGGCTTTCCAACGGTCTTCGTGGGGCAGCTTCGGACAGGTAGACGACGG
>CAIMSU010000245.1 GCA_903844155.1 uncultured Pseudomonadota bacterium | reverse complement strand
GTCCACTCCTGCGCGCGAATCGGCGAGCGCGACCGCTGCTGACCGCGTCGAAGGCACGCTTCGTGCGGGGCACGAAGTCGCGCCGTCGACTTGGCCCCCCGGGATTTCTTGTTATGCCCGCGCCGTCTTCAACGAGGTGTTCGTGATTTCCCTGCTTCTTCTTGCCGTTTCTCCGTCTTTCGCGCTCTCCCCCACCGGCGGCCTGTACGGCGGCCTCTACGCCATGGGACCCGACTCGCCGATGGACACCGCGCCGACCGCTGTCGGCCGCCTCGGCCTCTCGATCGTCCCGGCGCTGGACGTGGAGGCCGACTTCGGCTGGGCGCAGGCGCTCACCCGCCAGCACGGGTTCACCTACAACCTGGGTGATCCCCGGCTGAACCTCCTGTTTCACGCGACCCCAGCGAGCCGGTTCGACCTCTTTCTCGCCGGCGGGGCTGGGATCCAATACATCAAGGTTCAACGCGCGACATCGGCCGACGCCTCGAAGGGCGGGGAGACGCTCCTCTACCACAACCCCCAGACGAACCTGCTCCTGAACGCGGGACTCGGCATGACCGTGCAGATCGTCGGGCCGCTCCACATCCGCACCGACGCCCGGTGGATGGGCCAGTTCTTCGGAGACTCGAGCGCGAACCAGGGAAACCTCTACGGCGACAACGTGGAGTGGACAATCGGCATCGACCTGCGAGCCGAGGAGAACCCCGACAAGGACGGCGACGGCATCCCCAACAAGGTGGACCAGTGCCCGGACGATCCGGAGGACAAGGACGGTTTCCAGGACGAAGACGGCTGCCCGGACCCCGACAACGACAAGGACGGCATCCCGGACACCAAGGACAAGTGCCCGAACAAGGCCGAGGACAAGGACGGGTTCGAGGACGCGGATGGCTGCCCGGATCCGGACAACGACAACGACAACATCCCCGACACGCGCGACGCCTGCCCCAACGAGCCCGAGGACATCGACAACTTTGAGGACGACGACGGCTGTCCCGACGTTGACAACGACAACGACGGCATCCCCGACACCGCCGACAAGTGCCCGAACGACCCCGAGACGGTCAACAACTACCAGGATTCAGACGGTTGCCCCGACATCATCCCGGTGCAGGTCGCCAAGTACACCGGCGCCATCCAGGGCATCACCTTCGACAACAACAAAGACACCATCCGCAAGACGTCCTCGCCCATTCTGACGGACGCCCTGGCCGTCCTGATGCAGTTCCCCGACATGAAGATCGAGATCCAGGGTCACACGGACAACGTTGGCGACGACGCGTTCAACATGGACCTCTCGCAGCGCCGCGCGAACGCCGTGATGGCCTGGTTCGTCGCGCACGGCGTAGACGCCTCGCGCTTGACCGCCGTGGGATACGGCGAGACCGTACCGGTGGCGGACAACGCGACGGACGCTGGGCGGGCGACCAACAGGCGGGTGGAGTTCAAGTTGGTGCATTGATTTCTGCGGCGCGGCGAGCCCGTCAGCGGGTCATGACAATCCCGAACCACATGATCGCGACGCCGACACCAACGAGCGCACCCGTCAGGGAGCCTTTCGTCGGTTCCTGCGTCCACAGCCAGGCGCCGACAACCACACCGACGGCGGCGGCCGACGCCTCACCCCACCCGCAGCTTCGCCTCGATCTTCGCCCCGGGTTCCACGGTGATGCGGACGGCGTCCACGTCGCCCTGCAGCGTGCCCGTGCGGGTCAGCGTCAGCAGCGAGCTCACCTTCACCGAGCCGGTCACGCGGCCCGCCACGATGAGCGTCGCAGCGTCGATGTGCCCGTCGACAACCCCCGTCTCGCCGATCTCAAGCACATCCTCAGTGTGAATACGCCCTTTGAAACTGCCGTCCAGCCGCACGCGCCCGTCAAAGGAGAGGTCGCCCGAGTAGCGCGCACCCTTTCCAAGCAAGGCCGCGAGGGGCGGCGGTTGGGCCACGCCTTTAGCCGTGCTTCGCGGGCGGGCCGATGAGCCCGATCAACCGCTCGAGCTCGCCCGAATCGTGGAAGTCGATGACGATGCGGCCGGAGCCGTCCTTCTTGGACGCAACGGCAACGCGCGTCCCCAGCGCGCGCGTCAGCGACTCGCCGACCCGTTCGAACGCCCGGACTTGACCAGCCGGAGGCTTCGCAGGTGGCGGGCGACGAAGCGCCCGGACGAGATCCTCCGTCGCCCGCACCGACAGCCCCTTCGCCACGACCGTCGCCAGCGCTACCGCGAACTGCGCCGGATCTTCGAGCGGAAGCAACGCACGGGCGTGCCCCGCGGAGATCGCTCCCGCCCGGAGCGCACGAAGCCCTTCCTGGGGCAATTTCAACAGCCGAAGCGCGTTCGCGACCGTCGCCCGATCCTTGCCGACCCGCTGGGCGACCTGATCCTGGGTGCGGCCGTGCTGCTGGACGAGCCGTTGATACCCCAGCGCCGCCTCGACCGGATCGAGGTCCTCGCGCTGCAGGTTCTCGATCAGCGCCAGCTCCAACTGCTCCAGCGACGTGGACGGCGCTGCACGGACAAGGACAGGAACCTCCGTCAAACCAACGTTCTGGGCCGCGCGCAAGCGGCGCTCGCCAGCGAGGAGCACGTAGCCGGCGCCCTCGCGTCGAACGAGCAAGGGGGCGAGGACGCCATGCTCCCGAACGGACTCCGTCAGCTCGTCGAGCGCGCGCTGCGCAAAAACGGTCCGGGGTTGCTCGGGATTCGGCGCGATGAGCCGCACGGGGACACGCAAGAACGCGTCCTGGAGCGGCGCGCCGATCGCGGCATCCCTGCTCTCCTCGCCGAGCAGCGCGGCCAGGCCACGACCAAGCCCACCGGGTCGGGCGCGCGAAGCCGACTCCGGCCGCGGGTCGCTCACCCCGCGCTCCGGGCCGAGTCGGCGCGATTGCGGGCGTGCGCCACGCGGGTGACCAGCTCTCCGGCGAGCGCCTGATAGGCAGCGGCGGCCCGACAGCCGGGATCAAAGCCGAAAATCGTCTTCTGGAAGCTCGGTGCCTCAGCGAGCCGGACTGCTCGCGGAATGACCGTGTGGAAGACCTCGGCGCCGAACACCTCGCGCGCCTGCGCCTCGACCTCGCGGCACAAGCGGACCCGCGCGTCGTGCAGGGTCATGACGATGCCGTCGCGGACGAGGCGGGGGTTGTGGCTGCGGCGCACGGCGTTGATGGTGTGCACCAGATCGGTGATGCCTTCGAGGGCGTAGTACTCGGACTGCAGCGGGATGACGACGCCATCGCTGGCGACGAGCGCGTTCAGCGTGATCAGGCCGAGCGAAGGCGGGAGATCCAGGATGACGTAGGCGTACTTGCTCGGGAGACCGTCGAGCGCCACGTTCAGCCGACGCTCGCGATTGTTCATGTTCGCCATCTCCACCTCCGTCCCGACCAGCGCGGCGTTCGCGGGGCAGAGGTCGAGCCCGTCGAGCGATGGGACGATGCAGTGCGCGATGGGCTCAAACCCGAGGAGCGCCTCGGCCGTGCCATTCCCGGCTTTCTCCTTGGGCATCCCAAGGCAGCTCGACGCGTTGCCCTGCGGGTCGAGGTCGACGAGCAACGTGGCGTGGCCGGACCGGGCGAGGGCCGCGGCAAGGTTGATGGCGGTCGTGGTCTTGCCGACGCCGCCTTTCTGGTTGGAGATGGAGATGATTCGGGCCAAGGAGGGCTCCGGGACGGCAGAGGGGGGTGGGCATCGGGCCGGGGAAGGCGGCGATGGGGACGGCGGGGAGAGACGGGGAGAGACGCGGCTGTTGACGATAATTCGCGGGCTCCCCGTGCGCGATGCCTGAAATCGACGCCCTCAATTCCAGGCCCTGAACACATCGGAACATCCCGATAAGTCGATATGTCCATGCTCGGAACCGCAGAGGGCGTTTCTGTGCGTTGGGTGGCCAAGGGGTGGTTAGCCCCGTCTGGATGCGCACCCCGGTCCTCGTCGTCTCCGGCTTTCTCGGCAGCGGGAAGACCACGCTCGTCCGGTCGATCCTCAAACAGAGTCAGCGGGACGGCATCCGCACCGCCGTCATCTCCAACGAGTTCGGGGCGCTCGGCATCGACGAGGCCCTGCTCACGGCCGGGATGCCGGGGCCTGACGCGATCGTGGAGCTGGCTGGCGGCTGCGTGTGCTGCCAGCTCTCGGACGCGCTCGTGGACACCCTCGTCATGCTCCACGAACGCGTGAACCCCGACCGCATCGTGATCGAGACCAGCGGCGTCGCGCTTCCCTTTGAGACGCAGCTCCACCTCTACCGCCCGGCCGTCCGCGACTGGATCGGCGACGAGGCCTGCGTCGTCGTCGTCGACGCGACCGGCAGCGCCGTCGCCTCTTTTTCCGATCCCAACGGCGCCACCGCGAACGAGACGTTTGACCAGCAAGTCCAGTGCGCAGACCTGCTCATCCTCTCCAAGGTCGACCTTGTCGACCCCTCCCCGATGCAGGCCCGTGTCCAGGCGCTCGCCCCCGAAACGCCTGTCATGAATGCCGTTTTTGGCGACCTCCCTGTCGACGTCCTCTTTCCCCGAGCCCCTGGGGACCAGCCCCGCGCACCCCGGAAGCGCCCCATCACGCCCCACGCACACACCCACGAGGAGTTCGTCAGCACCGAGATCGTCGTCCCACCCGGTCTCTCGCCGGATGAGGTGGAGGCCCGCCTGCTCGGGCTGGACGCGCTGCGCGTGAAGGGCTTCGTCCTCACGTCTGCCGGGCCACGTGTCGTGCAGGGCGTAGGTCGGAGGATTGAGCTGGTTGAGCCGGGCGATCTGGTCATCCGACCGGGGCTGGTGGGCCGCGTCGTCGCGATTCGTCGCACGGGCGGCACGCATCGGCACTGATCGCGTCCCTGGGGCGCCGCGGCGCCCCTGAAAAGCGACGGTGACGCCTCGATCTGAACGCGATCGCGCCGCGACCACACGGGGATGCGTCATGATACCCGCCCGCCCATGCAAACCCTGACGGCCGGCCCCGACTCCGCGCACGCGCTCAACGCGACGTCCGCGAGCATGCAGCACTCGATGATCCTCGGCATTGCCGGCGAGGTCCGGGCCCGGATCGCCGCTGGCAACGACATCTGCAACCTGACCGTCGGCGACTTCGACCCGAAGCAGTTTCCGATCCCCGAGACCCTGCGCGACCTCATCGCAGGCGCCCTGGCCGAGGGCAACACCAACTACCCGCCGGCCGAGGGAATTCCCGAGCTGCGTCGCGCCATCTGTGACTGGTACGCCCGCGAGCTGGGGATCCGGATCACGCCGGACTGGGTCGTGGTGGCGAGCGGGGCGAGGCCGGTGATGTACGCGACCTACCGCCTGTTCCTCGACCCCGGTGACGAGCAGCTCTTCCCGGCCCCCTCGTGGAACGCAAGCTACTACGGGCAGATCACGGGCGCGAAGGCGATTCCGATCCCGACGCTCGCCGAAGACGGCTTCTTCCCGGACCCCGCGCAACTACCGGCGTTCTTCCGGACAGCCCAGCTCTTCAGCCTCAACAGCCCGCTCAACCCCACCGGCACGGTCATCGCCCCCGACCGCCTGCAAGCCATCGCTCTGGCCCTGCTCGCCGAGAACCGCCGTCGCGCCGTCGAGGAGCCCGATCGCCGCCCCCTCATGTGGATGTGGGACCAGGTCTACTGGCAGCTTTGCTTTGGCGAAGCTCGACATGTCCACCCCTGCGCCCTCGTCCCCGACGTCGCCCCCTACGTCGTGACCGTGGACGCGATCTCCAAGGCCTTCGCCGCCACCGGCCTCCGCGTTGGCTGGGCCGTCCTCCCGCCCCCGCTCGCCTCCGCAATGAAGGCGTTGATCGGGCATATTGGCGCCTGGGCCCCGAAGCCCGAGCAGGTCGGCACCGCGCGGTTCCTCGACGACGCGGCGGCGGTCACCGCCTGGCGCGTCGGCTTCCACGCCGCGCTCCGGACCCGTCTCGATCTGCTCCACGCGCGGCTGAGCGCGCTTGGCATCCCGCACATCGCTCCCGCCGGCGCCATCTACCTGTCCGTGCGGTTTGACGCGTTCGGTCGTCCCGGGCTGGACGGCCAGCCGATGAGGACGAACGAGGGCATTCGACGCTGGTTGTTGGAGGCCGCGGGTATCGCCGTCGTCCCCTTCCAGGCCTTCGAGATGCCGGAAGACACCGGCTGGTTCCGGATCTCCGTCGGCGCCGTGAGCGTCGCGTCGCTGGCTGCGGCCATGGACAGGCTCGCGAAGGTCTGGTAGATCCGACCGAATATTCGAAGACCCGCTCCCCGGCCAAGCCAGCTAACAGACCTGAACCCGCCGGAGCTCCAGAAGCCTACCGTTGAACGCCTATTGCGTAGCGGTATCCGTCGAGCAGTCCACGCCCGCTGCAGCGTCGGCGTTCTGGAGGTCGGTGAGGGAGGTCTGGCACTCGTTCTGCAATGACGGGTCGCCGTCGGTGTAGATCGTGCTGCAATCGGCACATGTCACGCCGGTGTCCGCGGACGGGCAGCCACAGATGTAGTCGCAATATTGGGCGCAGGGGCCGGAGGTGGAGCCACCACACGCGGCCAGGAGGCCGAAAAGCGTGAGCGGGACGACGATTCTGACGATGGGACGGGCGTAGAAGGTGGGCAGCATTCGGTTAGGCTAACCCATGCCCCCGGAAGCCACCGCCGCCCCCGATTCACGCGTCGTCCTCGTCACCGGCGCGACCAGCGGGATCGGCCTCGAAACAGCAAAACGTTTCGCCGCAGCGGGGGCGAAGGTGATCGGCAGCGGTCGGGACCAGGGGCGCCTCGGCGACCTGGCCCGTGAGGTGGACCTGGCGCTCACGCTGGACGTCACCGACGACACCTCTGTCGCCATCGCACGGGCGTTGATCCTCGATCGGTACGGCCGCCTGGACGTGCTGGTCAACAACGCCGGCATCGGGCTGTTCCGGCCGTGGGAGGAGACCGACATCGGCGCGATCGAGAAGGTGATGGCCGTGAATTTCTACGGGGCCGTTCGCGTGGCGCGCGCATTCCTGCCCGCCCTCATCACGGCAGGCGGCGTGCTCGTGCAGGTCGCGAGCGTGGCCGGGCGCAGGGGCTACAAGAAGCACACCGCCTACTGCGCCAGCAAGCACGCGCTGATCGGCTGGTCGGAGTCGTTGCGCTACGACCTCGCGGAGACCGCCGCCAGCGTGGTCGTCGTCTGCCCGCCCGCCATCCGCACCCCGTTCTTCGAGAACGCCGGGTACATGACCTTTGAGGCGGATCATCCTGGCATGAAGACGATGCCGCCCAGCGAGGTGGCAGACGCGATCTACCAGGCCTCGCTGGACAGGCCCGACACGCGCATCCTGTCGACGCGCGCGCGGGTGCTCGACGCGTTGAACTCGGTCTCACCTGCGTTGTTGCGGCGGGTGCAGACGTACAAGTAGGCGAGTGCTCACGGCCTCGAGGTTGCTCGTCACATCCTTCCTCCCCCTGCGGGGGGAGGTGCCCGAAGGGCGGAGGGGGGTTCCGGGAAGCTCACGCAGGACCGGAACCTGTCGACTTCCGGCGGGCCGCGCCGCCAAGCAAGCAGAGCGTTGAGCCGGCTCAGCTCTGAAGAGTCACGGAATTCCTGACTGTGCACTCCTACGCGTGATCTCCCACTCTTCAGGGAAGTACCTCGCAAACTCGTGACGCAAAAAGCGCTCGCAGACCAGCCAGACCGTGCCCTTGTCCGTAGCGGAACGAACGACGCGCCCAGCGGCCTGCACGACGCGCGTCATGCCCGGGTGCAGGTAGGCGAGGTCAAAACCGGCGTCCCAGCGCTGTTCGTACCAGTCCTGGAGGAGCTTGCGGTCGACGCCCGGTGGTGGGAGGGCCGGACCGACGACGACGACGGTGGACAGCGCATCGTTGGGGAGGTCGACGCCTTCGGCGTAGGCGCCGCCGAGCACGGTGGTGAGCAGGACGTCGCGACGGGCGTGCAGCTCGGCGACGACGTGCAGCCGGACGGCTTCGTCGCTCGCGTCGCCACGCGGGCGGGCCGTGGCGAGGACGCGACGGCCGACGGTCTCGAGCCCGTCACAGAGATCATCGCGCTGCTCGTAGCTGGCAAAGTAGAACGCCACGTTTCCGCTTGGCGGCACACCGTCCGAACCGGCGAGGATGCCCTCCAGGACGGCGC
>CAIMSU010000244.1 GCA_903844155.1 uncultured Pseudomonadota bacterium | reverse complement strand
GTCCGAAGCTGCCCCACGAAGACCGTTGGAAAGCCGTGTGCGGGAAAACCGCAAGCACGGTTTGAATGGGGGCTTTTTGAAACAAGCCGGCAAAACGCCGGTATTGCGCTAAGAGTCTACCTATGCCCCGCGCTGCTGTCCTCGACTTCGAAACGACCGGCCTTTCCCCCGACCTCGGGGACCGCGGCACTGAGATCGCCATCGTGATCGTTGAGGCCGGGCGGGTGGTCGACCGGTACGCCAGTCTGATGAACGCTGGCGTGGCGATTCCGGCGTTCATCACGGAGTTCACCGGGATCACCAACGCGATGGTCAGGGCCGCACCCCCTGCTGCGACGGTCATGGTCGACGTTCACAAGTTTGTCGGGACGACCCCGCTGGTGGCGCACAACGCCTCCTTTGACCGACGGTTCTGGTTGGCTGAGCTCGCTCGCGCCGGTCTGTCGGCGACCCACCCCTTCGCGTGCACCATGCTCCTCGCCCGCCGTCTCTACCCGAACGCGCCGGATCACAAGCTCGGTACGCTCGTCGATCTGCACCGGCTCCCTCGTCCCGGAGCGGCGCATCGTGCGCTCGCGGACGCGGAGATGGCCGCTTTGCTCTGGGTTCAGGTCCAGAGCGACCTGCGGCGGCTGCACGGTGTCAAAGACCCCACGCACACGTTGATGGTGCGCCTGCAGAAGTGTTCCCGGAGCGGGGTGGCGGCGTTTCTGGCGCGGCACGCGACGACGGGCACGCCCGGATGATGCCGATTATTCGCGCGACCGCGCCCTTCGCCGTGCGCGCGGGGGGCGTTTGGCGGTCGGGGTAGGCAGGGGGGGGGACGACCCGCTCGTAGACTTCGTCGAAGGGGATGACGACGTCGAGGAGTGACCGATCAGCGACGCCGGGCGATCGCGTGTGCGACCGGACAGTGGGCCGGTCCCGGGCCTGTCACCGGAGGGGGCGCGGGAACTGCTGCCGGACAGGTGGCCCAAGGCGCAGTCGGACTTCGGACCAGGGCCGGCCGAGCGCGTGCACCCGCTGGCGCGCGCCGGGCAGGTCGCCGCGACCGGCTGACCGGACGGGTCGGCGCGGGCACGTTTCCGCGGGCGCCATCCACGCCGACGCGGCGTGCCCCGAGCGTCGTTCGGCGAAAAAAAACCGAGGCGCGTGACCGACGCGAAAATGTAGGTTCTGGCTTTTGTTCTGGCGAGCCGCCGTCGAAGGGTGGATGGGGTTGGGCGGGGGCTTGCGCCGCGGTTGGCAATACGACCCCATTCGATTGCGAGAGGTCGACGTTGCCGCCCGTGAAGTCCGCGTTGTGTGTGGGGTCCCTTTGGATGCTGGCCGCCATCGGCGGGTGCCAGCCCGCGGGCCAAGCGGGGGATCCGGGGAGTCAGCTTGACCCGGTACGTCAGGCTGTCAGCTCGGTGGTCGAGGACGCCGCCGCTTATCGCTGCGGTGTCCCTTTGGACCCACCGACGGGTGTCGAGGGCGCGGAGGTGAGGGGCGCCGAGGACCGTGTGGATCCTGGGGCAGGGATGCAGCCAGATCGACCCGACGTGGACATGGGGCCGGTGGCCGTGCACCACGAGCGTTGTGAGCGCGGCGACCCGAGCGAGTGCGAACTCGCAGCGGGGGTGTATGCGGGGAAGGAGCGCTATGATCTGGCCATCGCAGACGCGGTGTCGGGCGTCAAGCTCCGACAGACGGCGAGCCCGGGGGATGACCTTGCCTTGGCCGACGCCCTTGAGACGCTCGGCGCGCTCCATGCAGACGTGGGCGACTTGAGCCAGGCGGCCGACCGTCTCCATGAAGCGATCAGCCTCCTCCAGAGGAGCGGAGGCAAACAACGCCCTGAGCGACTCCATTTACTCGGGGTCACCCTTACGAGCCTGGGCGCAGTCGAACTCGCTCAGGGGAAGGACTCCTCCGCGCTAGCCGGGTATAATCAAGCACTTGCTGCGTTTCGTGGAGGCGGCGGGGACGATGCCGATGAGGCCTGGGCACTCGCCGGGATGTCGGACGTGGACCGCTCCATGGGTCGTTACGATCTGGCGATCGAGCACGCCAAGAAGGCCCAGGAATTGCGCGAAAATGGCGTGCCCGTCAGCGACCCGGAGGTCGCCACGAGCGCTCAGCAAGTGGGCCGACTGTACATGGACTTGGGCGCTTACGACCAAGCCTTACTGCCTCTGGAGCGCGCCGCGAGGATTCGGCTCGCAACGTCGCCGCCCTCCGCAAAAGCCGCCGCGAGCCTCGTTGACTTGGGGCGGCTGTACCAACGGCGGGGCGACTTGAGCAACGCGAAGGAGGCGTTTCAACACGCGCTGGTGATCGACCAGGACGTCTATGGGGTTTCGGACCCGCGTACCGCGCCGATCCTCGCCAATCTCGCGAGCGCCGACCGCGATTCCGGAATGGACCGCCTCGCGCTTGAGAGGTACACGCGGGCTCTCGGCATGGAGGCCCCAACGGATCTCGATCGTTTCGCCGGTGTTCGGATGGACTACGCCGGACTGCTAAGGCGCGCCGGGCAACCGCAACTCGCCTTGGAGCAAACTCGCAGCGCTCTCGACGCGGGCCTTGCGTCGCAGGACACCGGGCTTCGCAAGTCCGTCTTTACGGGGGCCGCCGCCGAGTGCAGGTCGGAGGGCCGCCTGCCCGAAGCGATCTTCTGGGACAAGCTCGCGATCACTGAGGTGCAGCGCGCCCGCGGAACCCTGAGCGCGGAGGATGAGCCGCTTCAAAACGGATTCACCGCGCTGAACGAGTCCCGCTTTCGCGATCTCGCCGATTGGCTCGCTGCAACCGGCCGCATCGTCGAGGCCGAGCGAGTGATCGCTCTCTTGCGTGGGACCCAGCAGCTTCGCTTTGAAGAGGGCGACGGGCCGCGTCCGGCGACGGTGCCATGGACCCCGGTCGAGGCGGCGTGGCGCGCCCGTGTTCTCGGGAGCAAGGCCGACTCGACGACGAACCTCGTCGCGACCGACCTGGCCCCACCCCAATCGCCCTCCAACGGGTCCGTCGTGCTGTATGTGCTGGTGCTGGACGACCATGTGAGGCTCCTGGTGGAGACCACCGGCGGCACCTTCACCCGGACGAGCAAGGTGACACGCAGCCAGATCACGGATGCAGCGAGGAGCCTCCATGGGCTGATGGAAGATGGAGTGTGGGACAAGGAGGCCGCAACGCAGCTGTACGACTGGCTGTTTCGCCCGGTGGAAGGCTTGTTCCCGACCGGCACCCATACCGTCCTGGTGAACCTGGATGGGTGGACTCAGTTCGTGCCGCTCGCCGCCCTATGGGATGACCAGGACGGGCAATACGCCGCTCAGAAATGGGCCACCGAGGTGTTCACGCGAGGGGTTCCCCGATCGAGCTCAGCCCCGGAGAAGCCCGAACTGGCGGCATTCGGCGTCAGCGACGAAAACGGCTTCGAAGTCGTAAAGCTCGGTAACGTCACTTACGAAGCCCGGTTACCGAAGTTGGACGCGGTCGAACGAGAACTCGGCGACGTCGTCAAGGATGCTGCTGTGGCGGATGAAGGTCTCGTACAAGGAACGGTGTCGACGAGCGATGCGTTTACGCTCGGAGAGGTTCAGAGGGCGGTTGCTCGGCATGTCCCCTGGGTGCACATCGCGACACACTTCGTGTACCGCGGCACGGACGCCGAGAGTTTCCTGCTTCTCGGGGGTGATGACGGGCATGGACACGACAACACGCTCACGGTCCAGCGGTTCCGGAGAGAGGTGAAGTTGCCCGATGTCGACCTCCTGGTCCTCTCGGCGTGTGACACCGCTTCCGGACGGCCCTGGGAGGACGGCTCACAGGCACAGTCTCTCGTCACGGTGGCGCTGAACAACGGCGCCGGGGCTGTCCTCGGAACGCTCTGGACCGAAAGCGACGATGCGGCGCCGGTATGGATGTCCGCGTTCTACCGCGCGCTCCTCACCCCGGGCGTCTCGAAGGCTGAGGCGGTCCAGCAGGTGCAGAAGGCGTTCATCGCCGGAGACATCGCGGTCCCGCTGGCCGGACGAGAGCTGGGGAAGGAACCGTATTTCTGGGCACCGTTCGTCCTTTACGGATCAGGTCAGTAGGGTGCCGAGAGCGATGCGGACCCGTCCGCTGCGGTGGGCTCGTTGTCCGCTTTTCGTAAACCCTCCTCGAACCGGGAACACCGCCTAGCCGTCGCGGTCGAGTCTGATGAAGCCGCCCGCTCCCCCTCGCCAACCCGGACTCGCGATGATCCTCACCCTCACCGCCCTCCTCGCCCTCCCCGTCGCGCACCCGATGGACACCAAGGTCTGCGTGACCGACGCGGTGCTCGGCGCGAAATCTGGTTCCATCGCCTGGGACCCCAAGCCCTTTGGCAAGTCCGAGACGATCGACGTCGTGAAGATCGCAGAGGCCGCCGCCGCATCCCCGGAGGGCGGGATTGCAACCGCCGTGACCGAGACGCTGGGCGCGCTCGCCGGTCACGCCTTGGCGCCTGACATCTACGGGAGGATCTCCCTCAACTCTGGGGCGAAGCTCATCCTGCCGCAGTCGTTCCCGAACCAGTACGCGACGTCGTGGTCGGACGCCTGTCTGCTCGCCGACCTCGACAAGGCGACGAAGCTCACCGTCGAGCTGTGGGACTCCGACTCCGGCGACATGCTCTTCGGCAATCACGATGACACGGCGGGGAGCGTGACGCTAAGCAACCGGGAGTTGAAGGCCGCATTCCAGGCTCGAACCGACTACGCCGTGCGCGTAAACGAGCGGGGCACCGGGGAAATCCTCTTCGTGACCGTGGTCGTGAGCAAGGCAACATGAGAGGAGGCACGCGCGCTGAGCCGCGCGGTTGCCACTCGCGACTGACCCCGGACCGGCACCGCCACGGCTGACGGCTTCGCCCGGTCTTCGGCGCTGCTACGACGTTGACGCCGAGGGCTGCCGCGGCCCTCCCGCGCTACGTTCGCCGCCCATTGTCCACGCCTCCCGCCCCACCCCCGCCGCCGTCCCACCCCCGCGAAGGCATGATGGCCGTCGTCCGGAACCGCCGGGCGATGATCACCGCGGTCGTGCCCTTCTCGGCTGACGAAGCCGGGATGTTGCACCTTGTGGACGTCGAGTACACGGACGGCTTCGGGGCCGAGTCGGACCAGGTGCTGTGGGAGGTCGAGCCGGGAAAGGAGGTCCTGGAGCCTTCAGCCCTGCCGCGGGTGGACGACAGCGCGCCGATGGACCCGCGCGAGTTCGACGCGATGGTGCGGGCGGCACGGTGGTCGGCGCTCACGCCGTCGCTGCCGTTTTCGGGGCTGGCTGAGGACCGGCCGCCGCTGGCCGCGCCGCTTTACGGGGCGATCCACCCCGAGGCCTACCAGCTCGTGCCGGTGCTGAAGGCGCTTGAGATGCCGCGCGTGGCGTTGCTGTTGGCGGACGCCGTCGGGCTGGGCAAGACGATCCAGGCGGGAATGGTGCTGCGCGAGTTGATGCTGCGGCGTCGGATCAGGCGGATCCTGGTGATCTGCCCGGCGGCGCTGCGGACGCAGTGGCGGGACGAGATGCAGGACAAGTTCGCGCTGCCGTTCGAGGTCGTGGACCGGCCGCAGACGTTGAAGCTGCAGAAAGAGCTGGGAGTCGACGCGAACCCGTGGCGCACACACGAGCGCATCGTCGCGAGCTACCACTACCTGAAACAGCCGGATGTCCTTGAACAGTTCCGCAGCTCCGCCGAGCCGGGCGAGGACGGACGGCTGCGCTGGGACCTGCTGGTCGTGGACGAGGCCCACAATCTCGCGCCCGCGAGCTTCGGCACGGACTCCGACCTCGCGAAGATGCTGCAGCGCATCGCCCCGTGGGTCGAGCACCGGCTGTTTCTGACCGCGACGCCGCACAACGGGCACACACGCTCGTTCTCGGGCCTGCTCGAATCACTCGATCCCGTGCGATTCACCCGCAAGTCCACGCTCGACGACGAGGACCGAAAGCGCGTCGGCGAGGCCGTGATCCGCAGGCTCAAGAGCGAGATCAACGCGACGTACACCGCCCAAAGCGAGGCGCCGCGGTTCTCCGAGCGTCTCGTTCAAGCGCTCCCGGCGTTGCACTTCGGCCAGGTCGAGCGGCTGCTGTTGCAGGCCGTCCGGGACTTCCGGAAGGCGCTGCGCGCCATCGTGCGAACGGCAGCCCCCGCTGACCGGACCGCCGCGGCCTTCGCCACTGAGGTCCTGCAAAAGCGCCTGCTGTCGGGGCCGTGGGCGTTTGGGCAGAGCTGGCTCTCGCTGCTGGAGGGACTGGCACCGGCCGGCGCTGATGAGGGCGGGGCGAGCGCCGAGGCCGTAGCGCGGGCCAGTTCGGCGTCCGCGGATGACAGCGACGACGATGCCGAGAAGGAGAGCCGGCACCGTCACGCCGGGAAGGTTGTCGGGGCGTGGATGCGCCGGTGGACGGGCGAGGTCGCGACGGAGATCGACGCGGTCACTGCGCTCGTGAACGCGCTCGGAGTCACGCGGGTGCCGCCGGGCCTGGACTTGTCCGACCACCAGGCGGCTGTGGTCGCGCGAGCGCCTGGCGTGAAAGCGGACGCCCGCTGGCGTGCGCTGGAGACCCTGCTGGACGAGCGAGTGCGCGGCGGTCAAGGCTGGAAGTCCGACGAGCGCATCGTCATCTTCACGGAGTACCTCGCGACCCTCGACTACTTGCGGGCACGCCTCCGTCAGAAGTACGGACCCGAGCAGGGCTCGAACGACTGGCTCCTGACCCTGTTCGGCGGGATGAACGACGCCGAGCGCGACGTCGTGAAGCGCGCGTTCAACAACCCGAAGAGCAACGCGCGCATCCTCGTGGCGACAGACGCCGCTGGCGAGGGCTTGAACCTGCAGCGCGCCGCGCGCCTGCTGCTTCACTGGGACATCCCGTGGAACCCCGGCAAGATGGAGCAGCGCAACGGGCGCCTCGATCGGCACGGCCAGGAGCGCGACGTCGAGATCTTCCACTTCGACAGCGCGGACGACGCGTCGATGGCGTTCCTGGGGAGGGTGCTCCAGAAGCGCAGCCAGACGCGCGAAGATCGCGTCGTCACCGACGAGATCTTCGCCGACGCCATCCTGGTGCACTTCGCTGGGGAGGAACTCGCTGGGGCCGACGCGCTGGATCGCTCGATCCGAGCCGCCCGGATCGCGAACGCGGACGTCGCCGACGACCTGCCGAGCGTCCCCGGCGCGACGATGCCCGGAAAGGACGACCAGGCTCGGCTGGACGCGCTCAAGGCCGAGCTGGACCTTTCGCCCGCCACGTTGCGCGAGACGCTGGAGACCGCGCTGGCCGTGGAGTCCAGTCGCCCCCGGCTGACCCCGGACGGCGCGGGTCGAGATCGGCTCACGAGCCCGATCCCGCCCCTCTGGAACACGCTCGTCGACGACACGTTGCGCGACCGGGACACCGGCGGCGCGCTCGCCGTGGTCTTCGATCCGGCGCACTACGTCAAGCTCTACTCGGGCCGCCCGGTCTACACGCCCGAGTCCGACTCGCGTCTCTTGCACCTCGGGGACGCGCTCTACCACCGCGTGATGTCCACGTTCGCGCGCTACCGCTTCCCCGGTGGCCCGGCCGCTGGCACCCGTTGGACCGTGCGGACCGGCGGTCCCGGCGACATCTGGCCGACCGGCGTCGACGCCCTGATCCTGCTCACCATCGAGGAGATGGCGGTCAACGACCTCCGCGAGCCCTGCCACCACTGGGTGCGGACCATCGCATTGCCGGTTCGCGGCGGGAAGTTGGGTGACCCGTTGCCGCACACCCCAGCGGGCGAGTGGACAGGCACGATCAGGCTGGGAGATCGCAACCTGGCCCGCGACCTATGGCAAGACGTCCGCGATCCGGTGAAAGCCATCGTCCCGGCGGTGCAGAAGGCGCTGACCGTCCAGCTTCGGGAACGCCTGAAGGTCTCCGGAAAGATCGTTCTTGAAACCGAGAAGAAGCGCTTCGAGAAGCGTCGCAAGGAGCTTGAGCGCGCGATCGGCGAGAACCAGATCAGCAAGCTGGAGAAGGAAGCCGCAAAGGCGCGGGACACCGCGCGCCAGCTCTCGTTTCTGGGTGAGCAGAACCAGGAGCGGGCGAAGGCGCTCGCGGACCTCGAAGCTGAGATCGCGCTGCGCAAGAACCACTACGATCAGGTCCAGGAGCGGCTCGCGCATGAAGAGAGGCGGACGATGGACCTGATCCTCCCGCACCGCTACAAGCTGCGCGGGGAAGCGCGCGTCTACCCGCTCTCCGTCGAGATCCGGCTGCCACACCGCGAGAATGTGCAACAGGTTGTTGCACAAGTTCCTCGGGGGTGGACGTCGTGAAGCCTCGCCCACAGAAACTGCCTCCCGCCCTCTCGGCTTGCGGCCCGACACCCGGCCTGCTGACCCGCGTGGTCGCGATCATCGAGGGTGCGCGGGTTCGTGTCGTGCGTTCGGTCCACGGCGAGATTGTGCTCTCCAACTGGCACATCGGTCGCGAGATCGTCGAAGAAGTCCAGCGTGGAGCGGACCGCGCGACCTATGGCGAAGCGGTGCTGCAGAGCCTCTCGGCCGACCTGACCACCCGGTACGGCCGCGGCTACGGCATCCGGAACCTCCGGTACTTTCGTGAGTTCTATCTTGCGTTTTCGGACAGAATCCCCGAGATTCGGCAATCCAACATTGCCGAATCTCCCGCTTCGCCGACTGCTGCGATTCAGCAATCCGGAATTGCCGAATCGAACGCCCCGGCCGCAACTACCTTGCTTCCCCGCACCTTCTCGCCTGACCTCTCCTGGGGCCACTACCGCGTGCTCTCCAGCGTCGACCGGCCCATGGCGCGCAGCTTTTACGAGATCGAGGCCATCAACGTCGGTTGGTCAGTGGAGGAGCTCCAGCGCCAGATCCACACGTCGTTGTTCGACAGGCTGCGGAAGAGCCGGAACAAGGCCGGCGCCCAGCAGCTCGCCGCGGAAGGCCTGGTCCTTCAACGGCCCGTCGACACGCTCCGTGAGCCCTACGTGCTCGACTTCCTCGCCCTACCCGAGGACCAGCGACTCCACGAGACCGAGCTGGAGTCGGCGATCGTGGGCAAGCTCCAGGAGTTCCTCCTCGAACTTGGCAAGGGCTTCGCGTTCCTCGCACGCCAGAAGCGCCTCCAGTACGACGGCCAGAACCTGTACGTCGACCTCGTCTTCTACAACTGCATCCTGAAGTGCTACCTGCTGATCGACCTGAAGATCGGCACGCTCACGCACAAGGACGTCGGCCAGATGGACAGCTACGTCCGGCTGTTCGACCACCAGTACACCAACGAAGGGGACAACCCGACCATCGGCCTGATTCTTTGCACCGAGAAGAACGAGGCCGTCGCTCGATACTCGGTCCTTCATGAGAGCCAGCAGATCTTCGCTGCTCGCTACCTGGCCTACCTCCCCACGATTGAGGAGCTGGAGCGCGAGCTACAGCGCGAGCGTCTGCTGATCGAGTCTCGCCAAACCGTGAGCGAGCGTTGATGACCCTCGCCCACGCCTGGTCCGCCCTCCGCCACGGCGGAAACCTGCTCTCACCCGCCGCGCTGGACGGGCTCCCGCGCCGGGACCGCCCGCCCGGCTACCTCGCGGACAAGCTGCGCGGCGCGATCGTGGACCTCCCAACGGACGGTCCAGCCACCGGCGACACGCTCTCGAACCTGCTCGACGTGGTGCTCGACTCGCTGTGCGGCTTGCCGGCGGGCTGGCGCAAGGGCTCGCAGGTCACGGCCTCCGATGCGCAGAAGCTGCTCGACGGCACGGTGTTGAAGCCCCGCCGCATCTTCGACGCGCCGGACTGTGACCGGGTCGCGGTGTTCACGACGCCGGTCGCGCGAATTGGCGTGGGTGCCGGGCGGCGTCCGGTCGCGCAGGTGATCGAGTACCTCCGGCGTTCAAGCACGCCCTTTGGGCTGCTGACGAACGGTCGGGAGTGGCGCCTCATCTGGGCCGACGCCGACGCGCTGGCCTGGGTCGAGTGGGACGCGGAGCGTTGGCTGAACGCAGAGGTGTTGTCCGACGAGCTTGGCGTGCTGATCACCGTGCTGTCGGCCCCGGCGCTGTCGCGACTGCGCGGCCCGTCTGGTGTTGCGGCGGGCGCGCTCTCCCCGCTGTTGACCGCGATCCGGGACACGCGGCGCGGTCAGGCGAAGCTGTCGAAGGAGCTTGGCGAGCGGGTGCGGCAGGCTGTTGAGACCCTGCTGCGGGCGCGGGCGCCGGTGGTGAGCCCGGTGTGGGACCAGCACGTCGCGGCGGATCTGTACGTCGCGGCCTGCCACATCGTGATGCGGCTGGTGGTCGTGCTGTTCGCGGAGGCGCGGGAGCTGTTGCCGGTCGACAGCCCGGTCTACCACCAGGCCTACAGCGTACGCGGGCTGTTCGACCAGCTCTCGAACATGCCGTCCGAGCGGCGTCGCAGGCGGCAAGCGGCGTGGCCGCGCCTGCTCGCGCTGTTCCGGCTGTTGCACCAGGGATCGCTGCACCCGTCGATCATGGTCGAGGCCTACGGCGGCGAGCTGTTCAAGGCCGGCGACCCGGCTGGTGACGGCGTGCAGCGGGCCCTCGCGCTTCTCGAAGTCATGGCCGATTCGCCCGACGACGACGCGATCTTCTATGTGCTGGAGCGCATCTCCCGCACGATGGTCCGGCTGCACGCGGGCGGCGCGTTGGTCCCCGCCCCGGTGGACTTCACGGAGCTGACGAGCGAGTACATCGGCATCCTGTACGAGGGGCTGCTCGACTACGAGCTGCGCCGCGCGGGGGCCGAGCCCATCGTGTTCCTCGCGCTGGGCGACCAGCCCGCGTTGCCGCTCGACCGGCTGGAGGGCATGGACGACAAGGCGCTCGCCGCACTGGTCGAGAAGGCGAAGGTCAAGAAGGCGGCGAAGGAGGAGGAAGGCGACGAGGGCGACGATGACGAGGGCGCAGAGGACGACGACGAGCCGGAGGTGGACGAGCCGGCGGGGGTAGAACTGACGGGGATGGCGGCGGATAACCCGATGACCGAGTACGTCGTGGACGACGTGCGGACGGTCGCCCGCAACCGGGCGGAGGCCTGGGGACGACGCGCGGCCCTGATCGGGAAGCTGGTCAAGAAGGGCAAGGCCAACGACCCGGCGTACATCCGGCAGCTCGACTCCGCCGCCCGCCAGCTCATCGCGGACGTCAAGCTCCCCGGCGAGCTGTTCCTCGTGCGCTGGGGCGGAACGCGCAAGGGCGCGGGTACGTTCTACACCCGGCCGCAGCTCACGATGCCGACCGTGCGCCGGACGTTGGAGCCGTTGCTCTATGTTGAACGGGGGGCGTGGGGTGACGGAACGGAGCCGATGCAAAGCGGCGTTCCACGGCCCGATTGGGAACGGCTGTCCGCCGAGCAAGCCGCCCAAAAGGGGGGCGTAAAACCCCGGCAGATCCGCACCCCCGAGGAGATCCTCGCGCTCAAGGTCTGCGACCCGGCGATGGGGTCGGGTAGCTTCCTCGTCGCGGCGTTGCGTACGCTGACGGCTGCGGTCATCGAGTCGCTGCACGTGCATGGGCGGATCACGACGGTCGACGGGGCGACGACCATCCAATGTGATGCCTTTCCCGCGGAGGATCGCAAGGTCTCCGTTGGCTCGGTGCCCGGTGCGGCGGATGACCGGCTGGAGGCGATGGTGCGTCGGGCGGTCGTCGAGCACTGCCTTTACGGCGTGGACCTCGACCCGTTGGCCGTGGAGCTGGGTCGCGTGGCGCTGTGGGTCGAAACGCTCGACAAACGCCTGCCGTTCACGTTCCTCGACCACAAGCTGCGGTGCGGCAACGCGCTGATCGGCACCTGGCTCGACCGCTTCAGGGACTACCCGTTGTTGGCGTTCGACCGGGAGAGTCCGGACAAGAAGTGGAAGGGCGTGCACCACGTCGCGGACACGTGGCACGACGCGCTCAAGGACAAGCGCACGACCGTGATCGCCGAGCAGGCCGAGCTGCTTTCGAACCAGGTCCGGTTGATGCCGGGGACGTCCGACGAGGAGTTGAAGACCGCCGTGGCGCGGGTGCGTCGGCTGTACCGCGAGCTGCGTGACGTCTCGGCCGGGAAGCCCGAGGAGCGCGCGCGCATCTGGCTCAAGCGCATCCAGCCGGACGAGGCGCTGGCGGTCGTGCGGGCGGCGTTCGACACCTGGTGTGCGCTGTGGTTCTGGCCGCTGGACCGGATCACGGAGGCGCCGGGGCCGCGGGAGCTGCACGCGCCGAGCGAAGCCGCGAAGGGCGTGGCGCGCGGCGTTCGGGAGCGGCTGCGGTTCTTCCATTGGGAGCTGGAGTTTCCGGACGTGTTCACCGAGGAGGGGGCGGGGTTTGACGCGGTGGTGGGGAATCCTCCTTGGGAGATCCAGAAGCCCAACTCCAAGGAGTTCTTTTCGAACCACGACCCGCTGTACCGGGCGTACGGCAAGCAGGAGGCGTTGGCCGTCCAGAAGCGCATGTTCAGCGAGAAGTCCGAGACCGAGGACGAATGGCTGGCGTACAACGGAGACTTCAAGGACAAAGGCAACTTCGTCCGGTTCGCGGGCGAGCCGTTCGGGGACGGCAAGGTCGCAGGTCATGGCGGCGGCGACATCAGCCTCGCCAACGGTGCGAACGGGGCGGACCTGCATCGAAAATGGCGCGGACGACGCGGGAAGTTCACCGGGACGAGTGATCCGGCCCATCCGTTCCGGCACCAGGGCTCGGCTGACCTGAACACCTACAAGATGTTCGTCGAGATGGGGCACGCCCTGCTGCGACGCGGCGGGCAGATCGGGATGGTCACCCCGAGCGGGCTGTACACGGACAAGGGCACGGGCGACCTGCGGAAGTTGCTGTTGACGGGGTGCGCGTGGCGGTGGCTGTACGGGTTCGAGAACCGGGATCAGATCTTCGACATTCACCGGAGCTTCAAGTTCTGCGTATGCATCGCGGAGAAGGGTGGGAAGACCGAGGCGATCCAGTCGGCGTTCATGCGGCATGATCTGGAGGACTGGGCGGAGGCGAAGGGGGTGCTGGGGTATCCGGCGGAGCGGGTGGCGGGGTTCAGTCCGAAGAGCTTGAGCGTGCTGGAGATCCGCTCCTCAAGGGATCTGGAGGTGTTGACGAAGTTGTATTGCAGCAGCGTCCTGATCTCGGACTACGGCGGGATCAGCTTCCGGCGTGACTTCCACATGACCGACGACGCGGCTTTGTTCCCCTCGGTGGCCCGCTGGCGGAGCCGGGGGTTTGTACGCGATGCGTTCGGCGTCTGGGTGGGCGGGGCCGAGGTCGCGGTTCCCCTGCTGCAGGGCGCGATGATCTCGCACTTCGACGCCGCATATCAGCAGTGGGACGGGAGCGCATGGCGGGCAGGTAATGTGATCGACCTGCACCCGAAGTACCTGCTCGGCCGGAAGGACCTGTCGGCCCAGGACCACGGTCTGCTCTTCGCGTTCCGCGACATCGGTGGGGCGACGAACGAGCGCACGGCGACCGCCGCCCTGCTGCCGGGACTGCCGAGTGGGAACACCCTGGGGCTGCTCACCGGTCTGGCGGGGCCGGATCTGTTCGTCGTTCTGGCGTTGTTCAACAGCTTCGCCTTTGACTGGCCGGCACGACAACGCATGGGCGGCACCCACCTGAATTGGTACGTCGGAGCAGAACTTCCGCTCGCGAACTCGCTTGGGACTGCCTCGGTCGTCCCTCTGCTTTCGGCGGCTCGGCGTCTTTCGATGTGCCCCGCGTTCTTCGCACCTTTCTGGGTTTCCAGCGGCCATCGAGCGGACTATGGCGCGACGCGCCCTCACCCCCCACGAGCGCCTCCGCCTCCGCTGCATGCTCGACGCCATCGTCGCCGTGCTCTACGGCCTCGACCGCGACGACTTCGCGTGGATCCTCCGCGACTGCGACCACCCCGCCGCCCGCCTCTCCGACAAGGCGCACTGCCGCACCCTCGACCCCAAGGGCTTCTGGCGCGTGGACAAGGCGTCCGACCCCGAGCTGCGCCACACCGTGCTCTCCCTCGCCGCCTTCGACGATCTGCAAGCCGCCATCGGCCTCGCCGGGTCGCGCGACGCCGGCATCCAGGCCTTCTGCGACCAGAACGATGGCGATGGCTGGATGCTCCCTGAGTCGTTGTGCGTCGCGGAGCTGGGCCTCACGCGCTCAGTGGACGTCGGCGCCTACGATGAGCGCGCGATGGTAGCCCAGCCGGTGCGGGCGCGGATGGGGGAGCGGTTTCTGGACTGGCAGTTGGCGCAGACGGTGGAGGAGAGCTGGGCGGAGTGTGAGGGGCATGCGGCGGCGATCCTTGCGGGGGCCCCGAGCGGCGCCGTCACGAGCCCGACTCCGGAGCCGATGACGGCATCCCCACCTCAACAATCGCTCTTCTCACTTAGGAAATGATGCTCAACTACTTTGTCTACAAGAACGGCCAGGGCAACTTTTTCAAGCCGCTGACCGACGCACACAGCGTCCTGTACGTCGGCTTCGGTCACCACTGGACCAGGGACGGTGTCCAGCCGGCGGCCATCATCGACAACACCAAGGCCGCGCTTCCCTGGGATCCCGACGACCTGAATCACATCTTGTTCGTGAGTCACCCGGAGAATCGGGCGAACCACCTTTTGTTGACCTTCGAGAAGACCGAGCTGAGGTTCTGGCGCGCCACGGGCGAAGTTCGCGTGGCGACGGCGGACGAGTGGCGGTGTGCAAGCGCCATCTCGCCGAGGCATCCGAAGGACCGGTACTTCGGCGGCGGGCGCGTGGAGGAGCCGCCGGCCGCCGCGACCGATCCCTCACCGTTCCGCGTCCTCCCCGTGGAACCCGTCGCCGCGGTCCCTCGCGACGCGATCTACACGAGCGTCGATTCGTTGGCGTCGTACCAATACCTGATCCGCGGGACTTGCCGGCCGCTGTGGCGCGCGACTGGGCCTACGGCGGCGGAGCCCCATCCGGGCGTCAAAGGCGCGATGCAGGACACGGTCGCTCGCTGCGAACGACTCCAGAACGAAGAGCCGTTCGCCGCCTTCGTGAGGCTGTACCTCAACGAGCTGTTGCACCGCCATGGCCGGAGCGAGGTCCGCGCTCTTGAATTGGCGCGTCTCAGCGACCACGCGATCGATGACACCTCCGCGCTGCGAATCGTGCTTGCGACGATGAACCCCATCCTCGTTGAGACTGCGGCCTTGGCGTTCGTCCTTGACCTTGAACTGACGCCCGATATTGGCGTCGGGAAGGGCAAGGACGTGATTGACGTGCGCGCCCGTGCGTCGAAAGCGGACGGCACCATCGACACCGACCTCGCCGAGCGGGTCACGAAGAAGCTGGACGCTATCGCCGTTCGCATGGGGGACCTCCGGTTGAGCCAGGAACTCAGGAACAACCTGATGAAGCGCGGCGTTCTCGACATTCAATGCAAGGCCGCGGATCGCGCTGCGGAGGTGAAGGGCGTCCTGTACTTCGGGTTCAAGGGCAAGGGCGCCGAGGGCCCGGACCTTCTCTTGCTCAACGACATCGATGTGCTGCTGGCGGCGGGTGACTGGCCCAACCTGCGGCGCTTTTTGGCCATGCAGGCCCAGATTTTGCTGGGGACGTGGCCCTCGGCCGCAGCGGTTACGGAGGGCTGATGTTCACGAAGCTGCGGTTGAAGAACTTCGAAGCTGGAGTCCCCGATGCTTGCTGACCCCGATCGCGAGGTCTTGCGCTTCATCGTCCACGAGGGGACGACGAAGGCAGGCTACCCCACGGCGTCGAGCGTCGAGCGTCGCCGCCCAGGCACCCAGACGATCATGGAGCGGCTCCAAGAGGCTGGGTTTATCCGTCTGAATATCGACGGCCGCACTCTGGTTCCGACCGCCGCGGGGCTCCGAAGCGCAGCCGACATGACTGCCTGGGCCGAGATGGAGACCATGGGCCTTGTGCTCGGCGCCCTCAAGGATCAGTACTCATCCCAGCCCCAGCTCCCCGCATCTACCAAGATGATCGCCGAGCATCTGCAACTTCCGGAAAAGACCGTTGGCCGCGTAGTCCTGCTCCTGGCGATGGAATTGGGCCTGAGCTGGAGCGGTGCGCCAGACGGCACGAGCGCGACGGTGGGCCTGGACGAGCGCATCCTGGACGCGGACCCGTTCTCGAAGCCCGGCCCTGAAATCGCCGAACTCTGGGCCGTGGACCGCCCGTCCGTCGTCGGAATCCGGCGGCTGGCGGTCGACGGTTGGGCACCTTTCAAGGAGTTCTCGGTTGACCTGGATCGGCTGACCGTCCTTGTCGGGGCGAACGCGACGGGCAAGTCCTCGCTCGGGGCGGTCCTCGCGTGGTTGGCGGAGAGGATGCGCGGCCCGATGCCGCCCGAGATCGCCGAGAATCGGGGGATTCGGTCGCTCTTCCGCAAGGGCGCCGCGGCTCGTCTCAGCCTGGGCTTGAACCTCGACATCGGGCAGGCGCGGCCGCTGGACGCGCGGTTCGAGGTGCTCGGCCCGGAGGGAAACCCGAGGGTGGTCGGCGAATTCCTCGGTGTCGGTGCCGAGTTCGTTGTGCAGCGCTCGGGCACGTCCGTGCGGTTCCGCGGGACGAGTGGAGGCGTGCAGCAGGGAGGCGCTGGCGCCAGAGACTTCGCGCTTGCCAACCTTGGCCCCGCGGCCCCAGGGATCGCGGTCGCGGTGCGCGATTCTTTCGCCCGGATCCGTGTATATGGAAGCTTTGACGTGAAGGATGGCAGCCTCATGCGCTTCCCGCAGCTCATCGAGCCGGATGCGTCGCTGAACACGGACGGCAGCAACCTCGTCGCGGTGCTGCACCGGCTGAGGAACTCCCGCGACACCTGGGATGAGCTGCAGGGCGTGCTACGCAGTGCCGTCCCTGGATTCCGTTCGTTGGAGGTTGAAGCGGCGGCGAGGAAGGGCCATGCCGCCGCCTTCTGGAGGGAGGAAGGGGTTTCCGAGCGGCTGGAGCTCGCGGACCTCTCCGACGGCACGCTCCGGCTCCTTTGTTGGGTCGCGCTGTGCCTGTCGGCGAAGCCGGGCACCTTCATCGTGGCCGACGAGCCGGAACAAGGCCTGCATCCCCGCGTGCTCGCTGTCCTCGCCGATCTGTTCGGGCGCGCCGCGGACCGTGGGCAGGTGCTCGTGATGACCCACTCCCCGGACCTGCTCGCTCGCTTCCCGTTCGGGTCCATTCGCGTGCTGACCAAGGAGGACGGCGTCCCGAAAGCCCTGAAGCCCGCAGACTCCGCGGCGCTCCGGGGCATGCTGACGGAGGTGGGCGGTGGAATTGCGGAGCTGTTCCGGTCCGAAGAGCTGGAGGCTCTCTCGTGAAGGTGGTGGTCTACGTCGAGGGGCCTGCGGACCGATCGACCTTCGAGCAGGTGTTCGACTCCTGGCGAAAGAAGAATCCGCGTGGGGCGCGGTTGTCCTTCATTGAGCTGAACGGCAAGGATCCCTTGCTCCAGGAGGTCGGACGCCGGGCGGCTCGAATCCTTGAGGACGATAGGTCAAACCACGTCTTCGCCGCGCCGGATCTCTACCCCTATCGCAAATACACGGACACCCCTCTTGCTCACAAGGACGCGGCGACCCTGCGAGCGGTTTTGAGGCGGCAGTGTTCGTCGAGGCGCTTTCACCCACATTGCCTTGTTCACGATTTGGAGTGCTTGCTACTCGCATCACCCGACGGGTTGAAGAAGGTGCTCAAGACGACAGACAAGATCGAGAAGGGCTGGACGAAGAAGGTGGAGAGCCAGGACCATGACCGTCCGCCCAAACGGGTCGTCATGGACCTGTTCCTGAAGCACCGCCAGGAGGCGTACCGGGACACGATCGATGCCCGAAACGTGCTGAGCGAAGTGAGCGTGGAGCAGCTTCAAGCGAAATGTCCGGTGGGATTCGGCGCCTTTGCGAAGGATCTTGGGTTGACGCTCGGTTTCGCGCCGCAGGGGGATTGACCCCATGGCCCTGAACCCCATCGCCTTCACCGAGCGCGTCGTCGAGGACTTCCTCCGCTACCAGCTCACGACCTACCCGCTCGCGGACGTAGACCTTTACTCCCAGCTCCGCGACCTGTTGCGCCTCGACCAGTCGCGCGACACGCCCCTCCGCAAGGGCCCGTTCATCAGCCTCTCTCGCCCGTTTCGGCAGGGTCCGACGATCGCGCAGCTCGTCGCGGACGGCCTGTTCCACGCCGCGATGACCGCCATCGTGCCGGCCGAGCACACCCACGTCCGCGCGCACCAGGACGAGGCGATCCGCTCGATCCATCGCGGCGACACGACGATCGTCTCGACCGGCACAGGCTCGGGCAAGACCGAGGCGTTCCTCTACCCGATCATCAGCCGTTGTCTGGAGCTGAAGGATCACACCGCGCCACCGGGCGTCGTCGCCGTGCTCGTCTACCCGATGAACGCGCTCGCAGAGGACCAGCTCGACCGCCTACGCGGTCTGCTCGCCGGGCGCGGCATCCCGTTCGGCATGTACGTGGGCAAGACGCCGGAGGAGGACGGCCAGATCCGCGGCGAGCGTTTGCCCTCTGGCTCGACGAACGCGGACTACCACGCGCGGCTGAAGCAGATCCGTGAGGCCGGCCAGGACATCACGCTCATTCCCGCCGAGGAGCGCGCGAGCCGCACGTCCATGCGAGCCGGCGGCGGACAGCCCCGGATCCTCCTGACCAACACGAAGCAGCTCGAACTGCTGCTCACCCGTGGCAAGGACGTCGGGATCTTCGAGGGAGCACCGCTGGAGTTCCTCGTGTTCGACGAGGCGCACACCTTCCGAGGGGCGCAAGGCGCCGAGACCGCCTGCCTGATTCGTCGGCTGCGCACGTTTTGCGGCCGCGCGGCCTCTGACGTGCGACACGTCGCCACCTCCGCCACCATGGCGAGTGCGGATGGGTCGGCCGAGCCCGCGCAGGCATTCGCGCGGCGCTTTTTCGGGGTTGACGCAGCGCGCGTCACGCTCGTGCGCGAGGTTTACGACGAGCAGCGGTGGAATGAGCGGCGGAGCGTTCCCGCCGGGCCACCGGACGACGTTCACGACGTGCTGAACCGCCTCCTGAAGGCGGTCGATGCCGACGGGGAAGAAGCGGCCGCGCTGTCAGAGTGCCTGGTCGCGTTGGGGGGAGCGCGCCTGCCGAAGACTGGATGGCAGGCTGCGTTGTCCAGCCAGCTTGCGAGCAACGAGCTGGTGTTTCAGCTCGCGACCGAGTTGCGGACCGCCCGCCCGCTGTCGGAGCTACCCGCCGTGCTCGCCGAGCGGCTCGGTCGTGCAGTCCCGGAGGCGGAGATCCTCGCCTGGCTCGCGCTCGGCGCGGCGACCGGCAAGGGCGGCCACGATCCTCTGCTGCGGCCGGTCGCCCACAGTTTCGTTCGTGGGGTCGGCGGTGCCGTCGTCACGTTCTCGAACCCCGGCGCCACCGCCCGGCTCTGGCTCGCCGGCGAGGAGGCCGCTGCCGAGTTCGGCGAGCGCTTTCGCCGGTTCCCCGTCATCACCTGCACGACCTGCGGCCAGCACTACTACGAGGCCTGGGTCAAGGACTTCGGGCTGAAGGTCGGCAAGGGCGTGGCTGAGCGCGGCGACAAGGTCGGGGACGTGCGCGTCTGGCCTCACCTCGTCGACGAGAGCGGGGGATGTCGGGCGCTGCTTGTCGACCGCCTGGTCGTCCGTCCGGACGAGGATGAGGAGTCGGCTGACCAGGTGAATGACGACGGCGACGTGCTTCCGTCCAGCGATGTCCTCCCGCCCAGCGGTCACGACTATGAACATGGTCGCCTTCATCCGATGTTCTGTTGCGCCGACTGCGGAAGCCTACAGGAGGAGCGCACCGAGGCCTGCATGACCTGCCAGGGCCCAGCTTTTGTGCCTGTTCAGGTCGTCCGGAGCAAGGAGGAATTCCCCGGGTTGCTGCATTCCTGCGTGGCGTGCCAGTCCCCGGGAAAGCGCCCGCGGGGTGCCGGGTACCGCGAGCCAGCCCGTCCCATGCGTGCCGTCAGCGTGTCCGACGTGCACGTCCTCGCCCAGTCGATGATGCACCTCTCCGAGCGGCCGCGCCTGCTCGTCTTCGCCGACAATCGGCAGGACGCAGCGTTCCAGGCTGGCTGGATGCGTGACCACGCGCGGCGGTTCCGTCTCCGCGCGTACCTCTCGCAGCAGATCGGGGAAAACGGCGCGTCGATCATGGACATCGTGCACGGCCTCGATGCCGTGCTGGAGAACGATCGGGAACTGTCGCGAGCCCTGCTTCCGGAGGTTTGGCAGGTGGTCCCGTTCGACGAGAGCGGCACCAAGCACCGGGAGGAGCGCATCTACTTCTTGAGGATCCAGGTACTGCGCGAGATCGCCACGGGCGTGAAGCAGCGGCTCGGGTTGGAGCCGTGGGGCCGAATCCGAGTGAGCTATCTCGGCCTCGACACCGCCATGCCCTTCGTCCAGAAGTGGAAAGACATCCTCAACATCGACGCCGAGTCGCTGGTTGAGGGGATCGGTGCTCTGCTGGACCACCTTCGTCGCACCCGGATCCTGCACGATTCCACAAAGCTGTTCGAGAAGATGTGGACGACCGACCTGAAGGAGGTGCTGTACGGCTATGTGCCGACGTTCGCGGGAGGGCCGAAGGGTGCGAAGCTCAGCCGGGTGACGGGGGACGAGCCGTCTCGGGTGACGCAGTGGGTCGGCACGCGCCCCACGCAGGTCTGGAACGCGGTGGCCGGCTGGGGTGTCGCGGAGACAGACATCGCGAGGTTCCTGACCGACCTGTGGTCAGCACTCCGCGAGGCCAAGCTGCTCGTGCCCGTGAACCTGGAGGGCTGGGGACACCCGTTGCGCGGCGGGGCAGGGACGTTCCAGATCGACAGCGGAAAGCTGACGATCCATCGGCACATCGGGCGGTTCCGGTGCGAGAAGTGTCGTCGCACGACGATCCGGCAGGGCCCCAGGAAGACCTGCATGGCCTGGCGCTGTGGCGGCAAGCTGGTCTGGGAGACCGAAGCCGGCGACGACTTCGATCTCCGCCTGCTCGACGGCGACTACAAGATGCTGCGGGTCGCCGAACATTCGGCCCAGGTGCCACACGCAGCCCGAGAACGCATCGAGAACCAGTTCAAGGGCAAGACGGAGCAGCTCAACACGCTCGTGTGCACGCCGACGTTGGAGCTGGGTGTCGATATCGGCGCGCTCGACGCCGTCCTGATGCGCAACGTGCCGCCGACACCAGCCAACTACTGGCAGCGCGCCGGACGAGCGGGTCGTCGGCACCGGATGGCGGTGGACGTCACCTACGCCCAGGCGACCGGCTTCGATCAGAGCTACTTCCGCGACCCGCTCAAGCTCCTGGCGGGCCAGGTCGAGCCGCCGCGGTTCAACCTCAAGAACGAGGTGATGATCCGCAAGCACGTCCACGCCACGGTGCTCACGGCGCTCCTCGGCATCGCGCGTCGCGCCTCCGACATCGAGCGCGCCCGGATCAGCGAGGTGCTAGCCTGCTGCTTCCCGCCGACACTCAAGACATGGCTGTTCACGCCGGGCGGCGAGGTTTTGGACCGAGCGATGGACATGTCGATCCTCGGACCGGTCATCGACACCCACCGGACGGCGGTGCTCGCCGACGTCCAGCGCGCGTTTACGTCCTCGTGGCCAACGGAGGACGCTGCTGCGGTCACGCCGATCGTGATGGAGCGCGTCGTGAACGAGATGCCGCGTTCGCTCGCGGCGGTGATCAAGCGGTTCAAGCGCCGTTTGGACTGGGCGCGCAGCGAGTTGAAGCGGCTCAACGCGATCATGGAGCGCGACGGCGTACTCAACAACGAGAACGAGGCCCATTCACGGCGCTGCAAGAAGATCATCGCCCGTCTGAAAGGCACCTACAGCCGGAACGCAGCGGCGGCGCAGGGCGGGGCCGAGGACTCGGACACCATGAGCGCGCTCTCGCGGGAGGGGTTCCTCCCCGGCTACGGTCTGGAGTCTGGCAGCATCGTCGGCATGGCCGAGCCCCCGCGCATGACTGACGGCCTGGACGACTTCGAGTTGCCGCGGGCGCCCTCCCTGGCGTTGCGCGAGTACGTCCCCGGCAACGCCATCTACGCCAACGGCTTTCGCTTCGTCCCCCGCCGCTTCATGCTCACCGCCGAGGACACCCTGCGCTTCCGCGTCGTCGTCGAGCAGCAGGTGGTCCAGGAGGTCGGCACCGATGCGGCCTCCGCGACGCTGTCCACACAGGAGATCCGCGCCGTGCAGGTCTGCGACGTGATCATGCCCTCGCAGTCCCAGATCTCCGACGAAGAGGAATTCCGGTTCCAGATGCCCGTCGCCAGCTACGCGGACGACCGTGGCTACCACCGCGGCGGCACGCTCTGGCGCTGGGCGGACCTCGACGTCCGCTTCCGGCGCGGCGTCCAGCTCCGCATGCTGAACGTCGGCCCCCGGAACGAGGTCCGCGAGCTGAAGCTCGGCTTCCCCTTGTGTCTCGCCTGCGGCCAGTCCCACTCCCCGTTCGCGAGCCAGAAATCCCGTGAGGAGTTTGACAAGCTGCACTTCGAACGCTGCAATCACGTCGTCAAGCCGACCGGGTTCTACGCGGATGTCGAGGTCGACGTGCTCGGCCTGCACGACGTCCAGGACCGCAAGCTCGGGTTCAGCGTGGTCGAGTCCATCCGCATGGGCGCTGCGCGAGTGCTGGACATGGAGATCGAGGACCTGCAGATCCTCGCGCTCGGTCACGTCGGCGAGGACCGCGTGGACGTGCTGCTCTACGACCCGATGCCCGGCGGCTCCGGCCTGCTCGAACAGCTCACCGAGCGCTGGGAGGAAGTCCGGCTCGCCGCCTTGAACCTGCTGGACGGCTGCGTCGGAGCCTGCGAGGCCTCGTGTATCGACTGCCTCCAGACCTACCGGAACCGCTTCTACCACGAGCACCTCGATCGCCACCTCGCGAGCGCTACGCTGACAGCGGCAACGGGTGGTTTGACATGGATTCATCCGCTGCCCGAGAACCTGCCGCACGTCGGCGGGACGGGTCCGCAGACGCCGATCGAAGTCCGGTTCAAACGCTACCTGGCCGCCGCCGGCCTCCCGGCGCCCATCTGCCAGCACCGCGTCGACCTCGGTCCCGGCTTCGGCCACACCGTCCCCGACTTCTTCTACAACCGCGACGACGACGAGCCGGGCATCTGCATCTACCTCGACGGCATGGGCGCCGAGATCCACGGCAACGACGAGCAGGCCGGGAAGGACGCTGCGATTCGCGCCCGGCTGGACGAGAGGGGTTTCGAGGTCGTCGTCGTCCGGTCTTTCGAGCTGGACGACAAGCAGGCCGTTGTGTGGAAGGTCGCCCAGATCGCGGATCGCCTGATCGGCGGCGAGCGCAGGAGGGCGCTGCGCGCGGATACGTCGTGGTTTGAGCGGGCGGATGTTGTGGAGACTGGCGGTGACGTGCCGGCGGCGACGGGGGCAGCGCGGCCGACGTTGCGTATGGTGCGCTGCGAGGAGCACGAGGCCGGCGCCGTGCCGATCTACGACCTGCGGATCGCCGCCGGGGCGTTCTCGGAGGGGCAGATGCCGGAGGCGGATGGGTTTGCCCGGGTCGAGGGCGCCGGGACCCGGAAGGGGCTGTTCATCGCGCAGGTGGTGGGCGACTCGATGGACAAGGTCGCGCCGAAGGGGGCGTACTGCTTGTGGCAGCATCTTGGGGAGGCGGGCGTTGCGGCCGCCGCGCCGGGCGAGAACATCGTTGTGCGCCGCCCAGCGGGCGCGGACGTGGAGATGGGGGAGTTCACGTTCAAGCGGCTGGTCGAGACGGCGGCGGGGCGCCAACTGGTGCCAGTGAGCACGAATCTGTTGCACAAGTCGATTGTGCTGGCGGAGGGCGATCAGGTTGACGGGGTGGCGCGGTTTTTGGGGGTTTTGGATGGCTGACGACGATCAGGGCGCCACCACCGACACCGTCGCGCTCTTGTTCGTCGTCGACCCGTCCGAGAGGTAGGCAGCGACGTCGAAGCAGTACTTCTTCCCGGTCGTCAGGCCGCCGATCCCGGACATCTGGGTCGCCGATTCCGCTGTGCCCGTCCAGTCGATCGGGTCGCTGAAGGTCGTCTTCACGGTGCAGGCGCCCGAGGAGCTGACCTCCCCCTGCTCGACCGTGTAGGACTTGATGAACGTCGCGCACGTCGACACCATCGACGTCGCCGACTTCCAGTACAGCATGATGCTGCCGGCGCCAGAGTACGAACCGGTGGTGGGCGCTGCCCAGGCGAGCTTCGCCGGTGTCACGCTCGTGATCGCCAGCGCGCTGTGCAGGTCATCGGCGGGGGCGTAGGTGTAGGTGCCGGCGGAATACGCACCGTAGTATTCGGTGGTGCCGATGCCGAGGCCGGTGTCCGTCTGAGACGTGCTGGTGGTCGACTTCCACGCGGTCGCGGCGGGGACGTCAGGGTCGTAGGACGCCGGGTCAAACGTGCTGGTGGCGTGGAAGATCGAGTAGGCGATGGCGGTCTCATCGGACGGCGCGGACCACGTGAGCTGCACGTCGTCGTAGCAGGCGGCGGCGGTGAGCGATTGCGGCGCCATGTGCCGGGTGATCGAGAAGGAGCTGTTGGACACGGTGCTCGATGACCACGCCGTCTTGTACGCCTCCTTGATGAAGTACGAGATGGACGTGGTGTCCGTCGTGTAAGGCGCCGCCGTCGTCGGATTCTTGTCTTCCTGGTAGGTGTCGATCCCGGCCTCGACGACACAGTTGGTGCCGAGCGTGATCGAGTACTTGAGCGTCACCTTCGTCGCGTTCGTCGGCACCTTCTTGCGCTGCGTGAACGGGTGGACGTAGTAGCCAGGGCTCGCGGCGATCGTGTATGCGGTTGTCGGCGTATCGTCGGACTTCTTCGTGCCGAACGTCTTGCTGGTGTCGCTCGAGGTCCCGTCGTAGAGATCCTGCGCACCGTACACCGTGTTCGCGAGGACGGTCGAGCCGGACGCGGTGGAGTAGGAGAGTTCCAGCTTGATCCCGCTGACCTTGCACGTTCCTGTGCCGGTGTTCGCGATCGCGAGCCAGCCGACGGCGTCCGGGATGTGGGCCGAGTACTGGCCCCACTGCTGGACGCCGCAGCCCGCGGGCGCGTGGGTCGGGGCGGCCGCGCCACAGCTCGCGTCGCTGACGGGGACGCGGACGATGCCGGTGTCGTCCATGGTGGTCTGGCCGCTGTCCGTGACAATAGTGCCGCTATCGTCAGGCGTGTGTCCGGTGCAGGCTACGGACGAGAGAAGGAGGAGGAGGGTGTACATCATGAGGTTCTTGGCCGGGGAAGAGGGGGTCGACGAGGAGAGGGACATGGAGGGCTCCGGGGGTTCTGGAGTAGAGACGCGTCGGCCGAGGGGACCGGACAGCAGATGGGGAAATTTTCGAGTGGGGGAAACTTTTCATCGCGGGGCCACCCTGTCCCGTCCGACGCGACGAGCCCGTCTCCCATCGCCCGTCCGCGCGCGTCGGCGAGCATTGCGGCGACCTGATCGGCGAGGAGTCGGGTCTGCAACGCTGGGTCCGCGACGTTGCCGATGAAGTCGTCGAGAATCGAGTCGCGTTTGGTTTCTCCCCGGCGAAGCTCCAGTTAGCGGAGGTGCTCGCCGGGAGCCGAATCCGAACGTAGCAGCGCGCCGGTGAGGACATCCAGCCACCCCCTCGCGTTCACCGGCGGCGGTTGGAGGAGGGCTACGCTGTGGGTACCGATGGAATCGAGAGTGTCGGGCTGGGAGAGGATCACATGGGGCTTGGGGGATCACGCGCGACGGGGCGCGGCCGGGAGAGGTGCCAGTCATGTCCGGATCGGCGGCGCCTGCGCGTCCCACTCACCGTCCCGCCCCGCCGACCTCCCTGCGACCCCGAGGCTCCCATGTCCTACGCCAACTACTATTCAGACTACTACGAGCGCAAGGCGTTCAAGGAGGGGTACGACGACGGCCGCGCCGGGCGCTACGTCAACCCCTACAAGTCCATCTTCGGGACCAACTACCTGGAGCTTCTGCGCATCTACGACGAGGGGTACGCGGACGGGCACCGAGACCGTTGGAGGTGAGGATGACGCGCTCTCCCCCGCGAGCGCCTGGTCGAGGAGCGCCCCCGCGTCGCACCTCGCAGTCCGGTCCACCCATCCTCTCGCGTCACTCCTTCGAACCCTGGAGCCCTGATGTCCCGCACCTACCCCGTCGTCCGCCCCGTCGCAGGCTCCGCCAACCTCACCGGCCTGTTCGCTGGTACGGGGTTGATGTTCAGCGGCGTCGTCATCGCCGTGATCGGGTTCGTAATCGCGCACCCGGCCCCGACCGTCGACGCGCGGGACGTCGCCATCCTCATCGACCGCTCAGACAGCATGGAGGACGGGCGAGGGTCGAGCTGCAAGGCCGCGGAGGTGCTCGCGGACCGTGCGTTCAAGCTCAATAATGTCGCCGCCGCGAGCCACGTCCAGATGTTCATGACGGGGAACGGCGTTGGGCAGCGGATGCCGGCCCTCGGCGGATCGATCCGGGTGCCGCTGTTGGAAGGCGGGGAGCTGAGCGGGCAGGACGACGCGAATCGGCGCCTGTCGACCGCGCAAGCGGTGTCCCAGTGTGTCGCTGGGATCAGCCAGCTGACGACGTCGCCGATCCTCAGCTCGGTGACGGGGGTCCTCGAGCAGATGCAGCGCGAGTGGGGCTGTTCCAGTTCCCACGCGTGCACGCTCCTCGTGCGATCAGACCTGGTCGAGACTGAAGACGCGGCGGTCAAGGCGGCGATCCATGCGTCCGGAAAGCGGCGGGCGGCGTTCATCGCCGGGCTGCCGGTGCTGACAACAAACGGGATCGAGACCCGGGTGTGCGGGACGGGCGAGTCCACTGAAAAGATCACGGCCTCCGATGCCGCCGCCATCGAGGCGACATGGGCTCACCTCCTTCCAGGTGTCGTCATGTCGCCCGTCTGTGAGGCTCGGTGACCATGTCGCTGCACAAGCCCCCGATGCCCGCCCGTCGCAGCCCGTCGGCGGTGGCTGCCTACCATGCCTATCCGGTTGACGGCTAAGGAGCCTTTGGCGACAGAGGGGGATGAGTGTCAGGAAACGCCGTTCCGGAAGATGCTTCGGGAAGCTGGTGGAAAGGAAGCATGAACCATACACCTCAGCGGTCAGCGATGGGGTACGGCTCGCCGACGCTCGCGGTTGGGCTCTGCGTGCGCGTGCTGGCGATCGAGGGGCCGGGCTGGGAGGCGATGCGGGAATTAGCGGCGGACAT
>CAIMSU010000243.1 GCA_903844155.1 uncultured Pseudomonadota bacterium | reverse complement strand
TTCTGGTACATCTCCGATGTACCAGAAATGCTCTCCGCAATTGTGGCAGATTCCCCGACGCCGCCCTACAAATCCACCTCCACCGTCTCCCCCGGCACCAGCTCCGCAGAGGTGACGACGTGGACGGGCATCTCGAACGTGTTCGGGGCCATCGGGTGCAGCGCGTCTGGCACCAGCTCCAGCGCAGGACCGATCTGGGCGATGGTCCCGTTGACCACGGAGCCACCGTCCGGCGTGATCCGGACCGCGATGCCGGGCTTGAGCCCACGCGCGTAGGGCACCGCGACGTACGCCACGACCTCGTTGCTGACCGGCTCCGTGATGGTGACCAGCGGGGTCCCCGCCGTCGTCCACTCGCCTGGCGTCGGCAACACCGCGCCGATGATGCCCGCAGCCGGGGCCTTGATCTGCCCCGCCGCCTCGCGCGCGAGGAGCGCATCCCTGCGCGCCACCGCAGCCGCGAGGACGCCCTCGCCGTCGAACGTCATCGCCGCGCCCGTCCGCGCATCCGAAAATCCCTTCTCCAACGCGGCGACTTCGGACTGTCGCTTGTCTACCGTCGCCTGCTGGCCAGTGATGGCCACGCGGCCCTGCTCGAGTGTCCCGGCAGGCGTCGCGACCCCCGAGGCCGCAAGTCGGTCTTGAGCGCTCTCCAACTGCGCGAGCTTGCTCCTGTCCGCCTCCAACTGCACCTCTGCGGCCAGCAGCGCGCGCTGCGCACGTTCCACGGTGGCGGCGCCCTTCAAATCGCGGTTGGCCTGCGACATCCGCACGCCCTCCTCGGCCACCCGCACTTCAGCCTCGGCCGCCTCCAGATCCTGCGCCATCCCGGGTACCTCCAGCCGTGCGATCGGCGCGCCCGCCTCCACGCTGGCGCCCGCCTTGACCGCCACGTCCGCGACCCAGCCGCTCTCGGGCGCGGCCAGCGCATGCGCGCGGGTCACGGCCAACGCCGTGGTCGTCCCGGTCGTATGCTGCATCCATGCCAGGCCGCCCGCAGCGAACGCCGCAGCCAGCCAGCCGACGCCGAGAGCCGCCGGACCTGCCCACATCTGCAGCCGGCGCTTGAGCGGAAAGGTCCGTTTCGCTACCATTCTTCCGCCTTGTCTTCGAGCGCGACGCTCGCGCTGGTGGTGCCCGGGACCGCCCGCACCGCGGCAAGCAAGGGCTCACGGTCCTTCGGGTGAAAAAGCCGGACTTCAAAGGTGTATTCCGACTCGGTCGCCACACCATCGCCCCCGCGCACCTCGCGCAGGGCGATCATCTCGGCCGTCCGGCACCACTCCGCGATGACCTCGTCGAGCTGATCCTTGGACGACGCCACGCCCCGTACCCGGAGCGTGCCGGTGTCTGCGTGACGGACGCCGAAGCCCGAGAGGTGCAGCAGCGTCGCCGCTCCGCCGATCCCGAGCGTGCCGGCAACAGCGAGCGCGTAGTGTTGCACCCCGCAGGCGATCCCGACCGCCAACGCCAGGAAGATGAAGGTGGTGTCACGGGCATCGCGCACAACCGTCCGGAAACGCACCAACGCCACGGCGCCGACCAGGCCGAACGCGCGGGCCAACGAGTCGCCGACGACCAGCATGATCATCGAGATGATCATGGTCAGCAGCACGATGCTGTGGACCAGGTTGCGGGAGTAGGTCAGCCCGCGATGCGTGGCGGCGTAGAGCCAGGCGACGGATTGCCCAAGGACAAACGCCAGCAACATGGTGAGGATGGCGGTGGCAGGCGGCGTCGTACCGCCCATCCCGGGGAGGAACCAGGGGCTCATACGGCTCGATTCATGGGGAGGAGGTCGCGCTCGAGCAGGACGTCGATGCCCTGCCGATACTTGGACATGGAGCTTCGGAAGAGGTCAAAACGTCGAATCGTCTGGGCGACCCAGGCCGGGTAGCTGCCAGTGTACTTGATCTCCAGCACGACCAGCCCCTTCACCTCGGGCAGGCCGTACCACTGCTTCGGCTCTGAGAGGTCGTCCGTCGGAAGGCCGACCTTGATGTCGGAGTCAAACGTCACCCGCACGAGGCTGCGCTCACCGCCGACGTACGCGGCCCGGTCGTAGGTGATCCAGGCAGCAGGTCGCGCTCGCAAATTGTCGCGCTCGCGGCAGAAGTTTGCGAGGGCCGGGTCGTAGCGGTCCGCGCCCGCGCCCGAAAGGAGCGTTCGGGTCTCCTCTAGCGTCGCCAGGCCGCGCGATTTGGTCATCGCCTCCCCCTTCCGCGCCTTGACCTCAAGGAAAAACGACCGCGCCGGCTGAAAATTGTAGCACCGCGCCCGGAGCTTGAAGCGGGAGAAGGCACCTTCGGCCTTCGCCCGGTAGAGCCGGAGGCCGGGGCTGTCGAGGTACAGCGAGTGCACGGGATACCGCGCACTGCCACCTTCGCCATATTCATCCGCTTGCATGTACCGAACGATGTGCCGGGCGATCGCGTCCGCCTCGTGCGGCCGGATGCGGTACTTGATCTCGAAGCGGATGCTGGGGCGCACGATGCTCGCTAGATGCAGACGGTAGCAGTGTTCGACACAGGATTGTAACCTCGCATCGCGCCGGGCGCGCGGTCCTCCGTTCCCGGAGCCCGCGCCCGACCGGCGGGTTTCTTGATACCCCAAGCCGTGCTCGCTCGACATGGCGCCCGACTCCAGCTCGTCGCGGTCGCCGCCGCGATGATCCTGCTGGTCGCCTGGTATGCCTGGCCAACCCTCCAGGCTGGGGGGCTCATCGGCGCGCCGCAGACCGACATCATTCGCGCGGTCTGGGGGCTCGACCATGCGTGGGAGTCCGCGCCGAACCTGTCGTTCTGGACGGGCCGGATGGCCTTCCCGGTCGGCGTGAAGATCGTCATCCTTCCTCAGTTCTCCGCGACCGTCGGCTCACCCCTGGTCGGCCTCTGGGGCGCAGTCGGGGGCTTCAACGCGTGGATCCTGGTGCTCTGGGCCATGGCCGGCTTCGGCTCCGCGTTCCTGGCCTGGACCCTCACGGACAGCGCCGCTGCCGCGCTGCTCGCTGGGACTGTCCTGCTCATCCAACCAATGCTTTTCCTCGCCATCAGCGACGGCACCTCGGAGTTCGTCGCGTGGTGGGCGGTGCCGGCGGCGCTCGGCGCGCTCTACGTCGCTGGGCGCGTCCCGGCCGGGGAGTTCAGGACCCAGTTCGTCTGGTGGTTCGCCTCGGGCGCACTGCTCGGCATCGTCGCCCTGGACAGCCCGTACCACGCCGTCTTTTGCCTGCCGTTCCTGCCGTTGGTCGTCCGATGGAAGCGGTGGCGGCGGATGGGCCCGTTGCTCCTGGCGCTCATCGCCATGGGGGTCTTTCTCTCGGTCCTCTACTACGGCCTGCCGCTCTCCGCGCCGAACGACAACGCGGCGGAGAACGCCGTGAGTCTGCTGGTCTGGCAGAAATGGGAGACCGGCGACATGCCCCGGGAGTGGGACTACACCCTCGGCACCGGCTTCATTCCGGCGCTCGTCGTCCTCGCCCTCGTCGGCTGCGCGCTCCTGCGCAGGGACAAGAGCCTCCCCTGGCTCGGCATCGGCGCCCTGGCGCTGTTGTGGTCGCTCAACGAGAACGGCGACAACCCGCAGTTCCTTCGTTCCTGGTTCGGGAACACCGGCCTGCACGTCTCCGACGCCATCGTGTGGTTCAACTCCCACCTTACGCCGCCGATCATCCGCTTTCCGCGCCGTTGGCTGATCCCCGCTTCCCAGGCCCTCGCTGTTGCGGCCGCCATCGGGCTGACCGGGCTCCCGAAGGAGTGGATGCGATGGGCAGTTGCGGCCCCGCTGTGCCTGTTCATGGTCGTCGACACCGAGTCGCTCACCCGCTTCCGGGCAAACATGCCACACTTTGAGCCGCCGACGCCAGCATTCGCCACCTACATCGCGGAGTCGGCCGAGAAGGGGGCCGTCCTCTACCTCCCGCGCGTCCGCGCCGCCGCCCACGCGACGACACGGACGGAACTCCCCGTCTTCGCCGAGATCTCCCGTGACATCGCCAGCGCCGACCAGCTCTGGCTGCAGGTCCTCTGCCGCCGCCCGAGCACCTACTGGCCCGACGGACTGCGAACGGTGGTGCGCCGGAAGAGCTACGAGCCGGAGATCGCGCGACTGCTCCACGGCCTCGATGATGCGTCCAACCCGCAGACCATCGGCACGGCGATGCCGCCGTCCTCGACCGAGGAGCCCGACCGTCGGCAGCGCATCGCCGGCCAGCTCGTCAGCACCGGGCTCTCTTTTGTCGCGATCGACGAAAAGGTGTACGCAGACGAAGGCCTCGCCCTCGTGCGCCAGACCTTCGCCCCCGAAACCGTCGAAGAACGCCACTTTGACGACGGGACCGGCGTGACCGTCCTCCGGTTGCAGCCGGCGCCCTGACGACCGCGAGCTACTTCACGAGCCGCGAGAGCCCTGCCATCCGCGCCTGCACGTCCCTGGGCCGGAAGTCCGGCGCCAGATCGGCCAACTCCTCCAGCAGACGAAGCCCGGAGCGGTGTTTTCCCGTGGCCGTGTAGAGGCCGGAGAGCTCGAACAGCGCCTCGGCGTAGCCAGGGTCTGTCTCGCGCGCCTCGTTCGTCGCATCGCGCAGCGCGTCCAGGGCGCCGGTAGCGTTGCCCTTGGCACGGAGCGCCTTGGCGACGAGCACCCGCGCCTCAAGCCGCGGATCGTCCCCGATCAACGCCAGCGCTTCGTCGTTCATCCCGACTTCGACAAGGGAGTGCGCCTCATCCAGCGAGGCGGCGGCAGCCGGGGCGCGAGGTGGAAACACGGTCGTCCCGGCAGACGGCGCCGCGGGCGCAGCGGCCGCTTTCACGGGCGATCGCGGGACCAGTGAGTCCGGCGAGATCTCGGTCAGCGTGCCGTCCTCCAGCTCGGCGAAGGGGTCCGGGTCGATGTCGACGGCGACGGGCATGAGGTTGCCGGGCGCCAGCGTGAGCGGGGGGAGCGCGCGCGGGCGGTTGACGGGCGGCGGGGTGAGCGACATGCCACGGGGCGCTGCCGGCGCCGGAACGGCTGCGGACGGCGTCGGCGCCACGTCGGGTGGACGGGACGGGGTCAGGGACGTGGCGGGCGCGACGGGGACCGGCGTTCGCGCGGGCATGGATGCGGTCGGCGCGGGCGAGGCGGCGCGGGCCGCGTTGCGGAGATCCGCGATGCGCGCGACGACGATTTCGCTGCGGGGATCCTCGGTGAGCGCGTCCCGGTAGGCCGCCAGTGCCCCAGGGATGTCCGACGCTGCGGCGAGGCGGTCGCCCCGCGCGAGCGCCGTCTCGGCGGTACTTGCGGACGCGGCAGGCGGCGCAGGCGCGGCGGGCACCGCGACGACCTCGGCCACCTCCGACGGCAACGGCTCCAAAGACCCCGGCGCGAGGCTCTGCAACGGCGACCCGATCGGCGTCAGCTCGTCGTTCGCCTCCTCCTCGGGGAGCCCGCGAAGCACGGCGACACGGTCGAAGACCGCATCGCGCTCCCGCCCGGCCTTGGGCGCGATCGCGTCGGCCATCCGGACCGCCGCCTCTGCGTCCCCCGAGAGCGCGAGGACCTCGGCGTGTACCGCCAGGAGCGGGAGGGTGTCGGGGCTGTTCCGCAAGAGCGCGATCGCGCGGTCGAACAGCCCGTAACGGGCCAGGACCTCCGCCTTGACCTGCACGCGCAGCTCGTCCTCGGTGGTCGCCTGCGCGAGCTGGAGGGCCGTCAATCGGCGGTCCAGGCGGTGCATCTGTCGCTCCACCCCCTGCAGCCGGGCGCGCAGCTCGCTGTCCCCGGGTGCAAGTCGCGCCGCCCGCCGGAGCGCCTCAAGCTCGGCGGGAACGTCGCCCGCCGCCGCGTGGATTCGCGCCAACTGGCGGCTGGTCGCCACGGCGAGGCCGACGTCACCCGCCTCCTCGTAGGCACGCGCGAGCATGGCGAGGGTGCGGGGTTGATCGGGCCGCAGCGTGTTTGCACCGAGCAACGCCGGAAGCGCGCGTTGCACCTCACCCGCCTCCAACCGCGCAGCGCCAACGTCCAGGTGGAGGCCCGCGTCGTCCGGCGCCAGTCGCAGCGCCACCTCGGCAATGCGTCCGACCTCATCCGGGCGTCCCCGACGCCGGTAGTCGTCCATGACCTCCCGCAACGTCTGCAGTGCCGAGCGGATGTCCTGCCCGGCCTCCAGGTGCTCGGCGACCTTCAGCTTCAGGGCGACCTCGCCCGGCTGCAGGTCGACGATCCGCTTCATTGCCCGCGCGGCGTCGATATGCCGCGATGCCACTGAATAGAGCCGGGCCGCCGTGTCGAAGTGCTGCCTGCCGTCGTTCGGGTACCCCGAGGTGGCGTAGCAATCGCCGAGATCGTAGTGCAGGGACGGGTCATCCGATTTGAACGTCAGGATCTGCTTGTAGACCGCCACCGCCGCGCGGCCCTGCCCTTCGCGCACGAGGCCCTCTGCGACCTCGCGAAGCATCTTCTCGGCCTCGATCGGCCGCCCCATCTTGAGCTGCAGCTCGCCGACCCGTTGCCTGACCCGACGATCCTTCGGGTCGAGCTTCAGCATCGCGGTGAACGCCTTCAAGGCGCCTTCCAGGTTGCCCTTGTTGATGAACGCGAGGGCGTCCTGCTCCAGCTTGTTTCGGTCCATGGGTCAGTCCTTCAGGCTGCCCTGACCTTCGCCGTTCTCGTCCTTGTTCGGCTTCGTCGTGAGCTGCTGGCCGGGCTGGATGTCGCGCGCCGCGTTGATCACGATGCCCGTCGCCGCGTCGTCTGTCGCCCGAACGACGATGACTCGGCCGATCACCCGCTCGGGAAGCGCATCGTCCACCTTGTCCTCAAGGCTGATGGGGTCCCGCCGCTCAACCACGTAGAGCGAGTCACCAACGTTGATGCCGTCCGACGTGCCGCGGTCGAGGAACACGGTCTCGTCGATGTTGGCCAGGCGCTGCTCGTTCTGGTTCAGCCGGGCGATGATCTCGGCCTGCTTGTCGTCCTTCGGGACCTGCACGTCCAGCGTCAGGGCCACAGGCACCAGGTCGCCGACGAGGTCGCCGCGGAGGATCTCAAAGTAGCTGTCCCGGATCTTCGCCGTCGCGATGTGGCCGTCCACCCGGATCACCTGTGCGTCGCCGACGACGCGGTACATCGACCCCACGACCGCGCCCCGAGCCTTGACCTTCTTCTGCTCAAGCCGGAACAACGAGAACTTGTCCCCGCACTTCACGTCGCCATCGGTGATGTCCAGGTAGACGTAGCTGGGCTCGCCAAGCAGCGTGCCGGGCTCATCCGCCGCGTGAACCGAGCCGCGAATGTTCAGGTTCGCGGCGGTGCTCACAACGCCGGGGGCGACGAGCGCCGCGTTCTTGCGCTCGTCCGTGAAGCGGCTGGGAAAGTCGCACTTCTCGTCCGCCTGCACTTCCGCGACCTGCTGGGGCTCGGCGGGAAGGTCGTCGGGCGTGGCGGTCGGCGGGGTGAGGTGATCCTGCAGCCGGAAGTAGATCTTGTTGCCCGGGTAGATCCAGTGCGGGTTGGTGATGTAGTCGTTGAGCGACCAGAGCTGCGGCCACGCGTACGCATCGTTGAGAAAGCGCGTGGAGATCGACCAGAGCGTGTCTCCGGGCTGGATGACGTAGTAGTCAGCCGTCGGCGCGGCGGGACCGCCCACCGGGGTGACGATGCCCCCCTCCGCAAACGCGGGGGAGGAAGCGAGCGAGAGAGCCAGAGCAGTGAGGGAGAGCATCCACAGACCTCGACGGGTGCGAGTTTCGTTCTTTTGGCGTTCGTTGTCAAGTCGCGCACCGGCGGGCCAGGGGCAGACAGGCCGAGCCGCCGCGGCGAGGACGTATCCCGGAAAGTTCCCTCTGGATCCGGTCTCACCATCCCTCTTGACATGATAAGAGTAATCCGCAGCAAGGTGCCTCCATGCCCGAACTAAGCCGCGTCCGCCCCGCGTCCGACACGTCGCTCACCCGAAACCGGCTTTGGGTGCTTGTCGGCGTTTCCCTCTGCATGTCCCTTACGACCTTCATCCTCGGGCGGCAGATCGGGCGGCAGGAGATCCCTGCGGCACCGTTGCCCCCGCGCGACGCCCTGATCTCGGAGGAGGCCCGCACAGGCAACCTGGAGGTGCTCCTGCAGAAGGTCAGCGCCACGGAAAAGGAGAGCCACCTTGGGTTTCCCGAAGAGCTGCCGGTCAGCCCGCCGCCCCCGCCGCCGCCTGTGATCGGACCCGACGGCCAGCCCGTCGCCGCAGCCGCGCCCCCGCCGCCGACTGTCCTTGCGCCGACTGCGCCCAAGGAGGGATCCGCTTCGATCGCGACGAAAGGTGGGACCGACGTGCTCGGGGTTGCCCCGGTCAAGGGTTACGCGGTCCAGGTCGCAGTGACAGACAAGGCGCACGCGAAGACGCTTCTCGCCGAGCTGGCCGCGAAGGGCGTGGACGCCTACGCCGTGGACGCTGTCGTGGACGGCCAGAAAGAGCGCCGAGTGCGCGTCGGCGGGTACCCGTCCGAAGAGGCGGCGACGGCCGCGCTGCCCGACATCCAGCACGTCACCGGCGGCAAGCCCTCGGTCGTCAAGGCACCGTAGCGCGGCCAAGGACCTCGCGAAGCGGGGTCAAATCGGCGTTTCCCGTGCTCGCGAACTGCGCAACGATGCGCCGGCCGACCCGCGCGAGGCGGAGCAAGCGATCGACGCGGGTCGCGAGAAACCGGCCGCGCAACATTTCAGTCGGGCTGCTGGACATGCCGCGCGTGTTCAGGACCCCGAGAGCGCGCTCCAATTGCGCGATGGTCTGGTCGACCAGCCGCAGCTCGCGGTCCCGAAAGACGCGGCCGACGAGCTTCCAGATGTCGGTCTCGGCCTCGTACACCCGCCGTTTTGGCGCGGCGTTTCCGGGAGCGGCGCGCTGCACCACACCCCAATGCGCCAGCTCCTGCAGGCTCATGCTGACGTTGCCGGCCGAGAGCCCCGAGAGCCGCTCGATCTCCTCTGCGTCCAACGGCTCGGGTGAGAGGTAGAGCACGGTCCAGATCCGCCCCATCGACGGCTTGAAATTCCAGAACCGCATCACCTCGCCGATCGCGTCGGCGACGAGCGCGAGCGCCTGCTCCTGCGCGGCCGCGGGCCCACCGGGGTCGGCAGGCGTACCCGTGTCGGCGGCGGATTCGGGGGCATCGGGAGCCATGCCGCTGCGTAGCCTCGTTCTTGGACGATTTCAACGAGTTCAGTTAGAAGTGAAAAATGGACCCTGCACCGGCCCTGCTCGATCGACCGCCCGGGGGAGCCGAGCCTGCGCGCCCGCCTGCGCGCATGGTCGGGGTTGGCCTCGAGGCCCGCGCTCCGCTGACGCGGATCCACACGCCCGCCGACGTGTTCCGCTGGGCGAGCGCCGATCTCGCGAGCGCCGAACACCGGCTCGGCGAGCTCGTCCGCAGCGAGGTCCCCGTCGTGTCTGCCATCGGCGGCTACCTCTCCAGCGGCGGTGGCAAGCGCCTCCGCCCGCTCCTGACCGCCCTTGGCGCAGGGGCCGTCGGCCACAGCCCCTCGCCCGACCTCCTCTGCGTCGGCGAGCTGATCCACCTCGGGTCGCTGTTGCACGACGACGTTGTGGACGAAGCGGCCGAGCGACGCGGCCGGGCGGCCGCCCACCGGGTGTATGGCAACGCCGGCGTGATCCTGACGGGGGATTTTTGCCTTGCGCGCGCCGTTCTTCTCGCCGCAACCGCCGGCGGCCATCTGGCAGTGACCCGGCTCGCGGAGGCTGTCACGGCGATGGCGGAGGGCGAGGTCCTGCAGCTCCAGCGGGCCGGCGACCTCGGGACCTCGCTCGACGACTACCTCGAAACCATCGACAAGAAGTCTGCTGCTCTCATCTCCTGGTGCGCGGCGGCGGGCGCCTACGCGAGGTCGGACGCAGACGGGGCGACGGCGCTGGCGCGCTACGGCCGGGAGATCGGCGTGGCCTTCCAGATCACGGACGACGTCCTCGACTATCTCCCAGGCACCGGAAAGCCGATCGGGCAGGATGTACGCGAACGAAAGCTCACGCTCCCGTTGCTGCTCGCCATGGACCGGGACGCGACCCTCCGCGCCCGGGTGGAGCGGGGCGACGAGGTCGCGCCGCTGTGTGCGGCGGTGCGAGCGTGCGGCGCGCTGGATGACGCCCTCGCAGAGGCCCGACTGCGTGTCGAGCGCGCGATCGCCTTGCTGGACGTGCTCCCCGCCGGACCCTACGTCGACGCGCTGGTGGTGCTCGGCCGCCACCTCGCCGACCGGGCTTCGTGACCGCGCCCGTCGCCGGCGATCCGGGCCGGGCTCCCGCGGTCGAGGCGATGTTCACCCGCATCGCACCCCGCTACGACCTCTCCAACCGCGTGATGTCACTGGGCATCGACCGCATCTGGCGACGAATCGCGATCCGCGAGCTTGGCGCCGCGGCCGACGGGGACGTGCTCGATCTGTGCGCCGGGACGATGGACTTCTCCCAGGCCCTGGCCGGCCGCGCCCGCAGCCTCGTCGCGTTGGACTTCTGCCAGGCGATGCTGGACGCCGGCGCAAGAAAGATCCCGGCTGGAACTGTGCTTCGCAGCATCTGCGCGGACGCGCGATCGATGCCGATCGCCGATGCGAGCCTCGACGCCGCCCTCGCGGGGTTCGGGATCCGGAACGTCCCCGAGCCAGAGCGGGCCGTCGCCGAGGCGCTGCGGGTGTTGCGGCCGGGCGGCGTGCTCGTCGTCGTCGACTTCTTCCGACCGGAGTCGCTGCTGGCGCGGTTTCTGGACCTGACCTGGAACCGCACCGTGCTTCCGCTCGTTGGCGGCCTTCTCACGGGTGAATTCGGCGCGTACCGCTACCTTGCGCGGAGCATGCACGCCTGGTCGGACCGGGCGGGCTTTGAGCGGATGTGCCGCGAGGCGGGGTTCGCAGGGGTCACGGGGCGGGAGCTTTTTCCCCCGGTCGCCAGCATCGTCATCGCGAAAAAAGCCGGCTGATCGCGCTATTGCTCATAGCCCAGCGCCTTGAGCGCTGCCTTCGTGCTCTCGTCCATGGTGACCGAGCGGAACTCCGGCGCCCGCGCGTCCCACGCCGCCAGCGCGGGAACCAGGGCCGCGTCGGCGCTCGCGACGTCCTCTTCGGTGCCGTTGCCCGTGCGGCCCAGCCGCCACCACCGCGGCGCCTCGGCGAGCCACGGTGCCGTGATCACCACCTCCGCGCCCCGCACCATCCCTCGTTCATTCTGCAGGTTGTTCCAGCTTCCCGCCCCAGTCCGGGCGACCCCGGCGGGCCAGACCGACTCGGAAGGCTGCGTGGCCTCCATGGGGATGAACGTCGGTTCCTGGCCAGCAGTCCCGAGATCCACCCCCGTTCCAAACGGCACGTGATCGCCAACGATCCCGAGCAGGGTCGGCGCCACGTCCTGCAACCCAACCGCGACGTCGACCACCTTCGGCGCCAGCCCCGAGGCGACGACGATGAGCGGGACGTGCGTGTCGACGACGTCGACATCCCCGCCGTGTCCGAAGGGTCGCATCGGGTCCTCCCCGAGCCCCTCACCGTGGTCCCCGAACACCACGACCACGCGACCGGCGGGACCGACCGGGGAAGCCAACAGCCGGCCAACCTCCTTGTCCACATAGGCCACCTCGTCCAGATAAGCACCGCGCACCTGCTGAATCCCGGCGACCACCTCGGGATCGTCGGCCTCCCCCTTCCGGCACCGGCGGGCGAGGCGCTCGATGGTCTCCGGCGTGACGACACCGCCCGTGCGGAAGTGCCCCGGACCCGGCGCCTGGTAGGGCCCGTGCGCATCGTAGTAGTGCGCGAAGAGGAAGAGCGGCTGGGCCGGATCGCGGGAGGCGAGGACTGCGAGGGCACGATCGGTGACCTCGGCGGCCGTGGCCTCGTGCCGGTACTTGCGGTCGACGGAGAACTGCTCATCCCAGCTATCAAATCCGCGATCCATCCCCATCGGGCGGGCGAGGGCGCTGCTGCCAAGCACCGCGGCCGTGGCCCACCCGTCCTTGTGGAGGCGCGCAGCGAGGGTCTCGGGCCCGTCGCCGAGGGGGAAGCCGTTCCGGGCGATGGCGAGATCGTGGGGATCGCGGCCGGTGAAAACGGTCGCGTGCGACGCGAGCGTGCTTGGCGCGTGCGCGAACGCCCAGGCGTAGCGGACGCCCGAGCGCGCGAGCTTGTCGAGGTTCGGCGTGGTGACCTGGCCGACCAGGTCGTCCCGGCCGGCCGGTGGCAGGCCCCACACCGAGAGCGCGTCCGCGCGGGTGGTGTCGAGGCTGATGAGGAACACGTCCGGCGCCTTCGGGACGACGGGATGGCAGCCGGTGACGAGGAGGAGGAGCAGAAGGGGACGCCGGGTGGACGGCGGAATTATCGCGTCGCCGCCGATGCCGGCGGTCGATCTTCGCCGACGGGGTCAAGGGCGCGCGCGAGAGGGAATCAGGGCGGATCGGGCGGGGCGCCGATCGTTCCGAAACAGGAGATATTGTGGTTCACCGTCAATCCACAGGCGAAGCTGTCCCCGAATTCGAACGCGACCCAGGGATCGCCCGTTGGAGCCGCGAAGGACGCGTCCGGGTCCCCGGGCCAGCAATCAGCCTGGCGCCCGCCTGGCTCGACCCCGCACGTCTCCTCGTCCCCGGCGCTCAGGCTGGAGAACGGCCCAAGGCTTCCGGGGTCGGCGGTGTTGGCGTAGGTGCCGCCCCAGCACGTTGGCATACCCGCGGCGTCGGGGGCGCAGCAGTGGTTGTCACCGCAGGTCATCGCGGTGTAGCCGGAGTCGGTTGGCGTGAGGGGGACGCCGTCCGCGGCGATGAAGTAGCCGGCGTCTCCCCAGCAGGTGGGCGTGCCGTCGAAGGTGAGGGCGCCTTGCACCGCACGTCCCCCGGACAGGTGTGCGAACGGTTGTGCAGTGGGCGGCGCGGCGTAGGTCGGTAGAGTTTGTCCGAAGGCCCCCCAGCACTGCAGGCCGTCATCGAAGCCCAACGCGCAGCCAAGTCCCTCCGAATTCGCTCGGACCTCTCGGAACGCGCCGCTGGGCGGGGGGTAGATTGGGATCGTTGGCCAACACGTGATCGCGCCTGCCTCATCCAGCGCGCACGCTCCCGGAAAGCTCACGCTCACGGCAGTGAAGGTCCCGTCCGGAACCAGCTCCAACTGCCCCTGAGAGTCATCGCCCCACTCCACGATCCGGCCATCATCGGCGATGGCGGCGCAGTCAACATCCTCGCAGGAGAGCGCGACCCAGGGGCCGGGGGCCACGACAGTGCCAGTGTCCGCCCCCGAGTCGGCGCGGGAGTCGCTCTGGCCGCCCGAGTCGCCACGCGCGGAGTCGCCGCCCGTGTCTTCGGTCGTGGGATTCGAGTCGATGGTCGGTGGCAAGGAGTGGGAGTACCTTGCATCCTTGGACTGAGAGGTGCACGCCCCCAGGACCCACAGGACACAGGAGATGGCGACGTTCGGGAGGCTTCGGCGAGTCATCCCTGCCCGCCAGCGTCTTGCGGTTCATCCGGGTCGGCCCATGGATCCTGCCCCGCATCGGGTTCGATCCAGGTGGGATGGGGCGGATCGGCTGGATCGATCCCGGTGGTGGGCTGGGCCGCGAAGGGCCCCGCGTTCCGGGGGTGAGGACGGCTGCCTCCGGGTCGGCTGGCATTGTTCTGCGGGTGCGCAGCGGCCGTTCCGGGCCAGGCAGCGGGCTGCACGTAGGCGCCGTCGGTCAGGATGCAGACCGGCGCCTCGGCAACGTCGGGATCCGCTGCCTGAAGCGTGATCGTGAGCCGGTCGCCTGCGGACACCTCGTTGAGCACTGCGTCGTGGAACCCCGCCCATTCCCACACCAGCGAGGCCACGGCCCGGGGATACCCGTTTGAGTCCAGCGGCCGAGCGCCGACGAGGATCTTCGGGACGAGCGAATAATACTGGAACTTTGAGACATTCACGAACTCCACGGTCGCCTGGGCGGTCGGGGCGTATTGGTCGAGCCAGAAAAGGTAGGCGTGAGCCCAACCGGAGGCGGGGTTAAGCGCGAGGCGAATCATGGTCAGGCCGCCCTCGTTCTGGAGAACGGTCATCGAGTCCGCGCCCGCGAAAAGCCGCTTCGCCCGGCCGACCGAGAACCACGCGGGGCGCTGCCAGCCGTCGGTATGCTGCCGGAACGTCCTGCCGGTTGCGGCGACGTAGGCCTCGTTGTGCAGCCCGCCACCCGACGTGGAGCCCCACGGCGTGTAGGTCCCCCCTTCGTGCACGAGCGGATCACAGAAGCTGAACCAGTTGGAGCTCGCCACCCCGCACGCGACGTTCAAGGCCAGGATGCGAACGAGCATGGCCGCGTGGAAGGTGGGGTTGGTGTTGGCGTAATAAGGGCCGCTGAGCTTGGTTGAGGTGGTGTACAGGCTCCCGGTCGCCGGAACGATCCCGTTCGGATCCACCGCCGGGAAGCTGATCTCCCCCATCGTGACCTCGAACTTGATGCCCAGCGGGTTGCACACGCTCTCCAGCGTCGCCCGGAAGGTCGCGATGTCATCCGCTTGCCGCTCTGCGTCCGCGTAGTCGATCGTGCTGGGAAGTCCGCCGGGCCCGTGATCCTTGCCGTGGTACCAGTGGAATCCGAGCTCGTGGACCAGATCGGCGACCGAGAGCCGGAGCGTGTCGACGCCCGAAGGCGAGAGGGGGGGGCCAGTGAAACCCGGCGGCGGCGCCGCTCGCCCGCCACTCGGGCACGCCGGGAACCGGGGCGCGGCCGGCCGTCTGGATCGTCCGCCACCATCCGACCTCGGCGTTCATCGCGCTCACGACCAGCGCGAGCCACGCGACGTTGGTGGAGAACTCGTCGACGACGGTTCCGGTCTCGAGCGTCCGCACGCCCCACGACGCCAATTCCGTGAGTCGAAAGCGCATCTTCGGCAGGAGGTGCCGGATCGGCCCCGCGACGAGCGCGCAGTAGCGCCCGGCCTCCATGGCGCCCTGGGCGATGGCGCTCGCTGTGTACTGACCGGGGGACCCGGTAACCGGTGAACCCGTCGGCCAGAACCCGTTGAACTCGTTGCCAAGCTCGATGGCATTGACGACGTCGTAGATCCCCAGCGGAGGGTCCCCGTCCCCGAAGCCCCGCGAGGCCTGGCCAAGCGCCAGATGAAAGTGAGCCAACCACTCCCCGATCCCTGTCGCAAACGCGGCGATCGCCAGGCTTTTTCGCCGCGCACACTCCTCCCGGTAGGGCGTCGCGTCGGCGGGGTAGCTGCCGTCGGCCGCGACCGTGTCGCCGGTCGGCCAGACGTTTACGGCGTACTGCTCGTGGATCGTCGCGGACGCGTCACCGGCGGCCGGGATGTCCGGATACGACGCCGAATCCCAGTAGCTGGGGTCCCACCCGGCCGAGGAGGGCACAAGGATCCCGCTCTGCCAGGACGGCAAGCCGCCCGCGACGTCCGCCCAGGCGTGCGTCCCATCTGCGTAGGCGATCGGCCACGACGCCTCCCGCGCAGCGACCACGTCTGACGTCGCCCCTTCCACGCTGATGTTCCAGTTGAGCGATTCGCCCCCGCCGCGATTGAACGGCGTCAGGTTCACCTTCAACCCGAGTAGCAAGCACCTCTGCAACATCAGCGTGGCGAACCGGAGAACTGCGTACTGGTCCGCGCGGATGTTCTCGAGGATCACGCCCGGCGCGTCCACCATCTGGCCGTTGTCGAACCAGGGCTTGCCGGCCGGGTAGACCGGAGGAAGCGTCTTGTCCGTGTTCAAGTCCTCGTCCGGGTTCGTGAACAGCGCCCGCCGATCCTGGCGCTCGGCATACCTCGCGCCCGTCTCGGCGCTGAATTCTCGCCGTTCCAAGGCCACGAACCCCGCCAGCCGGCGAGTACGCCAGCCGGCACGGTTCGTGCGCGGAACCGCGCGCCGGGGGGCCATTGCTCTCGCCAATCGCGCGCTTTCAGCCACTTACGAGGTGAATGTT
>CAIMSU010000242.1 GCA_903844155.1 uncultured Pseudomonadota bacterium | reverse complement strand
GCGACCGCGAGCGCCGGAGGACCGGCGGGCGGTCGCGCAAAGGTCCGGGCCGGCCGCCGGCTTCGGCCCCACCGCCGGGCGCAAGGCAACGTTGCTCCCCCGGGCCGGGCCCTGACTCGATTCGCTTGGGCGAATCGAGCGACTTTGCGCGACCGCGAGCGCCGGAGGACCGGCGGGCGGTCGCGCAAAGGTCCGGGCCGGCCGCCGGCTTCGGCCCCACCGCCGGGCGCAGGGCCAAGCCTCCCCCCGAACCGGCCCCCTCACCCGTCCAACGCCACCAGCCCCCGTCGCAGCGCGTACCGGACGATGTCGACGTTGGCCAGGTTCAGCTTGCGGAGGAGGTTGGACTTGTGGATCTCGACGGTCCGCGGGCTGATGTGCAGGCGCTTGCCGATGTCCGCGTTTCCGTTTCCCTCGGCGGCAAGCTGGAGGACCTCGCGCTCGCGCTCGGTCAACGTCTCGTACGGGTCGGCGAGCTCGGAGAGTCGGGCGGCGTAGGTCTCCACGACATGATCCGAGAACGGGGGGCTCAGGTAGCGGGCGCCGGACGCGATGAGTCGGACAGCGCGCACCAGATCGTCGGCCGCCGTGTCCTTGAGTGCGTACCCGAGCGCGCCGGCCCGGAGGGCCTCGACGACGTAGGCCTCATTGGCGTGCATCGAGAGCATCAGCACCTTCGTCGCCGGCCATCGCCGGGCGACCTGGCGGCAGACCTCGATCCCGTTCAGCCCTGGCATCATCACGTCCAGGACGAGCACATGGGGTGCGAGGCGCTCGACGAGCTCGGCGACCCGCAGCCCCTCGCCGACGTCGCCCACCACCTCAAAGCGGCCATCCGCCTGAAGGGCGGCGCGCACGCCCTCGCGGATGAGCGGATGGTCGTCGGCGAGGAGCACACGGATCACGACCGGTCCCCGCACGGAAGCTGCACAAACACCATCGTCCCTCCCGGACCGCTCTGAACCTCAAAAGTCCCGCTGAGGAGCGTAGCGCGCTCGCGCATCCCGCTCAAGCCGGCCGAACGCCCGATGGGCAGCGCTGAAGGATCAAAGCCCGCGCCGCGGTCCGTCACCTCCACCGAGAGCGTTCCCGGATCGGCCGAGACGGAGACCATCGCGGCGTTCACGGCGGCATGTCGCGCAACGTTCGTGAGCGCCTCCTGGACAATCCGAAAGGCAGCGGTCTCAATCGCCGCCGGGAAGCGACGATCCAGCCCCGCATGCACGAATTCCACCCGTAGCCCGGTGTGCTCCGAGTAGCGGTCGATGAGCCAGAGCAGCGCCGGGAGCAAGCCAAGGTCGTCGAGCATGACGGGCCGGAGGTCAAGCGAGATCCGACGCACGCGCTGGATCAGGTCGCCGACGATCTCCCTGGCGCCACGAAGGGTGCTGAGCGAGTCGCCCGACGGGTCCGGGGCCGAGGCCAGATCGAGCTGCAGCGCGAGCGCCGTGAGCACCTGACCGGTCTCGTCGTGGAGCTCCCGGGCGACAGCCCGACGCTCGGCCTCCTGGGCATCGACGAGCTGCCGGGAGACCTGACCCAGGCGCTCGTGCGCCGCCTGGAGATCCTCGTAGAGCGAGGCGTTCTCGATCGCCGCCGCCGCCTGTGCGCAGAGCACGCCAACCACGTCGCTGCGGGCCACGTTGAAGGCGCTCCGGGCGACCTCGTTTTCAAGGTACATCACCCCAACCAGGACACTGCCCTTTCGCACCGGCACGCAGAGCGCCGAGCGCGGTGGGTTCAGGGCCTCGGCGTAATACCGGGTGTCGCTCGCGCCGTCGTGGACGACGATGGCCTCGCCCGTCCGCGCGACATCGCGCACGACCCGATCAGCGAGGGGACGCTCCTGTGAGACGGGGCGACGGTCAGCGTGCACGAGGACGGCGATGCTGCCCGACTCCGCCGCCTCCGCCCGCGCCGCCACCAGGAGCCGCCACCCCACGTTGAGCACGAGCATCCCCCACGTCGCCCCCGCGTTCTCCAGGATGATGTGCATCAGCTTGCGCAGCAATTCCTGGAGCTGGATCTCGCCGGCCACGGCCTGGGCTGCCCGGAGCACCGAGTCAAACTCGGGCAGGCCAGCCCGGACACCCCCGACAACGCCATGTTCCGGCGCGATGCCCGATGCGTCGAGCGCAGCCACGCACGCACCCGCGCCCCAGCCCTCCCACGCCGACCGCGCCTCCCGGCCGAGCACCCCCGCGAGCCTCGTGTTCCCGAACCGGTGAGCCGCCTGCGCCGCTCGCTCGAGGCAAAGCGCCTCCTCGTGCAGCATTCCCGAAGCCCGCGCCAACCCGACCGCCTCCTCGTAGACCAGCTGCGCCGCCGCCACGTCGCCGCGCAGATCGAGAAGCTCCGCCTCCAGAAGTCGGGCCTTGTGCGCGTGGTTCAGCGGTGCCTGAAGCGCCATGGCCGCGAGCTTGCGGTGTACCCGGCGAGCCGCCCGCAGCGGTGCGCCACCGACCCGGCCGGTCTCCCGCATCTGCCGGATCCACGCAAGGCCGCTGTGCAGCAGGAACGGCGGAACCTGGGGCGCGCCCGGCCAGTCGGCGAGCGCCGGCCCGGCTGCCACCACCGCTGCGACGGCCTGCGCTGCGTCCCCGAACAAGACGCAGAGGTGCGCGCGATGAAGCAGCAAGGTCGCCATGCCGGACTTGTCGCCGCACACCCGCATCCGTTCGGTCATTCGCGCCTCGTCCGCGTGCGCGCCCTTCAGCACGAGCCGGTCTGGCGCGCGGCCACTGACGCAGTCCACAAACTGCATCGTCAGCAAGCTGGCGTTCGTCGGCATCTCCTGCCCCATCTCCCGGCATACGGCGAGCGCTGCCTCCCCTCGTCGCCCGACTTCGGCCAGGTCGACCCCGCCGATGAGCGAGAAATTGAGCTGATTCATCGCACAGAGCGCCGCGTACTCGGCGTCACCCACCGCGCGTGCCGCCTGCCCTGCTCGCTGAAACGGAGCCACGAGCGAGGCGAGCGGTTGGGTGAGCGCGTCGACGAAGCCGATGACCATCAGTTCGACCTTCGGCGCCATGCGACGGTCGTTGAACCGGTAGACGAGCTCGCGGGCGAACGCGCCCCAGAGCTGCGCCCCCCGCAGCGAATTCCGAGTGACGACCTGCAGGAACGCCCAGCCCGCGCAACCGAAAGCGGTCGTCCCGGACACGCCATGCTCCAGGCTCAAATCCACCATGCGACACAGCAGGATCGGCAGCAGCAGCGGATCGGAGTAATACGTCACCGACGCAGCGTCGGCCAGCAGCTCCATCGCCCGGGCAACCCGCGGATTCCGGTTCTCGGGCAGCGCCCGGAGCCGCTCCAGCGTCATGCCGCGCACATGCCAGGTCGTCCGGGCCACCGCGAGCGCCACGTGCCCGAGGTTGGCGCCCCGTGGAAGGCGCACGTCAACCCAGGACAGGGCCTCCAACGTGAGGTTCAGCGCGACATCAAACTCATATCGGGCGGCGTGATCGAGCATCCGGACACGCTGCAGCGCGGTCCGCTGAAGCACGTCCGTGGTGCCACGCATCGCCTCGGCCACGAAATCGATGGATCGCGTGTCCAGCGGACACATGCGCGAGGCCTCTGCCGCTCGCAAGTGCAGCTCGAACGCCAGATCGTGCGACCGCTCCCACCCGTCGGCCCCCAACGCCCGCACCCCGGACTGGAAGTACCGCATCGCGGTGGGGAACGCGAGGGCATCGGCCGCCTGGCCGCCGGCAACCATGGCAACCTCCGCGATGAGGCGGCGTTCGGCCGGATCCTGCGAGGGGGGCGCGTCGCGAAGCAGGTCTGCCGCCGGAAACGGCGACCCTCCAGACACGTGCCAGCGGTGAAGCAACACGCGCCCGACGGCTACCCGCACCGCCGCCTGCTCCCACGTCGGCACAGGCCCGAGGGCGGCTCGCACCACTTCGTCGTGGACGAACGACAGGATCAGCGGCTCGACCCCTGCCCCCGCCGCTGCCGTGCCCCTCCGCTCGTCCGCTGCAGTCACCTCGACGACGAGAAGCACGTTCGCCGGTGCCGTGACGACCCCGGCCTGGATCGCGGACAGGATCCGGCGACAGGCCTCCGCCAGATCGACGCGGGCGACGGTCGCGACGGCGGCCAGATCAAACCGCCGCCCGACCGACGCCGCGACCCGCAGCACCCCCCGCACGCGCTCGGGCAGCTGCGCCAGCACCTGCGCCAGCAGCTCGACGACGTCGCCCGCGGGCGGGACCGCCAGCACCCGCTCCATCGACCATTCCCAGCGCTGCGCCATCGGGTCGAAGCTCACGATCGCGTCCGTGGCCAGGCGCGCGAGCAACTCCCGCACGAAAAACGGGTGGCCGGAGGTCTTCTCGCGCACCGCCAACGCCAACTCCCCGACGTCCGAGGTCGACCTCCCCAGCGCCTGGGCAACCAGCTCGCCCACGTCCGCGAGATCGAGCGGGCCAAGGCGAAGCACCTCGACGGGGCTGGCGCCCAGGCGTTTGAGGCCCGGCGCGGCCACGCCCGCCTCCTCGCGCCACGCCAGCACCACGAGCGGGCCGCCACGTGGGTCGGCCGTGATCAGTCGCTCGAGCACGTCCAGGGTGCCTGGATCCGCCCATTGAAGGTCGTCAAAAAGCGCGACGAAGGGCGTCTCCGCGTCGTGGTAGCCCCGCAGCAGCCGCACGAGCATCGCGAGCATCCGCTCACGCGCGTCGCTCAACGCAACGTCGCCCCCGTCCGGCTCGCCGCCGAGCATCGGCCGCAGCTCGGGGACGAGCCTGAGCAGCAGGGCCCCGTCGCCGCCGACCGCCCGTAGCAGCCGCTCCTGATGAAAGGCCCAGCGGTCGCGCGGCCCGTGCGCCACGCTGCGGCGGATGGAGCGCAGGATCTGCACAATTGGCGCGTAAGGCGAACCATCCGTGGGATTGCTCACCCCGCTGGCCATCAACCCGCCCTCGCCCACCCGGCGCTGAAGCTCCCGGCAGAGCGCGGTCTTTCCGATGCCCGCTGGGCCGCAGATGGAGACGAAGACGGACTCGCCAGCGTAGGACCGCTCCAGTGCGGCGTCGAGGCGGCCGAGCGCGGCATCCCGACCGTACAGGCGCGCGGGCAGGGAGAACGCCTGGCGCCGGTCGCCACTGCCGATCTCAAAGGGCTCGATGGCGCCGCGACCCAGGAGCTCCGTGCAGCAGTGGTCGAGATCGGCGGCGAGGGCGAGCGCGTTCTGGTACCGGTCTTCGGCATCCTTGGCGAGCAGACGTAGAACGATGCGGGAGACGACCGCGGGCATGCCCGGGCGGAGGACGTGCGGCGGACGGGGGAGCCGGGCGACGGTCGCGTGCAGCAGCTCGGCTGGGTCCGCTGACTCAAAGGGTCGGCGTCCAACCAGCAGCTCGTAGAGCGTGACGCCGATGGAGTAGAGGTCCGTCCGCCAGTCGACCGCCCGGTTCATGCGCCCTGACTGCTCCGGGGAGAGGTAGCCCAGCGTGCCCTCCAGCCGGCTGAGCGGCACCGCCTCGGACGTGGTGCGCGTGAGCCGGGTGGCGAGTCCGAATCCGATCAACGTGAGGGCGTTCGTTTGGGGGTCGCGCACGACGTGGGTAGGCCGGACGTCGCGGTGGCAGACGCCGGCCGCGTGCAGGCCCGCGACGGTCCGCGCGAGCTGCGAAACGTCTCGCAGCGCATCCAGAAGGGGGACCCCGCCGGGTGGCACGGGTGTGGACGTGCCCACATCGTCGAGAACCAGCGTGGGGCCGAGGCCTGTGAGCACGACACCGTGGCTTCGAACCACGCCGGGAACCCGCAACTGGCCGAGAATGAGCGCCTCGTGGCCCAGCCGCTGGCGCGCCCACGGATCCGTGGTCCCCGGCACCACGCTCTTCAGCACGACGCGGGCGCCGTCGCCGGCTCGCACGGCACGGACCCAGATCATCCGGTCGTTGCGGTACAACGGCTCGGCACGGAGGAAGCCGGGGAGCTCTGGGACGGGCATCGCCGTCCCTACCCGAAACCCGCCCGCGGCGCCTCCTCGCCGCGCTAAGCGCTCCCGCATGCTGACCGCACAAGCGTCCCGCGCCCGGCTCTTGTTCGAGGCCATCGGCGTCGCGGCGGTGGTCGTCGAGCTCGGCGCCGACGGGCCCGGCCTGGTCCTCGACGCGAACGCCGACGCGGTCCGCCTCCTCGGGATCGTCCCCAGGGTGCGCCTCGACCAGCAGATGCCGGACTTCATCCCCCGCGACCTGAACCCCACCTACCCCGAGCACCTGGCGCGGCTCCGCGCGACCGGCTCGGCGATCTACGAGGCCACGGTGCGGACGCCGTCGGGCGATCTGGTGCCCGTCGAGGCGTCCAGCCGCCTCGCCACCGTCGACGACCAGGATGTCGCCGTCGTCGTGCTTCGGGATCTGCGCCCACGCAATGCAGCCGAACGTGAACTCCGCGCCAGCGAGGCGCGCTATCGGGCGCTGTTCGACGCTGTTGCAGACGCGGTCGTTGCGTTTGAGCTCGACGCATCCGGGCGCCCTGGTCGGGTCGTGGAGGCGAACGCCGCCGCCGCTGCCCTCACCGGGCTCAGCCGCGCCGAGATGGAAGGCCGGCCGGTCCTCGACCTCTTCCGGATGACCGAGACGCCCAGGCTCGCGGCCGCGCGGGCGGAGCTCATCGGCTCCGGGTTCGTCCGCTACGAGGACGACGTTCACACGCCCCAGCGGACGATCCCCGCACAGCTCACGTCCCGGCGCGTGACCCTCGACGGCGCCCAGCTCCAGGTGAGCGTCTTCCGCGACCTGACGGCTGAACGTCGCCTCCAGGCCGAGCGTGCCCAGGCGCTGTCGGCGCTGACAGACGCCCACGAGCGGCTCGTGACCTCGCAGGAGGAGGAGCGGCGGGCGATCGCACGTGAGCTCCACGACGAGGTCGGGCAGATCCTCACGCTCCTCGCCATCCGCCTCGACCTTGCGGCTGCCGACGCGGCGGTGCCGAGCGCCCATATTCCTGCCGCCAGGGCCCTGGTGAGCGACCTCCTCGCCCGGATCCGCCGCCTCTCCCTCGACCTGCGGCCGGCGATCCTGGACGATTTCGGGCTGCTACCGGCCATGGAAGGGCTCTTTTCACGCTACTCTGCTCACACGGCACTGACCGTCGACTTTGCTCACGCCGGCATCGACCGGCGGTTCTCCGTGGCGACGGAGACCACCGCCTTTCGCATCGTGCAGGAGGCGCTCACGAACGTGGCCCGGCACAGCGGGGCAAGCGGGGTGAGCGTCTCGGCCTCCGCGGACGCGACCTACCTCACCATCGAGATCGAGGACAGTGGACGCGGGTTTTCACCACGCCCCGTCGACCCGGGCGCCCCTCCCGAATCCGCGGCGACGCCGCCCGCCACGCTGGGCCTCGACGGCATGCGTGAGCGCGCCGCCCGCGTTGGTGGCGAGGTGACGGTGGAGACGGGTGCGAACGGCACCGCAATCCTCGTCCGCCTGCCCGTCCGCGACGTCGCCGGGGCCAGCGGATGATCCGGGCGGTGCTGTGCGACGACCATGCGTTGGTCCGCGAAGGACTGCGCGCGGTGCTTTGCGCCGAGGGTCGCTGTGAGATCGTCGGGCAGGCTTCGGACGGGCTCCGGGTGGCCGAACTGGTGCAGCGGCTCACGCCCGACGTCCTGGTCCTGGACGTCATGCTGCCGGGGCTCAACGGCATCGAGGTGTGCCGGCAGATCGCGGTGGCGGGCGGCCCGACGCGGGTGCTGATGCTGTCAACGCACGCCAACGAGGCGTACGTCCTCGCCTCGCTGCGGGCGGGGGCGTACGGGTACGTGCTCAAGGATACCGCGGTGACCGAGCTCCTTCGCGCCGTGGAGGCCATCGCTGCCGGTCGCCGTTACTTGAGCCACCCGTTTGCGGACCGCGCGGTGGAAGCCTATGCGAACCAGCCCGCTGTTCCCGGGGATCCCTACGACACGCTCACGGCCCGCGAGCGGGAGGTGCTCCAGCTCGCGGCGGAGGGACACGCCAACGCCGAAATTGGCAGGCGCCTTCACGTCAGCGCCCGGACCGTGGAGATCCATCGGTCCAACCTCCTCCGAAAGCTCAACATCGCCGGCCCCGAGCTGGTGCGCTGGGCGGTGCGGCGGGGGATCATCGGGCTGGATTAGGGGCAACAGACGACGGATTTAGGGGTCAGCCCCTATCCACGGCGCCGGGCGGGTCCGATAGGCCCAGACGATGTGCCTGCTCCGGACCGCGCCGTGAAGCTCCTGCTGATCGACTCCAACGCCCAGGCGCTCCGTGAGCTCGCTGCGCGGTTGCTCGGTCTCGGGTGCGGCGACGTGATCGCGTGTTCGTCCAGCGTGGAGGCGGTGCGTCTCGTCGAGGCCGGCGTCGAGCCCATCGGCCTCATCGTCTGCGACCTGCAGCGCGAGGACGGCGTTGCCGTGATCAGCCACCTCGCCCGGCTCGACTACCGGGGGCGGATCGCGATCGTTCGCCCAGCCTGCGAGCACGCCCTGAACGCAGCGCTCGCGCAGGCCGGGCACCTCGACGTGGTGGCGGCGCTCAGTCGGCCCGTCCTGGATGAGGCGCTCGCGGGCTTGCTCGCCGTCGGCCTGCGCCGCGCGATCGCGCAGGGACAGCTCACGAACGCCTACCAGCCCCGGGTGGACGTGCGCACGGGTGCCGTGACCGGCGTCGAGGCGCTGGTGCGTTGGAATCACCCTACGGCCGGGCTCTTGACCTCCGAGGAGTTCCTTCCCACCGCAGCGGATCGGGCGTTGATGCCCCAGATCGCCCGCGTCGTGCTCACGCGGGCCCTGGACGACGCGCAGCGCTGGCGCGCTTCGGGGATCGACCTGGACATCGCGGTGAACGTGGCCACCGCGAACCTCGCAGACCCCTCGTTCGCGACCATGCTCGTGGAGCAGGCACGCGCCCGATCGGTCCCGCTGACCCGCCTGCGGCTTGAGGTTCCGGCGGCTCACGTGAGCGCCAACCCGCTTGCGCGCCTCACGGCCCTGCACGCGTTGCATGACAGCGGCGTGCGTCTCGCCGTCGACGAGTTCGGCATGAGTCGCACCACCCTCGACCAGCTCCATGCCTTTCCCTACGACGAGCTCAAGATCGACCGGTGCTTCGTCCACGGCGCAGCGCACGACCCAGCGCTGCGGGCGATCTTTGAGGCAAGCTGCGGCGTTGCCCGATACCTCCGCATGAAGGTGGTGGCGCTCGGTGTCGAGGACGAGGATGACTGGGAGCTGGTCCGGGGCGCCTGCGACGCAGCGCAGGGGCATTACGTCGCCGCGCCGATGAGCGGCGAGGCGGTGCCGGGGTGGATCACCGGTTGGCGGTCGCCGGAGGCCTGAGCCCGAACCGCCGACCTTGCGAGAGCGTCCCGAGCGAGTAAGCTGGCGGGGGCCCGTTCTATCGTCCCCACCCGACCGCGCGCGGTCGTCCAACGAGAGAGACCTTGCCCCCGAAGCCCCGACGCAGGACCGTCGTCATCGCGCGCGGCGTCGACTCGTTCTTTACGGGTGTGTACGATGGTGCGAGGTTCTTCGGGAGTTTCCTGCTCGAGGCGGTCCGGCCGCCCTTCCACCTGCGCGAGATCATCCGCCAGTGCTACGAGGTCGGCGTCCGGTCGATCCCGCTCATCACGCTCACCGGGTTCATCACCGGCATCGTCTTCACCAAGCAGTCGCGGCCGTCACTGGCGGCGTTCGGGGCGACATCCTGGTTACCGTCGCTCATCACGGTCGCCTTGTTGCGATCGCTCGCGCCGCTGATCACCGCGCTCATCTGCGCGGGCAAGGTGGGCTCGTCCATCGGCGCCGAGCTCGGGTCGATGAAGGTGACGGAGCAGATCGAGGCGATGGAGGTCTCGGCGATCAACCCGTTCAAGTACCTCGTGGTCACGCGAACCATCGCGACCACGTTCATGGTGCCGTCGCTGATGATCTACTGCTGCTTCGTGGGGATGACGGGGTCGTACCTGAACGTTCACGGCAACGAGGCGACGAGCCTGGCCGCGTTCCTGAAGTCGGGCTTCTCGACGATCACCTACCTGGACGTCGCCTCGTCCGTCAGCAAGTCCTTCGTCTTTGGGCTCACCATCGGCATCATCGCCTGCTACAAAGGCTACAATGCCACGTCCGGCACGGAAGGCGTCGGCCGCGCGGCGAACGCGTCGGTCGTGCTCGCGATGTTCATCGTGTTCATCGAGGAGATCCTCATCGTCCAGATCGTCCACTGGCTGCGGACGTGACGTCGTGACGCTCGACCCCACCGAGCCGGTGATCCGCATCCACGGCCTCACCAAGGCCTTCGGCGAGCGCGAGGTCCTGCGTGGCGTGGACCTCGACGTGCGACCGGCCGAGAACGTCGTCGTCCTCGGGCGCTCCGGCAGCGGAAAGTCCGTCCTCATCAAGATCCTCATCGGCCTCCTCAAGCCAGACCAGGGCGAGACGATCGTGCTCGGGCACAACGTGCATCGGCTTCGCACCCGTGCGCTCAACGCCCTGCGCCGGCGCGTCGGCTTCTCGTTCCAGAATTCTGCCCTCTACGACAGCATGAACGTGAAGCAGAACCTGGAGTTTCCGCTGCTCATGAACACGAAGGGGCTGCAGGCGGGCGAGGTCCGCGATCGCGTCCACGACGCGTTGGAGCAGGTCGGACTGGCCCACGCGCTCCTGCAGATGCCGTCGGAATTGTCGGGCGGGCAGCGCAAGCGCATCGGCATCGCCCGCACCCTCATCCTGCGCCCCGAGATCGTGCTCTACGACGAGCCCACCGCCGGCCTCGACCCCGTCACCTCCGCCGAGATCAACGAGCTGATCAACCAGGTCCAGCACAAGTACCACTCGGCCTCGATCATCATCACCCACGACCTCACGTGCGCGCGCACCACCGGCGATCGCGTTGCCATGCTGATCGACGGCACCATGCTCCGCATCGGCTCGTTCGACGAGGTCTTCGCGACCGACGACCCCCGCGTCGCCGGGTTCTACAAGTACAACTTCATGCAACCCCCAGAGCAGCAATGACACCAAGTCCAAACCCGCAGGCGGTCATCGTCGGGCTGTTCGTGACGCTGGCGCTCGCGATCCTCGGCGGCGCCATCCTCACGATCGGCGACCTCAACGACACGTTCACGCGCAAGGTGCAGGTGAGCGCCGTCTTTGACGAGGTCAACGGGCTGCAGACGGGCAACAACATCTGGTACTCGGGCGTCAAGGTCGGAACGGTCAAGAAGCTGGCGTTCCACGGTGGTTCCCAGGTGCAGGTGGACATGCGCGTGGACGTGGACGCGACGCAATACATCCATGGGGACGTGAAGGCGAAGGTCGACACGGACGGGCTGATCGGGAACAAGATCGTGGTCTTGTACGGCGGGACCACAGGTGCGGCCCCGCTCGCGGACGGGGACGTGCTGGAGACGGAGAAGGCGCTCTCCTCCGAGGACATCATGGCGACGCTGCAGGAGAACAACAAGAACCTCGTCGCCATCACGGCAAACCTCAAGACCGTGAGCGCCGATCTGGCCGCCGGCAACGGATCAATTGGCAAGCTCCTGAAGGACGACACGCTCTACAACGGCGCGAACGACACCATCGCGAAGCTCAACGCTGCCTCTGACAGCGCTCGGTCGGTGACCAACTCGCTCGCGACGTTCAGCGCCAAGCTGAACCAGGCCGGCAACCTGCCGAACGACCTGGTGACCGACAAGACCACGTACGCCGAGCTGGCAAAGACGGTGAGCGACCTGCAGGCGGCGAGCGAGAAGGCTTCCGCGCTGATGGACGGCGTGGCGAAGGGCGCGAGCGACCCGTCCACGCCGATCGGCGCGCTGGTGCAGGACGACAAGTCGGGCACACAGGTCAAGGAGACGCTCGAGAACCTGAACAAGAGCTCGTTGCTGCTCTCGCAGGATCTGGAGGCCCTGCAGCACAACTTCCTGCTGCGGCCGTACTTCAAGAAGCAGGAAAAAGCAGCGAAGGACGCGGCGCAAAAGCAGTAACGACGGGCCTCGCCGCGGAAAAAGACGTCGTTGAGCGCCAGCGCCCCCCTTTTTTGTCCAGAACTTGTAAACTCGGAGAAACCCGAGGTTCTCATGTCTCTCCGCGACGAGGTCAAATCCGTAGGGCTTCCGTACAAGGCCGAGGCCGACAGCGCCGTCAACGCGCGCGATCTGGAGGAGTTCCATGAGCGCCACGCGCGCGACACGTGGTGGGCGCGGGTGACGCTGATCACGCTCATCTTCGGGATGATCGCGCTGAACCTGTGGATGTCCGAGCGCAGCTACGACTCGATGATCATCGACGTGGACGCGTCGCGTCAGGCGGCATCCGAGATCGACGAGCAGACCGACCTGCGTTTTGATGCGGTTGACAAGCAATTGGACCGCATCGAAGCCCGGCTTGACGCTGCCGCTGCCGCGACCACCCCCGCGGCCCCGGCCGCGGCCCCGGCCCCGGCTGTGGTGGCCTCAGCCGCGAAAGGGCCGGCGAAGAACGCGGCGCATCGGTAGATCCTTCCGTTGTTCGACGACGACGCGCCGCCGATCCCGGCGCTCGACGGGTGATTACATCGTGAGCATCACCACGGTGCCCGCATGGCCCTCCTTCTCGCCCTGTTCCTTGCCTGCACGTTAAAAGCACCTGATTCATCCACGGATTCCGGCGATGCGGACACCAATGCGGATACCGACACGGACACGGAGACCGACACGGACACGGACACCGACACGGACACGGACTCGGACACCGACACCGACACGGACACGGACACCAGCGCCGGCTGCGTGCCCGCCGGGCTCTACGGCGACCCGAACTGGAGCCTCGACGTCTCCCCCGAATGCTCCGCCGTCCTGATGGGCGTTTGTGGCGACGGCCCCCTCGCGGCGCTCCCGATGGCGGGCGACGGCACTTTTGCCGGCACGCTCACCTGGACGTGGCAGGGCCCCGGAGCCTCGGGCGGGGCGGACCCGGCCACCTTCACCGGGACCGTCACCGGAACGACCATCGACGGGACACTCGCCTACAACGCGGTGTCTGCGCCGGTTCACGCGGTCCTCGGCGTGACGCCGGGCACGATGCTGGGGCACGCGAACTGCCCGCTCGACTAGCCCCGACGCACCGTCACCGAGCTCAGCTTGTACTCCGGACACCCGGTCAGCCGATCCTCGACATCGCTGGTGACCGAGTTCGTGCCCGTCTCGGGAAAGTGGAACGTCAGGAAGGTCGTCCCTTCTGCGACACGCTCGCTCACCCGCAACATCGCCCTCGCCTCGCCCCGGGGTGTCGCCACGACGACCTCGTCGCCGTCGACCAGACCGAGCAATTGGGCGTCGGCAGCGCTCATTTCGAGCCAATCCCGGTCCTGGATCACCACGTTCCGGCCACGCCGCGTCATGCTGCCCGAGTTGTAGTGCGCGAGGCTGCGCCCGGTCACAAGCTGCAGCTCCCCGGGCCGATCGCTGCCGCAGAGCTCCGGCGACGCCGTCCACGCGACGCACGACAGCTTCCCTCGGCCCCGCGGAAACGTCTGTGTGTGCAGGATCGGCGTGCCCGGGTGGTCGACCGACGGGACCGGCCACTGCAGGCCTTCATCCAGACGATCCCAGGCCGCGCCCCGGAGCATGGGGGTGAGTTCGGCGATCTCCGCGAGGACCGCTGACGGGTGGGTGAATGTCTGCGGCAACCCCGTCGCCGCCATCAACGCCAGCACCACTTCCCAGTCCGCGCGGCCCGCCACCGGCTCGACGGCCTTGCGGACGCGCTGGATGCGGCGCTCGCCGTTCGTGAACGTGCCGTCCTTCTCCAGAAAACTGGCGCCGGGCAGGACCACATCCGCCAGCTTCGCGGTCTCCGATAAAAAGAGCTCGATGACGACGAGCAGATCGAGGGCTGACAGCGCCGCGCGCACGGCCGTCGCGTCCGGGTCGGTCTGGACGACGTCCTCGCCGAACACGATCAGCGCACGCACGTCGCCCGCGCGCATGCCGTCGTACATCCGCGGCAGGGTCCGCCCCGGCGCCGTCGGCAACGCCCGCCCCCACACCGCCTCAAAATGAGCACGAACAACCGGGTCATCCACGCGCTGGTAGCCCGGGAGCAGATCGGGCTGGCACCCCATGTCGGCGGCACCCTGCACGTTGTTCTGGCCGCGCAGCGGGTTCACGCCAACGCCAGGTCGGCCGATCGCGCCGACGAGCAGCGCAAGGTTGCAGAGCAGCATCACGCCCTCGCTCCCCTGCATGTGCTCGGTCACGCCGAGGCCGTGCAGCATCATCGGCCGCGAAGCTGCGGCATACCGCCGGGCGGCTTCCCGCACCAGCCCTGCGGGAACGCCGGTGACGCTCTCCCAGCGCTCCGGGGTCTGGTCGTGGATGAACGCCTGGTATTCCTCCCAGCCTTCCACCCTGCGGGCCAGGAAATCGGCGTTCGCCAACCCCTCGCGCACGACCACGCAGGCGAGGCTGTTGAACAGCGCCACGTTGGTCCCCGCGCGAAGCTGCAGATGGATGTCCGCCATCCCGGCGAGCTCGGTGCGACGCGGATCGATGACGATCAGCACGTTTCGGGACGCGCCCGCCCCTCGCAGCGCCGCTTGCTTGATCCGCGCGCCGACCACGGGATGGGCCTCGGTGGCGTTCGCGCCAACGACGAGGAGGAGGTCGGCGGCCTCGATGTCCGCGAAGGAATTGGTGGCCGCGCCCGTGCCGAACGCCTCGCGCATGCCGGCGGCGGAGGGCGCGTGGCAGACCCGCGCGCAGCAATCGACGTCGTTGGTGCCCAGGCCGGCGCGCATCCACTTCTGGAACAGGTAATTCTCCTCGTTCGTCGCCCGGGAAGACGAGAGGCCGGCGACGTGGCCGCGGTTGCGCGCGAGCCCGTCGACAACGCGGCGGATCGCGTGGCCCCAGGTCGCGGGCACGAGTTGGCCGCCCACGCGGACGAGCGGGGTACGCAGGCGGTCCGGGTGATGGACAAAGTCGTGGGCGAACCTACCCTTCACGCAGAGATGGCCGTGATTTGCGGGCCCGTCGCCGCCGTCGACCCGGACAATGCGGTCGGCGTCGGTGTGGACGTCCAACGCGCAGCCGACGCCGCAGTAGCCGCAGGTCGTGCGGATCGTGGAGGGGGGCCAATCCGGGCGCGCGGCGACGACTGGGCCGGAGATGATGGCGCCGGTCGGACACGTCTGCAGGCACGCGCCGCAGCTCACACAGTCGGTGTCGACGAACGCACCGCCGCCCCAGGAGAGCCGCGTCTCGGCCCCTCGACCCTCGACAGCAAAGACAAACTGGCCTTGAACCTCATCGCACGCGCGCTCGCAGCGTCGGCAGAGGATGCACGCGGAGAGGTCAACGTGGATGAAAGGGTGACTGGAATCGACGACGGGAGCGGGCCGCACGGACGGGGCCGCGTAGCGCTGCCCGTCCACGCCCCAGCGCGCGAGCGTGGCACCAACGAACCCGCCCGGCGCGCTCTCCAGGCGCATCAGCTCGCCGAGATCACGACGGTAGGCCCGAACGCGCGGTGTCCCCGTCTCCACCCGCGACCCGTCCCGGGCCGGCGTCGAGCACGCCGCGACTATGTGCCCGTCGACCTCCACCACGCAGGACCGGCAGTGGCCGCGCGGGGTGAGGTGCGGATCGTGGCAGAAGGCCGGGACGTCGGAGCCAACAGCGCGGCACGCCTCGAGCACCGAGCCGGTGGCCGGAGCGGCGCGGCCGTCGATCGTCAACACGGGTACAGCTCCGAGCCGTAATGGCTGAGGAGGTCGCGCAGGGGGCGCGGTACGCCTTGCCCAAACCCGCACAGGCTGCCGATCTCCAGGGTGTCGCAGAGGCGCTCGAGGGCGACGCGGTCGGGCGCGCGGGCGAGGAGGCCGGTGCCGACGCGACAGGGCGTGCAGGTTCCACAGGACTCGGCGGCAGCGAAGTCCATGAGGTGCAAGGCGAGGTCTCTCGCGGAGACGGTGTCGTCGAGGACGACAACGCCGGCGTGGCCGAGGCCGGGGAGCGTGTCGTAGCCAAGCGGCGTGTCAAACCGGTCGACCGGCAGGACCCGCCCCATGGGCCCGCCGATCAGCACCATCTTCCAGCGCCGCCCGGCGGCAGGGCCCCCGCCACCCTCCGCCAGCACCCGCGAGAGCGGCGTTCCAAGGGCGATCTCCACCAGCCCGGGCCTCGCGACGGCGCCGGAGAGGCTCACGACCTTCGTGTCCGCCCGTCGCCCGTTCCGCACCAGCCACGGCACCTGCGCGAGCGTCTCCACGTTCTGGACGACCGTCGGCAGACCGTACAGCCCGCATTGCGCCGGGTACGGTGGCTTTGGCGACGGCTCCCCGCGCAGGCCCTCGATCGCCCGCAAAAGCGCCGTCTCCTCGCCGACAACGTAGGAGCCGGCGCCGCCGCGGACCTCTACCTCGAAGTCCGCGTCGAGCCAGCCGGCGTCGTGGGCCTCGGCGGCCGCCTCAGCCATCGTCGCCCGCGCTCGCGGATATTCGCCGCGTACGAACACGATCCCGTGGACGCGCGCCGGTGCGCCCGACCTGCTCGCCCCGCGCCCGATCACCCGCGCGCAGGCCTGCATCCCCGCGAGGATGGCGTGCGGGTCCTCCTCCATCAGCACGCGGTCGACGAAGCTGCCGGGATCGCCCTCATCGCCGTTCACGACGACGTAGCGCAGGTCTGCGGGGGTGTCTCGCGCGCTCCGCCACTTGGCGCCGGTGGGGTAGGCCGCGCCACCGCGGCCACGAAGGCCGGAGGCGTCGAGCAGCGCGAGGATCGCGTCGCCATCGGGCATCTCGTACTCGGCGGCCGGCTGAACGCGCGCGCCGAGGACGTTCCGGAGCAGGATCGGCGGGTCCACCAGACTGCGCCGTGCCGGGGCGTGCGAGGCCGGAAAACCGGCGATGGACAGGGGATTGTCCGAGGCACCCGCGACCGTGTCGCCGACCCGGAGCGCGGGGGCATCGTGGCACAGGCCGAGGCAGCGCACCACGCCGGCCCCAAGCTCAGCGGCGAGGGCCGGACCACCGGCGTAGTGACATGCGGTGCCGTCACACACGCGCAGCGCCGGGTCAAGCTGGTCGTAGAAGCTGGAGATCCCCCCGACGGCAGCGCGCGGAAGGCCCCGTCTGCGCGCGACGGCTTCGGCGTCGACGCCCCCGGCGAGATCCTCGAGCGCCGTTCCAGCGAGCGCCGTCGGCGCCTGCCGGCCGGCCCATCCGAGGAGCCGCTGGGTCATCGCAGGGCGGCCTCTGCGGCGAGCGCCTCGATCGTGCCGCGCAGCACGGTGTCGGGGTTCAGCGAGATCGAGTCGATGCCTTCGCCGACGAGGAAGCGCAGGAAGTCCGGATGATCGCTCGGAGCCTGGCCGCAGATGCCGATCTTTCGACCGCGCGCGTGGGCGGCCTTGATGACGCGCGCGATGGCTCGGGTGACGGCCGGGCTCCGCTCATCGAACAGCCGGGCGACGAGCTCCGAGTCGCGATCCAGCCCGAGGATGAGCTGGGTCAGGTCGTTGCTGCCGATGGAAAAGCCGTCGAACACATCGGCGAACTCGTCGGCCAGCTCGATGTTCGAGGGGATCTCGCACATCACGTAGATCTGCAGGCCGTTCTGGCCCTGCACCAGGCCGTGCTTCGCCATCTCGGCGATCACCAGCCGGCCTTCCTCCGGGGTGCGGCAGAACGGCACCATGAGGATGAGGTTGGTCAGATCCATCTCGTCGCGAACGCGCTTCATCGCGCGGCACTCCAGCGCGAAGGCATCGCGGTAGCGCGGATCGTAGTACCGCGAGGCGCCGCGGAACCCGAGCATGGGGTTCTCCTCCTTCGGCTCATAGGCCTCGCCCCCGAGGAGGTGGGCGTACTCGTTCGTCTTGAAATCGGAGAGCCGGGCGATGACCGGGCGCGGTGCGAACGCCGCCGCCAGCGTGCCGACGCCCTGCGCGAGCCTGTCGACGAACCAGTCCGGACCGGGCTCGTAGCCCCGGGCGGCCTCGGCGATGCGACGGCGGAGGTCGGGGGCGAGGGTCGGGTAGTCGATGAGCGCGCGGGGATGCACGCCGATCCAACTGCTGATGATGAACTCCAGGCGGGCGAGGCCGACACCGTCGTTGGGGAGCTGGGAGAGTCGGAACGCCTCCGCCGGATTCCCGACGTTCATCATGATCTTCGTGCGCGGACGGGCGAGTTCGTGATCCCCTTCCCGCAGCGGCGTGCGGTCCACATGGAACGGCAGCGCACCCTTGAATACACGCCCTTCGTCGCCCTGATCACACGCGACCGTCACCTGCCGGCCTGCCTTCAGCCTCGTCGTCCCGTCGCCCACCCCAACGACCGCGGGGATGCCAAGCTCGCGGCTCACGATCGCCGCGTGGCAGGTCCGACCGCCGCGATTCGTGACGATGGCAGCGGCCTTCTTCATGATCGGCTCCCAGTCGGGATCCGTCCGGTCCGCCACGAGCACGTCGCCGTCTTCAAAGCTCGCGAGGTGGTGCACGTCGGTGATGAGCCGTACGGGACCGCTCCCGATGCGGTCGCCGACGGCGCGCCCGGTGACGAGCACTTCGCCGCCCTTCCCGTCCAAAACCCAGCGTTCAAGCACGTCAATGCGCTTTCGCGCCTGCACGGTCTCCGGGCGCGCCTGCACGATGTACAGCTCGCCCGTCTCCCCGTCCTTCGCCCACTCCATGTCCATCGGGCAGGCCGCTGTGCCCCTGAGACCAGCGTAGTGCCGCTCGATCGCGCACGCCCAGCGGGCGAGGGTGACCACCTCCGCGTCGTTGAGCGTGAACCGGTCGCGGTCAGCCGTGGCGACCGGGATCGTCTTCGTCCCCCGCGTGCCTCCGGCGTACACCATCTTCAATTCCTTCGCGCCGAGCGTCTTCTGCAGGATCGCCGTGCCCTCCTTGCGCGCCAGCCCGGGCTTGTAGACGAGGTACTCGTCCGGGTTCACGGCACCCTGCACCACCGTCTCGCCGAGGCCCCAGGCCCCGGAGATCAGCACGGCATCGGCAAAGCCGGTCTCGGTGTCGATGGAGAACATCACACCCGAGCAGGCGAGGTCCGAGCGAACCATGCGCTGCACGCCTACGGAGAGCGCGACGGCGTCGTGCGCAAAACCCTTGTCGACCCGGTAGGAGATCGCGCGATCGGTGTAGAGCGAGGCGATGCACTTGCGGACGGCGTCGAGCAGCGCCGCCTCGCCGCGAATATTCAGGAATGTCTCCTGCTGACCAGCAAAACTCGCATCCGGCAGGTCTTCCGCGGTGGCGGAGGAGCGGACGGCAACGGCGATGTCGGCACGCCCCTCGCCGAGCAGCCGGTAGGCCGCACGGACAGCGGACTCCAGATCCACGGGCAGCGGCGAGGCGAGGATCAGGTCGCGGACAACGAGGCCGGCGCGCGCGAGGGCGTCCGTGTCACGGGTGTCCAGGCCGACGAGCGCCCGTGCGATGCGCGCCCGCAGGGGATCGTCGGCAGGCTGGGCCAGGAACGCCCGGAACGCGTCCGCCGTGGTGGCGAACCCGGGCGGCACCGAGACCCCCTCGCCCGCGAGCGCACGAACCATCTCGCCGAGGGACGCATTCTTGCCGCCCACACGGGGAACATCCGACAGCGCCAACGCCGAGAACGGGAGGACGAGCGGATCCGCCGTCCTTCCAGGGTCCCGCGCGCCCCCTGAGGGTGAGCCGCCGGATGTCACTTGAGCCCGGCAGTGTCGGGCATGTTCTTCTTCAGGTTCGCGGAGAGATCCTGCAACGAGAGCCGCGTCCAGTCGTGGTGGAAGCTGGCCACCACCCGCCTCGTGGCGCCCGTCGACAGGCTCGCCCGGATGTCGCCGAGGAAGCGCGGCGGCGCGACAACGACGAGCCGTTCAAAACGATGCCGTAGCTCCGCGTCATTGATGTCCTTCGCGATGGCGCGCGCGAAGCGCTCCTCCGTGACCTTGTGCGGATCGTACTCGCCCTGACCGGCATCGCGGCCGGCGCCCGGCAGGTGCGCGTTGGACAAATGCCCGCCTTCATCGCGGTGAACGTGGGCGTGCGAGAACGCGAGGTCCTCGACGTGCTTGAGGTTTTCGAGGAGCGCGTCGGTCTCGTAGACCCGAGCGCCCGAACCATCACCAACCAGGATCCAGTGCTTGACCATGTGTAGCCCTCCTTTCGGGCTGACCGTCGCTGAAGCAAGGTCTGGGCCGCGGCACAAACCAGCCAACGGCCGTTGTTATTGAGCGTTGACCGTGAAAGACGACTGTCCGGGTGTGTGTTCTCGCCCAGCCCTGGGGGCCAATCGCCCCAACCGGGCGGGCATGGTGCTCATCGCGTCACCAGCACCGGGATCGTCGCGTGCCGCAGGACGCGCTCAGCGACGGAGCCGAGCAGCAGGTGGCTCACGCCCGTGCGCCCGTGCGTGCCCATCACGACTACGTCGTAGGCGCCCGTCTGCAGCTCCGTGGTGATCTCGTCGGCCGGCATGCCGAGCACGACCTTGGGTGTCCACGGAACGTCCGTTGGCACGGCCTTGCCAGCCTCGCGCTCGAGCAGGGCGCGGCATTGTTTGCCGATCTCCTCGAGGTTTGGCTGAAAGTCGGCGATGGGCAGCGGCCCGTAGTCGGTGATCAGCGGGGCCGGGTAGGGCGTCACGTGAAAGAGGGTGATCGCCCCTTTGTCGCGGCGGGCAAGCTCGACAGCGAGCGCCACGGCCTTGTCGGCGGCGGGGGAGAAGTCGGTCGGGACGAGGATGCGGTGGAAGGTCATGAGGCACACTCCAAACAGGTGACGGAGGTTGGGCGGGCGTGGAGGCGTGCGGTCGGGATCGGACGGGGCATGGGCACCTCGACGCCGATGCGGTGCAAACGCTGTGCCAGTGCTCGCGCTGCTCGGCGCGCGGCGCTCGAAGGCACTGGCGGGTGCGTGGGCGTGCGGGGACCGAGGCCGAGCGTGTCCAACCTCGTGTCACTCGGTGTCGAAACTCTAGCGGATTGCCCGTAGGCAAAAGCCCGACCCGAAGCGTCGCCAAATTCGCGCCGAACTGGCGTTGCACGCTGACACGCCGCCGGTGTCGGACGGAGTAGACTGGGGGAGGTCTGGAGGTTGGGCGGATGGGAATCGGCACAGTGCTCGTGGTGGACGACGAGCACGCGATCATCAGCGCCATCCGGCGGCTCCTGGAGCTCGACGGCTGGGCCGTACTCAGCGCGAACAGCGCCGACGAAGCGATGGAAGTGCTGCGAGAAAACGACGTCGCCGTCTTGCTTACGGACAATCGGATGCCGGGCGAGAGCGGCCTGCACCTCCTTGAGCGCGCGCGCGCTTTTCGCCCCGACACCGTGCGGATCCTGCTCACCGGCTACGCGGATCTGCCAACCGCGATGGAGGCGATCAACCACGGCGAGGTGTTCCGGTTCGTCCTCAAGCCCTGGGTGGACGCGGACCTGCTGGCGATCGTGACCGAGGCCTGTGAGCGCCACCGCCTGATCATGGGCCTGCGAAGCGGCAGCGACGGGACGGTCCGGTCGCTCGCCCAGGCGGTCGAACTGAAGGACCACAACACAAGAGGGCACTGCGATCGCGTGGCCGGGTACGCGCTCAGCATCGCCACGGCGCTGGGGTGGTCGGAGGCCGACAAGCACGACCTCAGGTACGGGAGTTGGTTGCATGACTGCGGGAAGATCGGTGTGCCGGGCAGCATCCTGAACTTTCCCGGGCGGCTGACGCCGGAGATGTACACGGTGATCCGGCGGCACCCGGGCTGGGGGGCCGACCTCGGTCGCCAGGCCGGGCTGGGCTCGCCGATCATCAACATCATCCTCCACCATCACGAGCGCATGGACGGCAGCGGATACCCAGCGGGGCTCATCGGAGAGGCGATCCCGATCGAGGCGCGCATCGTCGCCGTGGCGGACGTGTTCGACGCGATGACCACGGAGCGGTCGTACAAGCGGGGGCTGAGTTTTCAGGAGGGGGCAGACGAGCTGCGACGGCTACGCGGAACAGGACTGGATCCGCTCGTCGCCGACGCGTTCCTGGACCTCCTCCACCCGGTTGGGGCCCAGGCCGTCTCGCTCTGACGGGCCTCGGGTGGCAACTCTTGACGACGCCGCGACGCCGCGACGACGAGCTGGCGGTTACATCCGGAGCAAGCAGGACTGCTGGCGGGCCATCGATGTTGAAAATCCTCGTCGCAGACGACCACCCCCTGATGCGTCGCGCGCTCACGCTCACGATCAGCGAGACCGTCGAACGCGCCGAGGTCACCGAGGTCGGCGATGGCGACGCCGTGTTGGCGGCGTGCCGCTCCGCGCCCTGGGATCTGGTCATCCTCGACGTGGTGATGCCCGGGCGCTCCGGGATCGAGGTGCTGGAGCAGCTCCGCGCCCTCCGCCCTGAGATTCCCGTCCTGATGGTCAGCGCGCTCCCGGAGAGCGCTTACGCGGTCCGCGCTCTGCGCCTCGGCGCGGCCGGATTCGTGAGCAAGGCGAGCGCCGTGGCGGATCTCGGGGTGGCCGTCCGCCGCATCCTGAGCGGCGGGCGCTACGTCTCCCCGTCGCTCGGCGAGGCGCTCGCACACGCGGTGGTGGACGGTGTCGATAACGACGCGCACGGTGGCGTATCCGCGCGCGAATTTGACGTGCTCGTACGCCTGGCTCGCGGTGAGCAGGTCGGCGGGATCGCCCGCGCGCTCCATCTGAGCGCGAAGACCGTCAGCACCTACCGGTCACGGATCTACTTGAAGTTGCACCTCGCCTCAAACGCCGACGCCACGCTCTACGCGCTGCGCCACGGCCTCATCGAGCCGGTGCCTACGGCGTAGGCGCCAGCGCCCGAGCAACACACGCGTGGATGTGCCCGAGCCGCTCGGCGAGCGCCGGGTCGGCGATGAGGACGTGTTCGGCCCGGCCGGCGAGCACATCGATGATCCCGTGCATCGCGTCGGCCTCGGGGCCGGGCATCGCCGCGAGCGCCCAGCGGTCGGCCTCGGCCAGTCGGTGCGCGGGGTCCTGACGCCGTACGCACGCCCACTGCAGCCACGACGCCGCCTCGCGTAGGTCGACGGCCGCATCGGGGACGAACGCGTGGACGGGCGCGCCGACGGCCCCGCTGATCATGCCGGACTCGCGCATCCCGACCAGGATGGCGGCCGCGATCTTCTCAGCCGCAGCAGGACGGGGGTGAATCCAGTCGTAGAATTCATCGTCCCCAGGCAGCGCGCCCACCGCCGCCTCCGCATCGGCGACCACGACCCTGGCGTCCCCAAGCGCTCCGGCATGCAGGATCGCCCCGTTGATCGCCGTGGATACCCGAAACGGCATCCCGTCCTCGTCCACCGCGGCGATGAACGCAGCTCGCGCGTCCCCGCCCGTCGCCCGTCGCCGTCTCCCCGCCTCAAACGCCGCCTCTGCCGATCGGGGCGCTGCCGCAAGCGCGGCCTCGACCTCCGCGTCCGACGCCGTCGCCAGCGAGCCCGTCGGCCCCTCCGTGCTCCAGCTCGGGTCAAAATCGACGAGGTTGCGCGCCTGCGTCGCCAGCACGATGGGGACACCGGCGGCGCGGGCGAGCGCGACGGTCGCGTCGAGGTTGTGGCGGAACTGGCTGACAACCGCGGAAAAGTGGGCGTCGTCGCCGTAGGACGCCGGCCCGACCCACCCCGGCGACTCGGTCGCGCGCGGGGCAAGTCCGGCAAAACGGCGGTACAAGGCGAATCGCCAGAGTCCGGCGCTGAAGTGCTGCGGGACCGCCATCACCTCGTTGCTCCCGTCGTAAACCACGATGCCCGAGGGGCCCCAGGCCATCGCCCGACGGACCAGGCGCAGGGTGTCCTCGCTCGTGCCGCCGTTCACGCCAAGGTTCACGACCTCGACGCCCGGCGAAAGCGCGGCCTCCAACGCCCCGACCACGCCGTACGGGCTCCCGCGCAGCGGCTCCGTTCCCACCGGTCGCTCCGGAAAGCCGAACGTCGTCGACCCGCCGACGACGAAGATCCGCGGGCGGTCGGGCACCTCCGCGAACTCCACGGGCGCGAAGTTCTGGCAACCAAACTCGATCATCGTCCTCCCATCCGAGCCAGCCTGCTCCGTCACCCGATACCAGCTCGCGTCGACCGGCCACGCGTAGACATCCTCCCATCGCTCCAGACCAGCGCCGACGAGCACCAGGCCCACGACAAAAACGAGGATGGATCGCCAGCAACCTGGGCCTTCCGCTCGATCGGGGGGCGTCGTCACAGGACCGGGTAGATGAAGGGGGCGATGGCCGGGACGAGGGCGAGCAGGGCGAGGATGCCGGCGAGCGTGAGGAGGACGAGCGCGATGGGGAGGGCCCAACCGAGCCGATGCTGGCGAAGCGACTGGAAGACGTCGCGGACGGTGCCGGTGATGGCGCGGAGGCTCGCGCCAGCGGGTCGACTCATGGGTACAACTTCCTGCAAAGCGTGTTTCCGAGGATGAGGGTGTCGACGTCCGTGCGCATGAACAGCAGCACGGCGTCCGCTGGCGAGGCGACGAGCGGGGCATCATCCTCGCACAGATCGGCGTGCGCGAGGCCGACGATCCCCGTGATCACGGCGTGGGCGGCGATGACATCGTTGAGCGCGGGGTCCGCCGATTGCGTGACCAGCTCCACAGGACACCAGGCCGGCTGACCGCGAACAGCGAGCAGCGCGGGTGCAGACTCCGGTCCGGCCAGCAGCGAGCGATGGCCCCGCGCGTGCGGGCCCCACTCAAACGCGCCGCGACACCAGCCGACGACCCGCCCAGCCACGAGCTCCTCCGCGACCATGGCGGGCGAGGGCGCGTCGCAGAACTCCAGGCGCGCGCCCCGGATCGGCCGCGACCCCGGCTTGCGCCAGCGCTGCCACCAGGTGGTGTCCATCTGCATGAGCGCGAGCACGTCCGCGCGCTCGTCGTAGGCCTGCCCGAGGAACGGCCCAGCCATGCGGGAGTCGGCGCGGTCGGGCGTGGCACCCACGATCAGCGCCGCGCCGACGGCCCCTCCTGCGGGCCCGGGCTCATCGGGGATGAACACCTCGCCAAACCCCGCGGCCACTGCCATACGAGCTGCACCGGGCGCGCACGCCGCGACCGGGCCCGTGAAGCAGAGCCCGGCCGACGGTGCCCCAGCCGTGGCTGCGCGCTTGAAAACTTCGGTCAGGGCCTCCTCGACGACGACCACAAACGACGCTGCGATGTCGGCGTAGCGCTGATCCTCGGCCTCCACCGGACCGGGAAACGGGAGCGGGCGACGGGCATCGCGGGGCGCGCCAAGCTGGTCGGTCAGCCCGCCCGTCCACGGCGAGGAGCGCGGCCACTCGGCCAGACGCGCGAAGTCGAACATGGCGGGGTCGAGGGTGTAGGCGGGCTTCCCGGGATCCGTCGCGACCACCAGCATCCGGCGCATCCGCGTTGCGTACACGGGCCGTCCGAACCCCGCCAACGCGGGCAGCCGCTCAAGATCGTCGAGGGCGAAGCCGAGCAAGCCGGCGATCGTGGCGGCAAAGAGACCGAGCGAGTGTGGGTAGGCGACGCTCTCGACAACGCGAAGGCCGGCAGGGGTCATCGCGAGCGTCGACGTGCAGGCCCAATCACCCGCCGTGTCTGCGACGACGACGGTGCCCTGCTCCCACCCCGCAGCCGCCAGCGCGTGCTTGGCGAGCGCGCGGTCGCGCGGCACGAAGGTGATGCGATCCGGGTCGACGTCCAGGCGACGGCTGACGCTGTCCCGCGTCCAGAGATGGTGTCCGATCCAGGCCTTCATGTTGCGGACAAAGGCTCCCGCGCCGGCCGGAAAGGGGCTGGCGAGCGACGCCGTCAGCACCCGGGTGAAGCGCTCCGTCGGTTCGCCGGACGCGGCGACAACGTCGGGTGATCGGCCGCCGAGCACGAATTCGACCGCCTGCGCTGGGTAGTTGGGATCGAGGCGCTGCCGGCTGAAGCGCTCCTCCGTCGCCGCAGCGACGACGATGCCGTCTTCGACCAGCGCCGCAGCAGCGCCAGCGTCACCGAGCGCGAGCCCAAGCACCCGCATCGTCAGCCCACCAGCCGCCGTCGCGCCGCCACGGTGAGGAGCGGTGCGGCGACGATGTAGAGCGCACCGAGCAGGATCGAGGCGTTCAGCTCTCCAACGGCCTTCCCGAACCGGAGCCAGGCATCCCAGAGCCGGGTGAGCCGAACCCAAAGGACCTTTCGACGGGCGGTCCGTTCGTCGCCCGTCAACCGGAGAAGGAGGCCACGCGTGAGACCGACGTGACCGAGCTCGTCGAGCTTCGCCTCCCGGAAGACCCGCCGCGCGTCCTCGTCGCCGATCCCAGCGGCGTAGGCGTCAAACTGCCGGAAGACGTCGTCCTCGCCCACGTTGGCGTAGGCGTAGAAGTCTGCCAGGCCGGCTGGCCAAGGAGAAGGCGCGACTTCGTGCCCCGCACGAAGCGTGCCTTCGACGCGGTCAGCAGCGGTCGCGCTCAGCGACTCCCGCGTAGGGCTCGACACGTCAAGCGATGTCACGAACACGCGCAGTTGGTCGAAAGCCAAGGCGCGACGAGAAGAAACAGCCAACACCGGACCGGAGGGGCCGGTGTTGGCTGCCCGCCTGGAAGATCGGTACGCGCGCCGGGACCGGCCGATCCGGTGGCCGTTCGCAAGCAGCCGCGGCCACGGTCGCGAACGCCGAGGCGTGGTGCACCTCCTCGAACGCGTGCTGGAGCGCCTGCGCGCGCACGACAGGGTCCTCGACCACCGTCAACGCTTGCAGGATCTGCCAGGCGCTGTCGGTCTCGGTCACGGAAAAGCGCAGCAACCGCGCCGCCTTCATCCCCGCGAACCGCCGCCAGGTGAGCGGGAGGACGAGGCGGATGAGGAGCCGACGCAGGTACACGTCGTGACCGGAAGCAAGGATCATGCCGGGCGACGGCACCGGGCCAGTGTCGAACGATTCAGGTACTAAGGCTGTTATCGTTGGATGATGGCCTCCGCGAGCCCGGGGGAATACGCCCAGCGCCTGTGCCAATCCCACCACCCGTCGGCGAGCCATGACCGGCCTTCACCCGCCGCGTCAAGATGACGTAAAGTGTCAAGCGCCACCGGGTTTGAAGAAGGCGTTGACAAAAAACGTCACCCAGCGGACCCTGCCCTCACGCCGTCACCAAGGATGAATCGTGTTTTTTCTCGCCTCCGCGCGCGCTGCTCGCCCCAATACGGACGGAATGAAACTTGCAGACTTCGGGTGCATGCTCCCCGCGCGTTCGCTCCTGGCGCCGCTCACCGTCCTCGCGCTCGCCACCGGGTGCACGTCACCGCTCATCCCGCTTGGCCCCGTCAACGCCCCGGCCTACGACAGCCCCCCGCGGGCCCTCGCGGGGCCGACCGAGCGGGTTGACGCGACCGTCACAGAAGTCGCGGGGCGCACCGCCGCCGTGGTGACCTGGGACACGCCGGAACCCGCGGAGAGCCGGGTCGTGTACGGGGAGGGCGGGGCGTTTGACCACGTCGCCACCGGCTCGACGACCGGCGGCGCCCTGCATCACGAGGTTGAGCTGGACGGGCTCGCCGGCGGGTTTTCCTGGCAGGTGGCGGTCGAGGCGTCGGGCCCTGACACCGAGTACGTCAGCGACCCCCTCGACGTCACCCCGGCCGCCCCGACGAGCGACATCCCCGAGCCAGACATCACCACGGCGGCCACGGACGACGTCAGCGGCTACACCGTGACCGTCCTCGTCTCCTACCCCGCAGCCGTCGTGGCGGTGCTCGACCGTCAGGGACGCTACGTGTTCTGGCAGCCCGTCAACAACATCGCCGACTTTCGGGCGTTGTACGACGCGGACTCGAACTCGTTGCTCTGGCTCGCCAACGCGACGCCGGAGACCACCGTCCTCTGGCGGTGTGCGCTCGACGGCCAACCCGAGGCCGTTGCGACCCTCCCCCTGACCCACCACGACCTGACCCCCGATCCCGCTGGCGGCTGGTACGTGCTCGCGTACGACGAACGCCCCGTGGACAGCGACGACGGCGCCACGCAGGACGTCACCGGGGACCGACTCCTCCACGTTTCCGCGGACGGCGCGGACGTGAGCACCGTCTGGTCATCGTGGGACGAATTCCCGTACACCGGGACAGCGATCTCGGACGGGGTCAGCACCCAGTATCCGCACACGAACTCGGTCAGCGTGGACCCCCAGAGCGGCCACGTCCTGCTCTCGCTCTACGAAGCCGATGCCCTGGCGATGGTGGATCCCACGACCGGACTGGCGGACTGGACGATGGGCGGCGACGACTCAGACTGGACGTTCCAGGATGGCGAGACCTTTTCCCGCCAGCACTCCCCCCTACTCATGACGTACGACGAGCAGCTGGCGGTCTTCGACAACGGCGCCGGAACGTCCGCCGATCCCGCCGAAGCGGCCGTCTACCACCTCGACTGGATCTCGCGCAGCGCCACCCGCACCTGGCACTTCGACGACGGCGGCATCCACAGGAACATCACCACCGGCAGCGTCGTTCCCGTCGACGACGCGGGCGACATGCTCGTCGCCTGGGGGAGCGACGGCGTCCTCACGCAGGTTTCAAGCGCCGGCGAGGTCCAGTTTTCGGCGCAGTTCGAAGGCAACCTCACGGGGTTCACCTCCCACCTCGCGACCCTCGGCAGCTCGGCGGACTGACCCGGATCAGTGGTAGAAGCTGTCGAAAACATCCATCCCGAACATCATCCCGCCGGTGTCCATCTGCGCGTGCCAGGCCACCGCTCCGTCCGGGTCGAACACGATCGCCTCACCGCGCTCGGCCCAGGTCGAGGCGATGTCGCCGCCCGGGAGCGTGTCCGCGTAGGCGAGCGTGGCGGACCAGCCGCCGGCCGGGTTGGGGTAGTCGGCGCTGCGGGTTGCAACGCCCGCGTTCGCGTCCAGGGCGTACCGGACAACCCGCGAGATCGTGCCGGCCTGGTCGTTGTCGAAGAGGAGGACGCCGTCGGAGGTGAACTGCGGGGAGTGCTGCGGGCCGAAGCCGGGATCATCGGGGAAGGTGAAGTCGCTGCCGGTCCCGCCGAGCTGCCAGAGGATGTCGCCGTTGGCGGCGTCGATCTTGTAGATGCTGTGCAGGTAGTAGCTGGAGATCAGGAAGGCGTTGGTGTCCGGGTCGTAGGCGAGGCCGTTGCAGTGCGTCCAGTCCGCGCCGAGCGGGTTGGTCGAACCTGACCAATTGGGAGCCGGTACCGGCGTGAGGTCGTTGAAGGAGTCCCAGAGCACCCGCGACGAGCCATCCGGCGAAAGGGCAACGATCTGGTCACCGACGACGTTCTGGCCGTTCCACACCTCCGAGTCCGAGGCGATGTAGGCGATGTCGCCGTTCGGAAGCTCGAGGAAGGCGTGACGCCCATACGGGGTCGGGTAGCGGGCGATCTCCTCGCCGGAGAGTGAGAGCCGCACGATCTTGGCGTTCGCGCCGCCGTCCCCCTGGAGGTACAGGATCGACTGGCCGTCCGCCGCGAATTTGGCGCTCCACACAAAATCCGTCGGGCTCGTCGACCACCACACCGGCTGGAGGTTCGGATCCAGCACGAGGATCTGGCCCGACTGCCCGGAGACGAACGTGGTCGTGAGCAGGTAGTGGCCCCAGTCGCTCCCATCGCTCTCGACGAGGTGCAGGGGCGCCAGGCCCAACGCCGCGGCGCCGGTGACCAGCGTCTCATCGCCCGAGACCCACCCGTCGCCAACGAGGCGGTAATGGTAGGTGGTAGCCGGAGAAAGGCCGTAGATCACCGAACTTCCGGGAGCCACCTCCGGGGCGGACTGGCCGTAGTCGGTCGTGGTGCCGTACTCGACGGACGCGTCCGCGACCTCGCTGGTGGGGGCCCACGCCACTGCGCCCGACGTCGCCATCGCCGCGCTCGGCCGCCAGACGAGGTCCATCGCGTACTCGGTCACTCCCGGCGAGGGGCCGGCGCAGCCGACGAGCGCGAAGACGGCGAGGAGTGGGACGGAGGGGTGCCGCATCAGGTTCAGCCTCGAGGAGAATGTACGCTCAGTTGGTGGCACTTGAGAGGCCTTTTCTAAGAGTATTTCTGTTTTTACGACTTTTTGTGAATTCAATCGACGAAGGCGGCGCAGCCACACCGCCCGGAGGGAAGCGCGGGTGTCCCCCTTCAAGTGCGCCGTTGGCACCAAATCTATCCCCGGGTCGTTGTCAAGCCGTTGTCGGCGTTAGACAGCGAGGAGAGGTGTCCATGCGGCGAGTTGCGAGCGATCCGGTTGTCGGGACCACCCGGCGCGAGTTCACGTTTCGGTTCCTCGGCCTCGGCGCAGCCGCGGTCCTGGCAGGGTGCCGCGGCAAGGCGGCAGCGGACTCCGTGACGGGCGAAAGCGGGACCAACAATGCCGACTCCGGCGGCGGCGATTCAGGGGCCGCCGACTCCGTGGGCGGAGACTCCGGGACGGGGGCGTGCTCGGTCACGCCCGATGAGATCGCCGGCCCCTACCCAGACAAGACCGGCATGATCGACAACAGCGCGTACTACCGGGCCGACATCACGGAGGGCAAGACTGGCCTACCCCTGGCGCTCACGTTCACCGTCATCGACGTCGCTGCGGGCTGCATTCCGGTCCCCGGCGCGATCGTCGAGGTCTGGCATTGCGACAAGGACGGCCTGTACTCGGAGTACGCTGGCGAGCCCACAGGCCCGGACCAGACCGGCACGACCTACCTGCGCGGCCTGCAGATCGCAGATGCGGCCGGCAAGGTGACGTTCACGTCGATCTACCCGGGCTGGTACCCCGGTCGTTGCACGCACATCCACATGCAGGTGTTCCGGGACGCGAGCGCAGCCCCCGCAAAGACCACCCAGCTGTGCTTCCCGGATGCGACCAACACAGAGGTCTACACGACGGCGACGCAGTTCTACCCCGGTGGCGACAACACGACGAAGAACGCGGATGATCAGTGCTTCTCGGACGGGTATACGTTGGAGCAGGCTGCCATGAGCGGCGACGCGACGACCGGCATGACGGCGGCGCTGACCATCGCGGTCTGAGGCGGTGGGGGACTCTGTCCTCGGGATGACGGCACTCTTTGTGCTCTGCGGCGGCCTCTCCGCGCTGCTGGAGTCGGTTTCCCCGGAGCGCGCGCCCGCCCCCAAGTGGACGCGCGCGAGGCTGAGCGACTGGCTCTGGTGGCCATTCTCGGCGTTCGTGACGGGGAACCTCACACGAGCGCTTGCCGTCGGCCTGGTGGTGGAGGTGGCAATGGCGACGGGCCTGGCATCGACGCCGATCGGGGCATTGCCCGCGCTGGCGACGGTGCCCTGGGGGATTGGCCGCTCCCCGGTGTTGGCGCAGTATTTCTTCGCGCTGTTCGCGGGCGACCTCGTCAACTACTGGAACCACCGCCTCCGTCACACCCGCTGGTTCTGGCCCTTCCACGCGGTGCACCACAGCCCGACCCGGCTCGACTGGCTCTCCGCCGCGCGCATCCACCCCGTCGACGACCTCGTCGACAACGTCGGCGTCGGGCTCCTTCTCGCCGCGTGCGGCGTGCCGGTCCCGGTCTGGATGGCGACCGGCCCGTTCCTCCTGTTCTTTGACATGTTCCTCCACGCCAACCTGGCCATTCCGCGCGTCCCCGGCCGTCCCCTCGCCCGCCTCCTGGCCACGCCCGCGCTCCACCGCCGTCACCACGCCGAGGACCGCCCCAGCGCCAACTTCGCCGGCGTATTCCCGGTCTGGGACCTCATCTTCGGCACGTTTGACCTCCCCGAAGTCGCGACGGCACAATTCGGCGCCGGCGAGCCCCTACCCGACGGCCTCCCCGGGCAGCTCGCGTTCCCGTTCCGCCGGTTCATCGCGGACGCGCAAGAAGCCCCGCTCCGCGGAGTATGATCCCGACGTGCGCCTCGCCCTCCTCGCCGTCCCGCTCGCGACCTTCGGGTACTACGCGTGGCGGGACAACGCGTTCCATTTCAGGGGGCGCGTCGTCACCCGCGGAGAGCACGTCCTGCACGGCGTGATCGGCCTGTTGCTCATCGGCCTGGTCACCGCAGCCGTCCGCCTCGACCCCGTTCGCCTGCCGATCTTCGCGGGCCTGTTCGCCCTCGCAGGCGCCGCCGACGAGTTCGGCTACCACCGTGATCTCCCGGCGGTCGAGGCGGACTACCACGCAAAGGAGCACCTCTCGCTCATGCTCTTCCTCTTGGCGGCGTGGGTCACCGCGTGATCGTTCCCGGCTACGCGATCCCCGTCGTACTCGCGATCCTGCTCGCGCTGCTGTTCCCCGCCAGCCAGAAGATCCCGGCGGAATACCGGAATGTCTACCGCGGGCTGCAGCTCTGCACGCTGCTCGGCGCGGTCGTTGGCGCGAAGCTCGCGGAGCTGGCGGGCGACTACGGCTGGCCATTTGCGGCGTTGCCAGCGAGTGTTTCGTGGTGGACATCCGGTCGGTCCATCGTCGGCGGGCTGCTTGGCGGCTTTCTCGTGGCGGAAACACTCAAGCCGCTGTTGCGCTACCCGCTGCCCCCGAATGATCACTTTGCGAAGATCCTCCCGTTCTCCGTGGCGATCGGCCGGATCGGCTGTGTGCTGGGCGGGTGCTGCCGGGGGATCCGGTGGGACGGACCGTTCGCGATGCACTACGCGGGTGAGGACTTCGGGCGCTTTCCCGCTCCTTATGTGGAGATGGGGTTCCACGCGCTCTGTGGGATCGCCTTCGTGAGCCTTGTCCGAAACAAGCTGCTTGTCGGGCGGATTTTCAGCATGTACCTGGTGCTGTACGGGGCGTTCCGCATGTCGACGGAGCCTTTGCGAGACACGCCGCACCTGCTTGGCGTGTTCAGCGTCTACCAGGCGCTCGCCGCGTTGATGATGGTCGCCGGACTCCTCGCCTTTCACCTCCGGAAAGGAGGGGTCGATGGACGATCCGTCGCCGCCTAGGGCCATCTGGTTGCTCGCCCTGCCGCTCATTCCCGTGCAGATCGGCGGGTTCGGGGCCGGCGTCCTGGTGGGCGTACTCACAGCGCCGACGGACAGCCTCGACGCCACCGCCACCATTCTCTTCGACGCCGCTGGCGGGCTCACCCTGACCTCCGTGCTCGCCACCGCGCTGCTCGCCCAACGTGCCGGGTGGGTCCGGGCCATCGCCATCGTCCTGTTCGCGACCGGCCTGGGCCTCGGCGGCCTCGCGCTCCTCGGAGCACTCGGGACTGCGTTGTTCTTCGGCTTGATCGTGGCCGTATGCGGTTCCCATTGATCGTCACCGCCGTCAAACGCTTGTGGCACACCGACCTCGCGGCCGACCCCGTCGCGCACGCGTGGGCGCTGAACCTCTACCGCGCGGGCGAGCGCCATCCCCAGACCGTCGCCGACTACTTTCCGGCGAATGACGCGCCGGATCCCGAGCTGGCCGGGCTGCTGCGACGCCACCAGGCGGACGAGGAGCGGCACACGAAGATGTACGCAGCCTTGATCGAGGGGCTGGGCGGGCGGGTTTTGGACGACGTCGACGACGGCGACGTCTACAACCACCAGATCCGGCAAGCCGGCGGCGACACGTTCGGCGTTCGAGAAGGTGATTCCCCCAACGAGCGACGCCGGAAGCTGGGCCACTTCCTCCTCCACGCCCATTTTCTCGAAGCGCGCATCGCCCAGTCCGTCGCCTGGCACAAAGACGCCTGTGAAGGGCTGGATTCCGGCACCGGGACGACGATGGCGCCGGTCATCGCCCGCGTGCAGGAGGACGAGGAGCGGCATGTCGACTACACCGCGCGGTGGGCGCAGATGCTGCTGACCGGCCGGGAATTCCACGAAGCGCGCGACCTGCATCGCCGCGCGGAGGCCGCCGCGAATTGGCGCTTTTCCGCGAGGCAATGCCGAACCTGGGTCGCCCGCCATGGACAGCGCCCCGACCGGCGCGCGCTGTACACCGCCTGTGCGTGGTTCATGGAGAGGATGGCAGGATGAAGCTACCGATGCTGACCGGCTCCCCCATCGACCGCATCGCCACCGTGCTGCGCGGGATGGACGAAGCCGCCGCAGTCACGTTTTTCGGCGGTCCGGCGCTGAGTCGCGCGCTCAAGACGACGGTGAGCCTCTGCCCCGAGTGCCTCGCCTACGTGCCCGCGATCGTCTACGAGCACGATGGGCGCGTGCTCGCCACGAAGCGCTGCCAGCAGCACGGCCCCTCCCTCGCGGTCTGGGAGAACGACGCGCGCTGGTACCACCTCTCGAACAAGGACAAGAATGGCAGGGCCTACGCCCTCGACCGGCTCGTCACCATCCCCGAGCTGGGCACCTGCTGCGAGAGCGGCTCCTGCGGCCCGACCGACCAGTCCGGGAACAAGACCTGCACCATCCTCGTCGAGGTCACCAACGCCTGCAACCTCGCGTGCGCGGTGTGCTACGCGGATGCGAAGGGCGACCGCTTCCTCCCCCTCGCCGACTTTGAGGCCAGACTCACTGCGTTGATCGCCCAGAAAGGCGGGCTCGACTCTGTCCAGCTCACCGGTGGCGAGGCCACGCTCCACCCCGACTATGAGCGCCTCGTCGCCTTCCTGCATCGCCAGCCGACGGTCAAGAAGATCTACTTGCCGACGAACGGGCTGCTCTTTTCGCGTGTGGCAGCGGGCGTTGTCCCCTACCGCGACAAGCTGATGGTCCTGCTCCAGTACGACGGGCAACTCGGGAACCCGAAGCTCCGGAATGCCGACCCGCAGGTGGCCAAGGACCGCGTCATCGCGCTCTGTGGCGAGCTTGGCCTTCACGTTCAGCTCACGATGACCATCGACGTGGACACCAACGCCGAGGCCGTCGGGCAGGTGGTTCGCGTCGCGGCTCAGCACGACCACATCAAGGTTGTCGCGCTGCAACCCGCGACCTGGTCGGGCCGCTACGACATCGCCCGCGACCCGATGCGTCGCTCCACGCTCTCCGATATCGTCAAGGCCGTGGTCCGCCAATCCGGCCTCCGGCTGGGCGACAAGGACTTTGAGCCCATCCCGTGCAGCCATCCGAACTGCGGCTGGATCACGCTGTTCGCCCGGCGCTTCGGCCTCGTCCAGAACCTCATGCCGTGGATCGACCTCGACGCGGTGATGAACCAGGTCGCGTACAAAACGATGCTATCAACCGACGAATTGCGCGGCGTCATGGCTACCCAGCCCCGGTCCTTGCGCAGCGTCGTCGCGAACGCCGGCAAGCGCCTCGTCCGGTCAACCGACATCTTCACCATCGCCATCAAGCCGTTCATGGACCGCTACACCTACGACCAGGACCGCATCGCCAACTGCTGCCACCACCTGATGGACACCAACGGCGTTGCAACGAGCTTCTGCGAGTACAACGCGCTCTTGCGACCCACCGACTCCTGGGCGAAATTCCCCACCTAGGAAAAGTGACGACGTCGCTTTTCGTACCCCGCTGAGGTATCAAAAGCGACGACGTCGGTTTTGATACCTCAGCGGGAAGTCAGGCGCCCGGGCGCGTGAGCGAGCCGCGAACGTCGTCGTCCACGATGCGGCCGTGTGACGCGACGAGGCGGCCGGCGACGTAGACGGCGTCGGGCTTTGGGACCATCGGCATGCCCTCAAACGGGCTCCAGGCAACGCGGCAGACGATGTCGTCCGAGGTGAGCGGTCGGAGGTCCGGCTCGCCGAGGACGACAAAGTCGGCGTCGTGCCCTTCGCGGATCGCACCCTTGGCCTTGAGCCCGAAGACGCGGGCGGGCTCCTCGCAGCAGAGCTGGACGACGCGCTCCAGCGTGATCCGGCCCTGGCGAACGGCGGTGAGGAGGAGCGGAAGGGTTGTCTCCACGCCGGGGATCCCGGAGGGGGCGCTCCAGTACGGCAGTGCTTTTTCGGCCATGGTGTGCGGCGCGTGGTCGGAGCCGATGGTGTCGATCCGCTGGCGTTGCACCGCGGACCACATCGCACGCCGGTCGGCGTCGTCGCGGATGGGCGGGTTGACCTTGATCCAATTCCCGCTGGCGGTCGTCGCGCCATTTTCCAGGGGGCGCCCGAAGGCCGCGGGCAGGTCCGCGGAGAGGTAGAGGTGGTGGGGACAGATTTCGGTGGTGATCGGCAATCTACGGCGATCAACGCCACGAGCCGCCTCAACGAGATCGGACTCGGCTTCGGTGGAGAGATGACAGATGTGGACGGGGCGCAGGTGCGCTTCGACGAGCTCGATGAGCCGGCGAACCGCGATCGTCGCCGCGACGGGCGGGCGGACGACGTTGTGATTCGGCGCCTCAACGCTGGAACAACGCGTCCGGAGCACCTCCAGCACGCTCTCTTCCTCGGCGTGTACGCCAATGAGGCCGCGGGTCTGCTCAAAGAGGCGGACCAGGGTGTCGTCGTCGACCAGCAGCGGCCCCGTCGAAGCGCCCATGAAGACCTTGATGCCGCATGCGTCGCCCGAGTCCATGAGCTCGTTGATCGCGTCGTTCCGGCCGGCCGAGGCGCCGACCCAGATGCCGAAGTTGACGCGCGAATGCTCCGCCGCCAACGCCCGCTTCTGCTCCCACTCCATGCGCGTGAGCGTCGGCGGGTTCGTGTTCGGCATGTCCAGCACCGTCGTCACACCCCCGCTCGCGGCCGCCCGCGAACCCGAGGCCCAGTCCTCCTTGTGGGGATGGCCCGGGGAGCGGAAGTGCACGTGCCCGTCGATCACGCCGGGCATCACGAGCTTCCCCGCGGCGGAGACGCGTGCTCGGGCTGCTCCGGAGGCGCCGTCGCCAACGTGCACGATCCGTCCGTGCTCCACACAGATGTCCGCGACTCGCCGCGGTTCCCAGCCACTCACGATGGTGGCATCCTCTACGACGAGGTCATACACGCGCTGCTCTCCAGAGACGTAGCCCGTAATGCACCCCCCTTCCCCGGACCAGACGCACGGTGTCAGGCTCTTGTGGGTGGCGGGGCCGCCGTTCACGCAAGGGCTGCTCCGGGGCGCGGCCGAGCGGGCCGGCGGGGAGCTGCTGCCGCTGTTGGAGGCGGGCGGGCGGAATGACGTGGCGAGCGTCGCCAAGCGGCTGGCGGGGAGGGTCGCGGTGGACGAGGGGACCGTGCTGGTGGCGCACGGCCTGGCGGTGCCCGCGGCGATGCTGGCGGCGCGACGTGGTCGGCCGGGGCTGCGAGGCCTGGTGCTGACGAACGGACCGATCACCCGCCTGGATGCGTTCAGCGCTGCGTTTGCGCGGTCGGCCAGCGTGCTTTCACGAGCGCCGGGAGCGGTCTATACGCGCTGGCTCGCCTCTTCGGCCGGCCTTCGACGGACCGTCGCGAACCCCTACGTCATGGACCGCGACACCGTTGCCGCGATCTGCGGGCCGCTTTTCGCGGACGCCGGTCAGCGCCGGGCCGTGGCGGACTACGTGCGCTCGCTCGCGCCGATGCCCGCGTTCGCCGCGCCCGGTGTCCCGGTGGCGCTGATCTGGGGCGACGACGATCCACTGTACCCCCTCGCTGAGGCCGATGCTGCCGACGTTCTCCTCGGTGGCGGCCGTGTTCGCGCGATCCCCGGCGGGCGGTTCGGACATCCGGAAGAGCGCCCCTGGGCGCTGGCTGACGCGGTCACGGCGTTCTGCGAAACGCTCGCGACGAACCCGGCGCGCTGACCGGAGCCCGACGCCACGACCGCGGGGTCCGCGTTGCTGACATATTTGTCGCACTTGACAGGTCCAGACTTCTTGTTTCCGGGCGCGCGCGCAAAAAAAATGCAGCTTCGCCGGTTGTCACGGCCCAAAATCTGACGGTGGCACGGATCGTGCGGCAGCGGTCACCGGAGACGCAAACGGCCGGAGCTGGACGAGTACCCCGTCCGACTCACCCACCCCCCATCGGTTCGCCGGTGGGGGGTTTTCCGTTTGGGAACGGGACCAACCTTCGACCACACGGCGCCTTTTCCTTGATAATCCCCTCCCACGCCGAAAACCGGCCGGAGTCGTAGTGTCCACCCATACCGTCGAAACCAGCCTCGCCACGTTCACCGAGCAGGACGCCTCCGTGAAGCTCGTCTGGGCCGTGTTCTCCGTCATCCCGGGGGCGCCCGCGGTGTCGTTCTACAGCTCCCTGCCCGAAGCGCAGATGCTGCTGGCGCCCGCGCTTCCCCCGGAGGGCCTGGCCCAGGCGCTGCAGTTCGCGCACGAGCCCGGGACCATCCGCGCCCTCGACGTCGCGGACTGGATCGACACCGGGGACGTGGGCATCGCCGCCTTTGCAGGCGCCGCCGCCGTCTTCCAGCTCTTCTTCGGCGACAAGAAGAAGGCGCTCGACACCCACCCCGAGCAGGGGGCGGACGCCGCACTCAAGGCCCTCGCGCTCGCATACCTCATCCACCAGCTCATCCCGGGCACGCTCTCCGAGAAGGTCGCCACGCTGCGCAGCACGCAAGCCGGCGAGGCGCTCTTGACCTGGTACGCCGCGATCGAGATCGCGCTCCCCTTCGCGGACGACGCTGTGCTCGGCACCGGCTCGGTGGTCGGCCACCTGATCGACAAGTATGGCGCCGGGCACCTCTCGAAGCTCGACATGTTCGGGGGCGCGGGTGCGGGTGCCAACGCACAGGCGATGCTCGGCGCTCTGTCGGGCCCGCTCGACAACGTCATCGTCAACGTCGCAAAGTACACGCACCAGATCGCGGATACCGCAAAAGCGTACCTTCCGGCGGCCATCGCGACGGCCGGCACCGTCGCGGGTGCCGTCGCCACGGCGGCTGACGCGCTCCCCGTCTACCGCCTCCTCGTCGCCCGCCTCGCCACCGAAGTCTGCCTCGCCCGCGCCGGGGCTGGAGTCCAAGCATGAGCCACGAACTCGCCCCTGCGGTCGCCGAATTCCACTCCGGCGACATCACTGTCCGCATCGTCCGCGGATTTTTCGGCGTCCTGCCCTTCGTGGCAACCTGGGCGCCGATGGTCGACCTCGACGCCGCTGCCCACGACGCAGCCGTCCGCGTCGGGGCGCCGGACCTGGCCCCGCGCATCCGCGAGCGCGCCGAGCAGCTCGCGCGCGCGGAAGGCCCACAAGCGGCGTTGGCCGCCTTTGATTTTCTGGACAAGGGCGACAAGGGCATCGCCATCTTCTCCGGCCTCCGCACCGCCTACAAGGCAGCGCGGGGTCAAGAAGGCGCTTTGGAGATGGACCCGCAGCAGGCCGCTGACGCCGGGCTCAAGGCCGTCGGGATCTCGTGGGCGACGTGGAAGCTTTTCCCCGGTTCGCCGGCCGACAAGGTCCGAGCGCTGACGTCGACGGAGGCGGGGCGTGCCCTGCTGGCCTGGTACGTAGCGGCGGATCTGGTGCTCCCGTTCGCGGACAACCTCGCGAGCGGCGGCATCAACGCGATCACCGGGATGATCTCGGGGCAGGCGGCTGAAAACGCGCAGCGTCTCGCGGCCGTTGCAGGCGGCGAGGCCCAGGAAGCGGCCGGGATGCTGACGCACCTGATGGCCACGCTGGAGTCGGGCGTCGGGCAGGCGGCGGCCTACGCTGAGCCGCTCGCGGCCTACGTCTCCGCGCAGGTTCCGAACATCCTCGGCACGGCGGACAAGGTCACCGGCGTGGTGGCGACGGGCGTGGACGCGCTGAACAGCTACCGGTTGATCGGCGCCTCGCTCGTCGCGGAGGTATGCCTGCATGAGGCGGCGAACGCCGTGAAAGCGGAGTGGGACGCGGAGAAGGCGGCGGCAGAGGCAGCTGAGGACGCGGCGAGGACGGCCGCGGCTGAGGCAGCGGCGCGGGCTGCGGCGGCGGCGGAGAAGGCCGCGAGGGAGCGGGCCGCGCGGGAGGCAGAGGAGATCACCACGAAGAAGGCCGAGGCCGAGGCCCGGCTGAAAGCCAGCGCGCAGAAGACCGACTACGAGCTGGACGCGGCGGTGGCCGCGGATTCGCTGAAGAACAACCCGATCAAGTACACGCGCAGCGCCGAGCTGGAGAAGCAGGCGGCGGCGCCAGCTGCGAAGGGTGGGTGCATGGGCTGCGGCGCGGGCTTGATCCTGTTCGGGATTGCGGCGGGCGGGGCGTTGGCCGGGGCGTTCTGGGTGTGATCAGCAGTAGGTGATCACACCGCGCACCGCGGCTCAACCTGCCGACGACGCCGGACGAGCAGCACCGCGAGGATCGTGATGCCCACTGCATCTCCGGACCCACCCGTCACCCCACACCCGCACGTCTTCGCCTCCTTCGCAGGCTTCTTCGCCGGGCAGGCAGGGTCCGACCCGTCGCAGTCCTGGTCGACGCCGTCACCGCAGATCTCGGCTGCCTTTGCCACGATCGACGGATCGGCGTCGTTGCAGTCGGTGGTGCAGGGGACGCCGTCCTTGTCGCCATCCTGGCCCATGCAGACGCCGGGACCGGTCGAGATGCGGTAGTCCCAGATCCCGCGCCCGTAGGTCCCGAATCGGATGGTGTCCTCGTACGCGAGCGACTCCGCGGACCAGTAGGTGGTGATTGGCGCGGAATTGCCGGTGATGTCGACCCACGCTGCGTCCGTCGGCGCGCGCTTGTACGCGGCCGTGTCGGTGCCCGCGAACACGGTGCCATCGCGCGATTCTGCGAGCGAGTACACCAACGTCGGCGGCAGCCCGTCGCCCCAGGCCGCCCACGTCGACCCACCGTCCGTCGTCCGATACACCGCCGAGTCCGAATAGCCAGAACCACCGACGTACGCCGTATTGTCCGTCTTGCGCGAGGCGATCAGCGCGTTGCCGTAGTAGTAGTCTCCGGTCGGGGCGGACCCCGAACGCACCCAGGTCACGCCGTGGTCGGTGGAGGTGTACAGCCGGCCGATGCTGGTGACGAGATACATGTGATCGGCGTTGAATGGGGAGAAAGCGAGTCCGGAGATGTAGCCGCCGGACTTGCTGAAGTCCTCGGTGCTCGGCTGTACCGTGTTCCACTTTCTCCCCGTGTACTCGTAACGATAGAGGTGGGACGCGGCCAACCAGACGTCGTCGGGTGCTTCCGGGTCCGCGACGATGGGTGCTATCCACGCTGCCGTCTCCCCATCCGGGTAATACCAACCCCCCATGTCCTGCGGGTCGTCCTCGCCCTCCATCCTCATCACGTAGCCAGGGTAGACGCCGAAAACGCGGCGGTGTGTGCCGTCGCCGGACGTCAAATGCCCGTAGTCCCCGGAGATGACCTGGTTGAACGCCAGCTCATCGCCCGTGTTCTGCTCCTTCTGGGTCGCCTGGTAGCCCTGGTCCTGGGCGCCGGCCTCCACATGCGTGGGGTCCGCGAGCGAGGTGAGCGTCGAGTAGTACTGGCTGACGCGCATCCCGGTGAGCGTGAGGTTCTGCACGGTGCGGAGCCCATCATCGCTGACGTAGACACCGCCGTGGCAGTTCACGTACCAGCTCTCGCCCCCGGCGCCATCTGGGAGGACGTCGATGCCCATGATGTCGGCGTGGAGCTGGTTCTGCGGGTTGCCATAGTAGGCGTCCCAGCTGTTCTGCTTGCCGAAGGACACGCCGCCGTCGCTGCTCTTCCACAGCTCAACCCCGCCGTAGGCGAACTGGTCGGGGTCCGTCGTGGATGCGTTCAGCGCGCTCCAGTAGTCCGAGATCTCGCCGAGATCGGTCCACGTGCCGCCTGCGTCGTCGGACCGATAAAGCTCGACGGCGCTGCCATAATCCCATTCGGCGGCCCACAATCTCGGCGCACCCGCCTCGGAGCCCGTGATCTCGCCGTAGGTGTGCTCCGACCCGGTCGAGCCGAGCGTCACCCAGTCCGCGCCAGCGTCTCCGCTGACCAGGAGCGAGCCGGCGTCGAGCAGATAAAGGTTGTCGTCCGGCCCATAGAGGTTCGCACCGGTCCGGGATGTCCAGACGTCGCCTCCGGATCCGCCGAGATCGTAGACGACGGTGAACGTCGCCCCGCCGTCTGTCGATTGGTAGAGCCGGAAACCGGAGCGGTCACCGCCGAGCAGGTAGAGCGTGTGCGTGCCATCGCTGGTCTGCAACAACCGCCGGATGCTGCTGAGGTTGGCCCCGTCCGAGAACTCCGACACGTTCCAACTCGCGCCGTCGTCGTCGCTCCAGTGCAGACTTCCACTGTTTGTACCGGCGATCATGACGTCCGAATCGCCGTCGTTCGCGCCCGGGACGACCTCCAACCAGTGCACACCGCCGTACAGGTTGTCGCCGAGCGGCTGCCAATCGCCTCCCTCGGGTGAGCCCTTCCAGATCCCGCCGAGATCGCTGCCGGCATAGAGCGCCGTTCCATTGGTCGAACGCCGGGTCACGTGCATGCTGCCGGCCTGGTTCCAGCTCCCGCGCTCAAGCCACTGTGGGTTGGGCGGGGCACCGTCGCGCGCGAACCGGTTGCGCTTCTCGACCTGCGCCAGGCCATTCTGCGCCTCGACCGCGCGCCAGTCCACGCCTGGTCGCGCGCGATGCATCTGCTCCATCCAGGCTTTTCGACCAGCGTTGCTCTTCTCCTCGGCGTCCTGGTCGAGGTTGAATTCGGTCGGACGGGCGATGGCGCGGGTGGGCGGCGGGGCGGCCGGCGCGGGGGCTGGCGAGGTGCACGCGGTCAGGGCGAGGAGGAGGCCGAACATCGCGCCAGAGTAGCCCGGGGAGCGCGTGAGCCGCGCGGTGGGATTCGTGGGGAGCGGGCGGGTGGAGCAACGGGCCCCGCCCCAGACCTGCCCGAAAAGTCGCCTTTCGGGCCGAGACCCCGGTCAAATGTCGCGTGGGCCGGTCGCGGAGGTCGCGGAGCGGCACGACGGTAGCGACGGCGGCGAGCGGTGCACAGTCGAACGCCGGGAATTGGCGAAGGGCAGGCTCGGCGCTCCCACCGGACGCCCGACGAAAGCCACTGCCAGGGCGAAACCCATCCCCGGCCGACTTTTGACCCCGGTCAGGATCCGTTCGGCGACATCTGGGCCCTGTCAGCCCACCGCCCGAAGCGCGCTGGCCCGCCCCCCGCACGGCCCGTCGCCCCTCGGCACGCGCCAGAATACTCGCCCCGAAACGGAGCCTCCTTGCCCACCACCGTCCTCATCACCGGTGCGACCTCTGGCATCGGCCGGGCCGCAGCCCTCCACCTCGCCAGCCTGGGAATGCGGGTGATCGCCAGCGGGCGCAAGCTCGACCAACTCGCCGCGTTGAAGGCGGAGGCGGACGCGAACCCCGCCGTGAAGGGCGCCGGCGGATCGCTCCACACGGTCGCGCTGGAGGTCACCTCCGCGCCCAGCATCGCGGCGGCTGTGGACGCCATCGAGGCGCTCGGCGGAGGCGTGGACGTGCTCGTCAACAACGCAGGCTACGGCTGGGCCGTGCCCGCGACGGAGATGTCCGACAAGGACCTGCGCGGGATGTTCGAGACGAACGTCTTCGGGCTCATGGCGGTGACCCGCGCGTTCGTTGGCCCGATGATCGCGCGCGGCTCGGGCAGGATCCTCAACATCTCCTCGGTCGGCGGGCGCGTCACGTTCCCGCTCTTTGGCGGCTACAACGCGACGAAATACGCGGTCGAGTCGCTCTCGAACGCCATGCGGATGGAGCTGGCACCGCTCGGCATCCAGGTGGTGCTGATCGAGCCCGGCGCCATCGCCACGAACTTCTCGGCGACGAGCATGCAGGGCGTCGATGCCTACAAGTCCGAAAATTCGCCTTGGGCGCCGATCTATGCCGCCTCCGCTCAGCTCAAGGAGACGAGCGACAGCTCCAGCGCCGGCACCGCCGTGGTGAGCCGGGCGATCGCGCGCGCGATCACTGCGAGACGGCCGATGGTCCGCTACGTCGCGCCGCTCAGCACCCGGATCCTGCCGCTCCTGCTCGAGAATCTCCCCACCTTCGTCGGGGACTATGCGCTGTCGCGGATGTTCGGGATCCAGAATGCGCGGCGGCCGGGGTAGGGGCCGCGCTCGTCGACCGCCGGCATCTGCGGCGGCCGCCCGACTGCTCAGCTCGGGCCCGGCGCCAGAGGGAGTGGAAGCGAAAAGGCCAGCCCGATCAGGTAAGCAGCCAGGGCCACGAACCCAACCAGCACCCCGGCGTTCGCGAGGTCGACCGCCCAGACGCGCTCCCCGGCCCGCTTCGCGAGGGTGCGCTGTGCAAGCCAGCATGCGGCCCAGAGGCCCAGGTACGCCAACGTCTGGGACGTCCGAGAGGCCATGTGGCCGGCCGTGAATCCGCTCGGGAGGATGTGGATGTCGTACGTGAACCAGGGGTCATCGGGCGGGCCGATCTGGGCATGGGAGCCCGCGTCCGACGTCGTCGTGCGCCAGCCGGCGAGCCAGACCAGCGCGTCCAACGTCGCCAGCCAGAGCCCGACATGGACCGCTCCCAGCGCGAGGCCGCGGATCGTGGTCGGTCGGGCGATGAGGGTCGCAGGCACGTTCGCCTCCACCGAGCGCGCCGCGGCGAGGGCGGCGTCGGCCCGCTCCCGCGCCAGACTCGTCGCCGCGATCTCCAAATACTTCGGGTCGACGCCGATCTCTCTCGCGACCCGTGCCACATCCCCGATCGGAACCAGCGAGTCCTTCCCGGCCGCATAGAGCGTTGGCTTGAAGGTGCGGGACTCCTCGTCCGCCGCCTGCAGCAGTGAGGCGCGGTCGATGAGCTCGGGGATGTCCGCGGCGGCGATCCGGGTCCGTTTCTGGGCTTGTCGCTCGATCATGCCGGCCTGTGGGTGCGCCGCAGTAACGCCGTCACGACGCCGGCGGCCCGCCAGCCCCCGAAAGCATGCTCTGCAACGCCCAGATCTGCACCACCAGGCAGACCGCCGAGACACCGAGAAGCACGAAGGCCTTCTGCCGGACGATGTAGGCCGCGGGCCCGATCGCCGCCGGAAGTGCCCCCGTGCGCGCCTTCCGGAGCGTTTCGTCTGCCCGGACCCACGCCCACACGCTCACGAACGCGCCAGGCGCGGCGAGCAAGCTCACGAGCAGGAACCCGCCTGAGAGGACGGTTCCGAGCGGGTCCGGGAGCCACGCCAGATCCACGCCCCGCAGGAACACCATGCCGATACCCGCGATGAAGGCCGCATAATTGAGCAGTCCGGCCGCGAGGCACCACCGGTTGAGCGGTCGCACGACCACACGGGGGTCGACCTCAGGCTCGCTCGCGCCCGAAAAAAGGTCGTCGACACCTGCGGGCGTGGGCATCAGCCGTCCCGGGCGGGCGTCAGCAGGAGCCGGTTCAGCGTCTGGACCCAGGCGTCAAAGGACTCGCGCGCGATTTGCAGGCGATGCCCTCCTCCCGAAGGCGTCGTGAGTACGCCCTCCTCCCGGAACGCGCGCACGGCATTCTCGAGGTTCTGCGTGGAGAGCGCCTCGGGCCGATAGATCTCGTCGACCGCGAGCAGCGTTTTTCCAAACGCCATCGCGTCCCTGGCCAGCGTCTTGCCGTCGATGCCGGCGCCCCGTGCCGCTCGGTCGGCCGCGCGAAGCACGAGCAGGTAGGACTCCAGGAAGTTGGCGGTCAAGTTGGCGATCTCGCCAACACGTGCACGGTCGACGACGGTGTGCACACCCTGCGAGTCGACGGCGAGCGCGCCGTACGCGACGAGCTCGGCGTACCCCCGGGCCTCCAGCCCCGCCGTATCGAGGCCCGGGTCGAGGACGAACTCATGCCTCAGCAGGAATTGCTGCATGCGGAAGAGCCGCTGCACCTCGGCCTGGTCGACCGCGTCGCTCCCGATCGCCCGCAACGCCGACGCGACGTAGGCGGCCGGCGCGAACGCGTGCAGCACGGTGTTCTTGTAGTACTCGAGCGACGTTCGCCCCTCCGGCACGATGCGGTAGACCCGGTCCTGCTCGGCCTCCAGCCGAACGAGCAGGCGCCCGCTCACAAACCGCGCCACGGCCTCCTCGATGATGGCACCTACGTGCGAGGCCCCACCGCCCTCGCGGACGCCAGCAGCAGCCAGGAACTCGCGGATCCGCTCGATGCGGGCCACCAGCTCCGCGTGCCTCACGCCGGCCCGAGGGTGCCCGAGCAGCGCCAGCGCGACGATCGCCGTCGGCAGCGCCAACGCCTCGGCGTTGATGCGGTGTTGGATCAGCTCCGCAGCCTTCTCCAGGGCCTCGTGCCGCTCTGCCGCGCCGAGCCCCGGCCAAGCGGCCACGGTGGTGTCTGAGCGTGCCAGCGCGTCCTTGATGGTGAGCGGCTCGCCGACCCGCAGATACACCTTGCCGTACCGCTTGAAGAGCACGCTGGTGGCCTTCACGACCTGCCCCATGTCCTCCTTCTTCTTGCCCGCGCCGGCCAGCTCGCGCGCGTAGACCCGCTCCTCCGCGATCTGCTCGTAGCCGATGTAGATCGGCAGGATCGTCACCTCCTGGTCGGCGCGTAGCTCGGGCGCGGCGTCGAACACCATCGCCATGACGCCGAGCTTGGGCGGGAGCAGCTTTCCCGTGCGGGATCGCCCGCCTTCGATGAAGAATTCGAGCGGGACAGCCATCCGGACCAGTTCGCGCACGTAGCGTTCGAACACGACCGGGAAGATCCGGTCGCCCGTGAAGCTGCGCTTGATGAAAAAGGCCCCGCAACGCCGGAAGATGGCGCCAAGCGGCCAGAAGGAGAGGTTCTCGCCGGCGACGATGTGGGGGATGACCACGTCGTTGTCATGCAGGAGTGAGCTGATCAGCAGATAATCGAGGTGTGAGCGATGACATGGCGCGAGGATGGGGGTTCCCGTGCGCAAGGCCGCCCGGATGCGCTCGATGTCGACCTCGCGCACATCCACGCCCGAGTAGATGCGATTCCAGATCTGCCGGGTGACGAACGCGGACATCCGCACGACCGGGTAACTGAACTGTGCGGCGATGTGGTCGAAGGTCCGGACGATCTTCTTGACAACCGCTTCCTCGGTTTTCCCCGTGGCCGCCGCCTCGCGCCGGATCAGATCGCGAACCTCGCGGCTCTGGAGCACCTGCTTGCGGACCCAGCCGCGCGGGCGCGACCGCGGCCCCTTGACGACCAACGACTCCCGGTAGAGATACCGGCGGAGCACCAGCCTCAACGCCCGCGCCCGGCGCTGCTCCGTCTCCCCGGCGAACACGGTCATCTGCTCGGAGAGCACGACAGGCTCGCCAACCTGGACGATTCCCCCGCCCTGCGACCGCGCCAGCGCCCGGATCTTGCCGAGGGCACCGGGCCGGTCTTCGGTGCCGAGGAGAAACCGGCCGACCTCGGTCCGCGCGGGCTCGGGCGCGCGGTCCCAGATCACCACCACCGGTAGGACCTGAACCGGCCGCTCGGTCTGCGTCTGTGCGTCCCAGAGCACCCGGACAGGGTCAAACTCCTCGTTCCGCTCTCGCGCGTCACGCCCGCCGGGGTCCAGCAGTGAGGCGACGTCGCGCAGATCACGGCGTGGGGCGAGGAAAACGCAAACCGGCTGCCCAGCGAGGATGGCCGCGAGGGTCTGGCCGTTCTGGATGGGGTCTGTGGCGAGGCTGCGGTCGCTCCACGCCTCGCGAAGCGTGCGCCACATCTGGCCGAGCGGCATGAACGGCGTGGCCGTCACCCCATTGGCGCAGACCGGCAGCGGCAGGCGACGGTCGAGGAGCACGCGGTTGAGCGCGAGCCAGTCGATTCGCGACTCGGTGTGGAGCGCGAACACCACCGGGCCCCGCAACGCCGCTTTCCGCACGCGCTCAGCGCTGTGGTCGTCCATCCGCAGGTTTCTAAAGAAGAGGCTGAAGCCGGAGAGGTACCAGAGCGGCCCGAAGGACTCGAGCATCGCCGAAGGGCCGTCGCGTCGCACCGGTACGGGCAACTCCTCGCGACCGAGCGGGGAGTCGGCCTTCAGCAACGGGCAACCTGGTGTGCGTAGGCTGGGCCCGAGGGCGCGGCGCTCGCAGTCTGGCTGGGCGGCGGGGGCGGAGGCGGGGGAGGCGGAGGGCCTGTGTCGGGGGTGGCGGTGTCCGACGAGCCTGAGTCCGGCGAACCCGTGTCGGAAGGCCCGGGATCCGATAGGCCAGAATCCGATGGGCCGGAATCCGATGGGCCGGAGTCCGCCGAGCCGGTGTCGGACGGGCCTGTGTCTCCGGATCCCGAATCCGAAGGCCCCGAATCGGCGGGTCCGGTGTCTCCCGGCGCAGTGTCTCCCGTCGCAGTGTCGCCCGCCCCGCTGTCCCCGGTCCCGCTGTCGCCGGCGTCCGAATCCGACCTTCCCTCGTCCCCGGCGGTCCAGCAAACGGTGGTGTGGAGCGGATCGGCGTCGTCGCAGTCAGCGCCGTTCGCGACGTAGCCGGCGTCTGCCGCGCATGCGAGCTCCAGGTCGAGCGGGTTCCCGTAGCCGTCGCCATCAGCGTCCCGGTAGAACGGCGTTCGCGTCGCACAGTCGCGCGCCGCGCCGCTGTCATGGGAAAAGGCGCTCAGGTAGCAGGCGGGCAACAGCAGCGCGCCGAGGATGAGCCCCCTGAACGCCGATGGGGACTGGCCGGGAGTTCGCATCGGCGCTCGATATCAAGCTCCGTCGCGCGCTGGAGGGGTGCCAGGTCGCCGAACGGTCAACGCTTGTCGCAAAGGGCGGGGACCGTCAGTACTCGCTGATCTTCGTGATGGCAGCCTTGACGTTGAACCCGTCCACCCCGTGCGCCGCCTGCAACGCCGGTAGTCCGTCGGGATGCCCGATCTCACCGAGCGCCCAGGCCGCGTTCTCCTGCAGCTTGTTGTCGGCCTTGTCGTCCTGGATGATGGCGATGGCGACGGGGACGGCGGCACGCGCGCCGATCTTGCCAAGATCGCGGAGCCGATCCCGACGGTCGCCCATGTCCGCCTTCGGGTCGTTGACGATGGCGATGTAGCTGGCGACCTGATCCGCGAGCGTGGGCCCGAACGCCTCGGAGTTGGCGGCCATCAGACCCGCCGGGGCGACGGTCAGGGGCACGGCGGCAGAATGCGGGCAATCGGGCTTGTTCTTGGCGATCGACTTGTCGGCGGCGAGGAGCGTGGCGGGGATGCGGCGCTGGATCTCGTCGCCGGCCATCCCGTAGAAGTTGAACTGGTCCCGGTCGGTGGGCATGCTCATGGCCATGGCGAGGCCGGCCGACAGCGGGTTTCCGTTGGAGGCCTGGTAGGCGGTGGCGCCGGCGACCGCCATTCCCGCGGTCCCAGAGGTCCCGATGATGTCCTGGAGCTTGAACTGGATCAACCCGGCGTTGTCGACAGCGAGCAGCTCGATGACGTACTCGACGTCGTTCGCCGTGTTCTTGAATTGGTGGATGTTGCCGTAGATCGTCAGGTCCCCGCTGGGCATCGCGGTGCCCGCGGTGTTTGCGGCGGGAGCGGCGACGCCCCCGCGCCAGGGCTTCATCGCACCGAGCGCGGTGCCGAGCGACCGCCGAAGCAGCTCCTGGCCGGTCACGTGGTAGCGGCCGAGGCTGTTTGACCACGTCGGCAGGACGATGTGGTGGTACTTCGCGAGCTGAAACCCGTCGGCGAACCAGGCTTGATGCGCCCCGGTGAACGGCCGCATGAATTGCTCATCGCCCAGGAAGGGCGTCGGCAGCGGGGCCGTCTTCACGGCCTTGGCGCCGTCCTCCAGCGCCTCGCGGCTCCAGGCGTCCGTCGCGGGATCGAACGCGCGCCCGGGCGTCGCGAGCGCCGTGAGAGGACCGAGGAACAACGCGCAAAGAACGGCGAAGGCGGGGCGTAGAGGGCGCATGCGGGACTCCAACTGGCGGTAGTACGACGGCGAGCGCGTCACCATTCACGCGTCAAGCGGCGATGAAGCCCTTCTCGATCAGGTGGGCGATCAACGCCTCGGCGGCCTGGTCGACCGTGAGATCTGCCGTCCGGAGGACGAGCTCGGGCGCGGCGGGCGCCTCGTAGGGGGCGGAGATGCCCGTGAACTCGGGGATCTGGCCAGCGCGCGCCTTCTTGTAGAGCCCCTTCGGATCACGGCCTTCGCAGACCTCGACGCTCGCCTCGACGAGGCACTCGACGAAGGTGCCGGCCGGCATGATAGCCCGCGCGGCGTCGCGGTCCGCGCGGTAGGGCGAGATGAACGCGGTGAGCGTGATGGTGCAGGCCTCCGCGAACAACTTGGCGACCTCGCCGATGCGACGGATGTTCTCGGTGCGGTCCGCGGGGGAGAAGCCGAGGTCCTTGTTCAGGCCGAAGCGGACGTTGTCCCCGTCGAGCACGTAGACGGTCACGCCCCGGGCGAGCAGGAGCTGCTCCGCACGACGGGCGATGGTGCTCTTGCCACTGGCCGAGAGGCCGGTGAGCCAGACGACGGCGCCCTTCTGGCCGAGGATGCCCTCGCGCTCGGCCTGGGTGACGTTCGCACCGTGGAAGGTGATGTTGCTGCTCTTGGTGGTCGACATGGGCGCTCCTGGGGTTGGGAAAGGGCGGGGGGGGCCTATCAAGAAACTGGAGGTGATGCTAAGCGCGAGATCGCGTTCCAATCGAGGCGCTACCTCCCCTTTTTCAGGGGCGCTGAAGGCGCCCCTGCGGCCGCCCTGCGGGACGGCCTACCCCTCGCTGACCATCCACCTGAATT
>CAIMSU010000241.1 GCA_903844155.1 uncultured Pseudomonadota bacterium | reverse complement strand
GGCAACTCCGAGAGCACCCCGCCAGCGTACACCCGCCCGGGCGCGCCCACAAGCCCGGTGCGCATGGTGATTGGGCCTTCTCGGCCCCCCGTTTCGGCCCTCCCGGCTCTCTCGCGCACAGCTCCGCCCACCGGCCCTGCGGATTCCCGATGGCGTCGAGCAGCCACGACGGCACGCCGCCGCTCGCCGCCGGGGTCATCTCCAAACGCGCGAGGATCGCGGCCAACAACGCCGTTGAGACTGCCTGCGTGCCGCGAGGCACCTCCCCGCTGGCTCGCGCCGGCTCTGGTCGCGGAAGCGCCGCGATGCGCGGCCGGACGCTACGGGTTTTTCCATCTTCCTCCTCCACAACCGGCACAACCTCGGCCTGCGCCACCGTGCCCACGCTCACGCCCTCCCACGCCACCGGCCCCGCCGTCCAAAGCGTCCCCGCCCCGCGGCGCTCCGCCGCATCGGCCTCGGCGCGCGCGCGGACGGGATCAAGCACCGCTGTCCCAGCCATGTGGACGGCGGACGCTGCTGCTGCAGCCAACGGCGGCAGCGTGGTGTCAGGGCGGATGCGCGCGCATGCCGCGCCCGCCAGCGACTCGACGCCCTGGATGAACTCGCGGGTGCGGCCGCGCCGCGGGAGCGTCCAGACGGACTGGCCGCGGTTCAGCGCCTCGCGGAGCTCGTCGGTGCGCGGGAGCGGCCGGGGAGGTAGGAGCCGCCGGCATGGTTCGAGGCGTCGTGGATCGTCGTCGCGTCGCGCTCCCACTCCTTCCTCGGGACGGCGTCGGCGAGCTCTCAGAGAGCAACTTCATCTTGGAGAATCGCCCGCCCATGCTCTTGACCTTGTCGAGCGCCTCGTTGAGCACGCCGGTCTTCTTGGAGTCGGGGATCTTGTTGCCCTGGATTGCGCTTTGGAGGTCGTTGCTCATGGGAAGGGTGTCTCGGGTGAAACGGGAGAGGGCGTGGCGCGGAGGGCGCGGGGAGGTGGAGGGGCCGGGTTGGCGGCGGGGAAGATGCGAGACGGGAAAGGGCAGCGCGGAGCACGGGGCGGAGAGCGCCGGAAGGTGGGAGACGTCGCGGAGCCGGAGACGGCTGAGTTGGCGGAGAGGAAGGTGCGGAGCGGGGCGCGGCTGGAAGAGGGGTCGCCCGGACCGACGGGGAGAGGGTGCCGGCGGTGGTCGCCGGGGTGGTTGGCGGTGTCGGGGTGGCCCGGCGATGTGATGAAGATTTGGCGAAAAGCGGACGTTTGAAGGTGTTAACGCTTACAACGTGTGGCAGCAGGGGTACGCGGGGGCGCTGAAACCAGCGCCGTGCCGCTTGCGGGTTGTTGAGCGTCAGCCGGCGCTCGGCCGTCCCCCCCCAACCACTCGGTGTTGCGGATCAGCTCAGCTCGCCGTAAGCTTTCCGCGACTGGAGTCGTGATGCCTGTTCCGCCGCGTGAGACCGCCATCGGGTTCCACCCCTTCCACTGGATACCCGGCATTTTGCTCGCGACGACGCTTTCGCTGGGGTGCCGGACGCCGGCACCGAAGCTTGGCGACTCCGTGTTGCCGGCCGACTCCGGGGGGTCGCCCACCCGTGAGAGCGGGCGGGGGACGCGCGAGAGTGGTCGCGACTCGGCCGATCCCGACTCCGACGTTGACGGCCGAGACACGGCACCCGAGGACCGCGACGGGGACGGCTTCACGACGACGACGGACTGCAACGACGCTGACCCGTCCGTGCACCCTGGTGCTCCCGAGGGTTGCGACCAAATCGACCAGGACTGCGACGGCACCTCGACCATTTGTACCGTCGGTGAGGCGACGGTCACGGTGACGGGTTCGTCCACAGCCGGCTTCGCGTCGACTCTTCAGCCGGCGGGTGACGTCGATGGCGACGGAAGAAACGACTTACTCGTCGGCACGTACGGGTGGGACAGGGGACCGGACGGCTCAGGGTCTTTGATCGATCTCGTTCTGGGGAGTTCTCTTGCGCCCGGGGAGTACCCCACTGACGCGGTGACCCAGGTGGAGTTCGCTGATCAGAACCCCGAGCCAGTCTACATCTACCCGGATTCGGCATGCCCCGTGGGCGATCTCGATGGGGATGGTCTCGCCGACCTGGTGCTCCGCGGTGACCGCGACGACCACGCCGGTCTGGGGGTGTTCTACGGCAGCCAGTTCAAAACAGCTGGGAGCACGATGAGTGAATCCGATGCCGCAGTATGGGTGGCCGCAGGTGAGAATTCACCCGGTTGGTACGAGGGTTCCGTCGTCGGCGACGTTGACGGCGATGGGCTGGCCGAGTTTTCGATTGTCACCGCCGGCGCCGGCACCGTCGTCGTCAAGCCTCGACTCCTTCAGAGCGTGGTCTCCGTCGACGACGCGGTTGGTTGGACCTTCGACTCCGAGCTCACCCTTAGGTCAGCCGGGGATCTGGACGGGGACGGTCTGGTTGACATCGTTGGTGTCGCGGCTGGCTGGACGCACGGTACACTGCTGATGGGCTGGCTGAGCGGCACACTGGAAGCGTCCCCGAATGTAACCGGGGACTCGGCTGACTTCTCATTTGCAGCCTCGGGTTCGGAATCGAGCATCTCGGAGGCCAGAGGCGTCGGTGATGTCGATGGCGACGGTCACGGCGATCTCGCCGCCGTCATCGGACTGGAAGACGACAGCACGGATGTCACCCTCTGGGAGGCTCCGACGGCCTGCGGAACGTACTCGACGACCGCGACTGCCGATCTTCGCGTGGAATCCGATGCCGGGTTCATGCCGTACACCGTAGCAGGCCTTGGCGACATTGACTCTGACGGCCTTGCCGACCTCGGCCTGGGGCTTCAACAAGTAGCAGATCCTCTGATAGGTGCGTTCGGCATTTTCCGAGGTGCCGACTTGCCTCGGAAAGGCACGATCTATCCCGAAGCCGCAAACTGGATTGCGTACGGCGAGGGGTTCGAGCGATATCCGGGCGCGACAATCGCGGACGAAGTCGGTGACATCGATGGCGATGGCACTACTGATGTGGTTGCCGGCACAGACGGAGCCGTGTTTGAGTGGACCGGCACGGCGCTCCTGGAAACGATGGGAGTAGTCCCGCCGCGGTGACGGCCGACCCGAGTCAATGCGGCCAGGCGTCGGCCCAACTCTTTGAGACGTCCGCATCGTCGCCAACATATTGCTCCTCTGATCCAAATGTGCCCATGTTCAGCGCCCAGGTCCCATCAGGCAGTTGGACTGGGTCCGGATCCACGAAGATCCCGTCCGCGGGCCAGGCGACAACCATGTCGAAGCTCAGCGGTACCACCTCGGAGTTGGCGTGTACGACGAAGTCGGCGCCATATGAGTTGGTCCGGTCAGCCGGGATGGCGGACGCCCGCCAGATCCCATTCCCAATGTCCGCATGCACTGGCCCGTCGAAATTCGTACCCCCAGTGAAAAAGAGTGTGAGGCCCTCTCCGCAGACCAACGCCAGAGCGTCCATCATCTTGAATTGCGAGTAGTGGTCCTCCATCGTGGAAAGGAAGCATGAACCATACACCTCAGCGGTCAGCGATGGGGTACGGCTCGCCGACGCTCGCGGTTGGGCTCTGCGTGCGCGTGCTGGCGATCGAGGGGCCGGGCTGGGAGGCGATGCGGGAATTAGCGGCGGACAT